>JABMOS010000090.1 GCA_013203185.1 Fidelibacterota bacterium | reverse complement strand
ATAATTTGGCGCGTTCGTCTAGTGGTCTAGGACGCTGGCCTCTCACGCCGGTAACAGGGGTTCGACTCCCCTACGCGCTACAATGATAAAGACTTTGATCTTTATTTTGACATGCACCAGTAGCTCAATTGGATAGAGCGTTTGGCTACGGACCAGAAGGTTCCGGGTTCGACTCCTGGCTGGTGTACAAAAGGCCCCTGAAGTTTAGGGGTCTTTTTTGTTTTAATTAATTGGTTGAGATATTTTTTTGAATAGTGTCAATCCGCGTCAAACCGTGGCTCCAACTCAACCCCTAACCCGTCGGCAATTCGATTCACAAATCCAAAATATGCTGTTATTGCACAAACATCATGAATAGCCCGATCATTCAAACCTCGTGATCGTAACACCTCCACATCAAGTTTCCCCATATCTGCCGGCGTTTTAGTCAATTTGACAGCATATTGTAGAATTGCTTTATCCTGGAGAGTAAAAGCTTCATGATCTCCAGCCTGGGCAAGTGCTTCTATGAAGGAATCCTGATTCTGAGAAGACACTTTTTTGGCTGATAAAAGTCTGCGGAGTCCCGCCCCGTGATGTTCAATTCAGTAATGACACTCATTGATTGCAGAAACGGCTACAGCAATCATCTCTCTTTGAATACGAGATAGCGGACCTTTGCTATACATTAACTCTTTGTATAGCGAATAATGATACTGCATGGTTTCACTGTGTACTCCGTGGATTCGTAGGATATGATCAGAATCATTCACTCGATTCCCCGCAGGAATTTCGTATGGATCAACATATTCTATATATGCCATATATGCTCAAGCCCCTTTAATGATAATTTTATGTTTCAGTATAATGTATGCAGCAAATCATTGCAACAGGACTCAGGTTAAAAGTGAGAGCACTTATGAGGTAACGGCATGTGGATTAAAGGAAATAATCCAACTAGATGTCATTCCCAGTGAATATCCCTGAAGTGTTTACAGCGAGCATAAGATATGGAGCAGGTTGTGACCCATCAGGGAACCCGTTTGATGAAGACCAAGCCATGAGCGGCAAGGCTATCCTCACTTTAATCTTTTCCCAGTAAGGTGTTGATATAGCTAGATCTATACCCGCCACAGTAGAAGCCAGGATGCGTGATTCCCGATCATTTGTCCATATGGATGGTGGAGCAAGCAGTTGTTCTGCCTTCAACTGAATGAACGGCGCTAAGAATAATGGAAAAGCCGAATGGATGGCAGAAGAGATATGAACCAAGGACCGATGATCGCTTAGAATATTATCACGTACAACAGTGTTTTTCTCATATAGGGCACTTGTAGAAAGGTCACTCAAGAATTCCGGGCTTATTTTAGCCCAGGGCATGGGAATCCTATGCAGGACGAGGACACTCAAGGAGATTCCTTCTTCGGAATCAAACGGGAAATCTTCATTGAGATATTGTATTTCACCTGGTAGCTTGAGCATCAACTGTGCATAGGACCTACCTCTATCACCTAAAGCACGTCTTATCCCTGCTGAAAAACCACTTGAATAGGAAATCGTTGAGCTCTCAAGGTATGTGACGCTTTCGGAAAGGGAGCCGACTCCCCCATAACCGTTTACAAAGAGCACATTTCTCATGCCAGCGGAGCGTGACACTTCAACAAATGTATTGAGTTGAGGTCCATAGTTGATGTTTCCTGCTGGTCCTCTGTGAGTAATCTGGGTATTAGACATCCAATGCCAATTCTTGCCACCCATTAGTGTATTTGGCCACTGTGCGATCCAATTATTCATTGACGCACCACCTCCAGCCTGTCCACTACCTACAGGGGAACAACATACCTGACCAAAGGAAAATGTTGTCAGTAGGGCGCTTATGATCACGACTCTGATCATCCAGAAACAATCTCAACATCTGGGTAAAAAGCCGCGACAGAAAACCAATATGCTATGTATGCATTTCCTGCAACAAGACGCTCTGAGGCCACTGGGTTGACCATCAATTGACCCGTGATATCCCATTCCTTCCCTGTATCAGATTGATTTAGAATGATCTCCCCCGCTGAGATATCCCACTTTGATATAGTGAGTTCCCGAGTCGTTTCAAAAGCCACTGCAATATTATCTCGGCCAGAAATCACAACTCTATACAATGAATTCCCTACGTCAACACTCAGGATTTGAGGATCGGGATATGAATCAATGTCTATGGCTTTCACTTGATCTTCATCAATGATGGTCAAGACACGATTTTTCGCTGGTAAACGCTCATCTTCATTGGCCAGAGGAAAATAAATGTAATCTCCACAAGCGAGAGAGTTGCACGTACGATAATTACCATACGGATAACGGCTGTAGTTTCGGGAATAATCCGTATCAGAATTCAGGACCTGGGTTTCTGGAAAAAGGGATTTCCAGGTGCCCCAGGTTGTTTCCACAAGATTGTTTAAGTGTAATTCCCCTCCTGAACGATCTCCCGCTGCAGACCGCAGCAGCATCTGTGGCCAATAACTATCTGTCTCACGGTCGTACATAATAAGATTGCTGTTAAACAATAATCCTGATACACCATATTCTACTGATGTAGACAAATGAATGGCGCTTCCAGTGAGCGGGCAGTAGGATATGCTATAGCCCGATTCATTGACGATTTCGTGCCAGTTCAGGATAGCATGTGGGTATGCGATGTGTTCTGAACCATTCCATATTCCCACCACCAGATCTTCATCATCTAGAAATCCTAAATTTGAGCCATCTACGTGAGACTTATTTGGCACTTCAAGACTGGGAATGCAATCTTTACCATCATAACAGCCCTGACGAATAAATTTAGTGTCAATGGTCCATGTCAGGTCAGAGACCCCGTCAGTTACACTACTTTCTTGACACCCAATGATGAAAACGGTCAGGAGCAAAGGAGCAAAGAATCTCATATATACCTCCACTATTATATATTCAGGACCAATTATCTAGAGTCCCTGTTGATGAAATAGTATAGGTTCCATCCTTACGCGTGAATGTCTTGTTGGTGACAAAGGTGTTAACAGATATTCAAGAATTCCTCGCGTAAATACATGGTTTCCTTGATTCATAGATCGAATTCTCTATCTTGAGCTCTGTCATAACATGACATTGAAAAGGAGATAAAGTGGAGTGGAGAGCCAGCCATATACTGGTCAAAAATAGAAGTTTAGCTGAGGATATTTTTAAAAAGCTGCAAAAGGGAGTCCGCTTCGAGCAGCTCGCCAAAGAATATTCGACTTGTCCCAGCAAATCAAAAGGTGGTGACCTGGGATGGTTCGGCACAGGTCAGATGGTGAAACCCTTTGAGGAAGCCGTCCGTAAAATGGGACGAGGAAGAGCATCTAAACCCGTTTCGACACAATTCGGATATCATATTATTAAAAAGACTGGCGAGAGATGAGCAATCAGTTTGAATCATACCGGCACAAAACAAGGGCAGTAATATTCCTCATGTCGGCTGCCATTAAGACCATTTATGGTAGTCAGAGAACCCTCATCATAGACCATTCATTTGGGGATGGATATTTCTGTATTCTAAAAGAGCAGAAAAACATATCTGTGGATGAGTTAAATGATATTGCTCGTGTAATGCATAACCTTCAGGTTGACTCCAGGCATATAAAGATAAGGGCAGCCAAACCTGAGGATTGGAAACACCTGTTAGCACCCAGGTTAACTACTGTACGCCCCCCAGTCCTCATGCTGACCAATCATATCTCAGCCTCCTATGAATTCACAAATCTTGATCTTTCAACGCTTCCTAGATTTGAACTCCTCCCTTATGATCGAGGATTCCTACTTAGAATAGGTGAGAACGGCAATGAACTCAGTGAATATTCTGATTCACCAAAACTCTTTGGCATGATGAAGGAGCACGAAAAATGGGGTAGAATCCTCAAGGTTTCATCCATCACCGATCTTAATAAACAGATAATGGAAAAGGGTTTTAAGCAAGTCATCTGGGTTGCTGAAGGGCTTCACGAAAAACGAATTGCTGCACTTGCAGATAATATTAGCAATCGCCAGTCGACTCGGGTGATTTTTGTTGCAGGTCCCTCCTCTTCTGGCAAAACAACATTTACGAAGCGGCTTGCCATCCATCTGGCAGTTAATGGGATACAGTCAAAATACCTCTCAATGGATAATTATTTTCTAGATAGGGATAAAATTCCCCCTGAAGCAGATGGCACACTGGATTTCGAGAACGTGAGTTGTCTTGATCTTGACGCCTTGCAAAGAGAATTAAGTCAACTGGTAAGTGGTGAGGCAGTCAATAAGCGTAGCTATAACTTTGTAGATGGTCAGCAAGAGATCCATAAAGACACGATGGCATTAGGTCCTGATGAAGTGCTCATCTTTGAAGGTATTCATGGACTAAACCCTCTCATTAATGATGGCATGACGCCTGAGACTTATTATAGGGTATATATCAGTGCATTAACACAGCTTAACATTGATAATACCCATCCTGTCTCAACTTCAGATGGACGGTTGATTCGCAGGATTGTCAGAGATCATAAATATCGTGGATACAGCGCAGACGATACCATTGGGAGATGGAATTCAGTTCGACATGGTGAATTAAGGAATATCTTTCCGTTTCAGGAACAAGCTGATATGATGTTTAACTCTGCACTCATTTATGAATTAGCCGTCCTTAAGAGATATGCACTCCCTCTATTAAAGGCAGCATCCAAAAATACAATCAGGGAAAGACTCATCACCCTGCTCTCTCTTTTTCACACAATACCAGATAGGCATGTTCCTGGCACATCAATTTTGCGAGAGTTTGTTGGAAACAGCTACTTTAAGTATTAATTGATATGAATATCTTAATTGTCCTTGCTGGAAACCCCCCAAGCAAATCATTGCTTAAAACTGAAATTATATTGGCGGATCTTGTCCTGGCAGTTGATGGTGGATTGAATGCATTTCGAATGTATAAACTTCAACCAGATATTGTCCTTGGGGATATGGATTCTACCGATCTGAGGATGATTGATGATGTTGAGATTGTTTCATTTCCAGATCAGAACCTCACAGACCTACAAAAGACTCTCAGCTATGTTTTTGATTTATACTCAATAAAGTCAATCACATTACTTGGCGCTGGAGGTGCAAGATCTGATCATTTCCTCAACAATTTACATATCTGTGCTTCTATGGATGATTCAGTCAAGGTCCTTTTTAAAAATGAAATTTCTGACATCGAAGAGTTTGAATTTGAAATTATCCAGAGAATAACGCCACAATGTATCTTCGACCTGCCGGTCAAGAAGGGTTCTACACTCAGTATTTTGCCCATTGCTGATTTTTCTGGGTTGAAGTCAGAGGGTCTTAAGTGGGAAATTCAAGGACTGGATTACTCAGCATCCTTTATAAGCCAAAGCAATCAAGCTGTTAAGGATAACCCTACCTTATCCATTCAATTAGGGTATGCCTATATCGCTGTGTATCAGTAACTAACACGATTAACCTATGAATCTACATCTAATTGATATTTCTCTCATTTTAGTCTATTTCATCTCAGTACTTTTCGTCGGAGTATATAAAACACGAGCTGATTCAAGTAGTAACTACATGGTCATGGGCCGCAAGCTCACCCTGCCGGCTTTTGTAATGACATTGGTATCTACCTGGTATGGTGGAATTCTTGGTGTCAGTGAGTACAGCACCACATATGGCATATCCAACTGGGTGATTTTTGGACTTCCCTATTATGTTTTTGGAATTGCATTCGCATTGCTAGTGGCAAAAAGGGCGCGGTCCCTGGAGGTAAATTCACTTCCTGAAATTTTGGCTTCCGATTACGGCAAAAATGCTGGTAGACTTGCTTCTGTCTGGGTCCTACTGCTGGCCAGCCCTGCACCATACATCTTGACCCTGGGATTGATTCTGAACTTTTTTCTTGGTATGAATCTGGTTATTGCCATTATCGTTGGGGCATTGTTCTCCCTATTCTACATACTCAACGGAGGTTTGACCTCCGTTATTAAAACCGATAAACTTCAATTTGTGCTTATGTTTGCAGGATTCGCAATTATTCTCCTGGTTCTGGGTGGAAGTTATATGAACCCCATTG
This sequence comes from Fidelibacterota bacterium, assembly GCA_013203185.1. Lineage (GTDB taxonomy): Bacteria > Fidelibacterota > UBA8477 > UBA8477 > JABMPR01 > JABMPR01. The sequence continues at coordinate 41,774 of JABMOS010000090.1, read as the reverse complement.
AGCTGTGGCAATCCCTACCAGAGTCGCATACATCCCTTACGGGTGGGCGAAGTCTTGGTTATATACTGGTCTGGTTCTTTATTGGCTCCTGGACACTTGTTGACCCTGGATTCCATCAAAGGGTCTATTCGACCACCACGCAAGGAATTGCAAAACGCGGTATTCTCTGGGCAGTTTTGTTCTGGTTCATTTTTGACTTGATGACTACCCTCACTGGACTCTATGCGTTTTCGTTTCTTCCTCCTGACACAGTTCCTTCACAGGCTTTTCTGGTATTGGCAGATTCAGTTTTACCTGTTGGTCTAAAAGGAATGTTTTATGTAGGGATCTTGGCCACAGTCATGTCAACCTTGGACAGCAATACATTGGTTTCTGGAATTACCCTGGGCAAGGATATCGTTTCTACCTACACACCATTTAAAGATTACTCAGTCAATGCTCTCATTAAAGCCAGCATGGGGGTAGTTTTAATAATTGGCATATTTACGGCCATTTGGATTCCATCTGTCATTGATTTATGGTACACTTTTAGTTCCATCGCTATCCCGGCTTTGCTCATGCCAACCCTTCTGAGCATATTTAGAAAACCACTGTCCAGTCATGCAGCATTGCTGAATCTAACTATTCCACCTCTCGTGGCCCTGCTCTGGTTCCTTTTTGGAAAAATAGATGAATGGAATTACTTTTGGGGGCTTGAGCCATTCTATCCAGGTCTATTTTGTAGTGTGCTCATATTGTTACTGGTTAATAACTCGCATAAGGAAACAACGCTGTGATAAATCGCCTAGAAGGTAAAAACATATTAATAACTGGTGCCAGCGCTGGAATTGGCCAGGCATGTGCTCTCCTGTTCGCTCAGCAAGGTGCCAATTTGATACTGACTGCTAGACGGGTCGAAAGATTGCGTGAGTTGGCCACAAGTCTCCAGAAGGAATATGATATTGAGGTGTATGTAAAAGGTCTCGACGTCAGAGATGGATCTTCTGTCGAAAGCCTGATCTCCAATTTACCTGATTCATTCAAGAATATTGATGTCCTGGTAAATAATGCAGGACTTGTTCTCGGTGTCGAAAAGGCACATGAAACGCCTGGGGACGATGTAGATGTTATGTTGGATACCAATGTCAAAGGTGTATTAAATATGATTCGAACAGTTGTTCCAGATATGGTGGCAAAAGGGCAGGGACACGTGATTAATATATCTTCTATTGCAGGTCATGAGGCATATCCAGGAGGAAGTATCTACTGCGCCAGCAAACATGCTGTAGATGCTCTGACAAAAAGCCTTAGAATGGATGTTGTCTCTACTCCCCTCCGAGTGACTGCTATCTCACCTGGACTCGTGGACACCGAATTCAGTCTCGTCAGATTTAAAGGAGATTCAAAAAAGGCCGAGGCCGTTTATCAAGGGCTTGAAGCCTTGGTAGCAGAAGATATTGCTGAAGCTGTGGTCTTTGCAGCTTCCAGACCGCCCCATGTCCAAATTGCGGATATGATTATATTCCCAACACAGCAGGCTGCTGCCACGATTGTACACAGGGAGAGTAATTAGGCAGAAGGCTGAAGGTGTCATTCATCTGGCTATTTGTTAAAAAAGGATGTATATCACATGCTATAACCGATGTGTTCAAGCTCAATTAGTATTTCAATATGATAATTTATCTTCACGGCATGAACACCTTTAACCTCGGAAGGGGAACAAAATGAAAAGTAATTTACTACATCTTGTATTATCAATAAGTGTAATGACCCTGTTTTTTACCAATTGTGAAGACATCAATAATGACAATGATGTGTCTCCAGAGGATTCTGCAGCAGCCATCGTCCTTGTCTCCAATGCAAATGCATCCTTGCTCCCATTACTCGGGGGATTGCTAGCAGCAGATCCTGATTCAGCTCAAACCATCCTCAATAGTATCGATCTCAGTGAAGCACAAGATTTTTATCTGCAAGCCTCTGATTTAGATTGGAGAAATTCGGATGCCCATTTAGGTCTGGGTCTTACCAATCTTCTCATTCTCTCCCAAAATACTATGATGAATGACATCTTCGGTTCTAGTGTAAAAGTATATTCACCTTTTCGTGATGCATCTGTCTTATCAAATCCTGTGGGATATGGCTTTGGCTTGCCACTCTCCATTCCTAGAGTAAATGGAATGATTGCCACATACTTTGAAACCCCGCTTTCCTTTGCCCGTTTACAGTTTGAATCTTTGGATATTTTTAATGAATTCCAGGCTCAAATAAATGAAGTCTTTTTGCCCATGGTGAATGCCGGTCTGGCATCCCTGGATTCTATTGATGACAACTCAGATTTTGAATTCACCCTTGGTACGGGTATCCAGTTAGACCTGGTTGATATTTTTGCCATGGAAACCTCCCTATTTGGCCTCCAGGGTTTCTTCAAAACTTTGACAGCCTATAATTATGAATTAAACACATCTGATTCAGCTGCCATAATAGCTGGGTTAACTCCTGGCTCCACATTTGGCACATTAAATAGCGATGGCGCCACACTGCTCAGCGAAGCGCATGCATCAGCATGGTCTGCTACAGATCGCGCTGTGCTGGTCCAGGGCATGATAGATGCCGAAATAACTGAGCTGAGTCATTTATTCGTAGATTTTACTCAATCACAATCATCACAAATACAAACGGCTCTTGTTGCTATAAGGGATGCATTAACTGGGGCAACGAATGTTGAATATGCTTATGCTGGTGAACGGGGTGATATTGTGGGAGGGAGCGCATCCATAGATATTTCACAATTTTACATCAACCCAGTAGTGGATACTAAAACGCTACTGCCAGACTATACCATGGGTGCTAGCACCGCCAGTAACTACAACCGAGTAACCTTGACCCAGCAGATTAATTTCGTGGAGTCACAGGTTCTCATCGCTGGTCTTAATAATACTCCTATCTCAGTCAATATTGAATACAATGAAAGCACCAGTGACACGAGTGCATTAGTTACTTTAGGCTTTTTGACTTTCAATTTAATGACAGCTAATCCCAGTGATATACCTGTAGCAGTACTGGATCTGTGGGCAGAATTCCAGACCACTATTGAAGATTATTCTGATGAACTTTATAATTTTCCGGAAATCTCATTTCAATGGAGTGGTTTTATAACGACAGGGAGCGCATTGACTATTGATGGGAATATTGCCATAGATTATTTAGAGCGCACAGGCTCATATATAGCACCAGATATTGTTTGGACCGCCACATCCTACAGCGATTGGCTGGGTGGTTGGACCAACCCAACCGTCAACGGATTATTTCCAGACTTTCTTGCTGAAGATTTGGCTCTCTTGCTCGGAGTGACCTGGGAATAGTTAATACTTATTTGCATTAAAAAGGGGTAGTGCATCACTACCCCTTTTTTATTGCGATTCGATCCAGAAAGCTATTTGATAAGGACCATCTTTGTGGTTATCGATTCAATTCCATTGTTGAGGACTGCCAGGTATATTCCAGCAGAATAGTTATTGGCTTCCCACTGAATGGAATACACACCTGCGTCTTGGACCCCATGGACCAAGGTCTCGACTTGCTGTCCTAAAATATTATAAATAGAAAGTTGAACCTTTGAAGTTTGGGACAGTGAATATTGTATGGTTGCTGAAGGATTAAAAGGGTTTGGATAGGTGTTGATTAAATCAAATGTCGCAGGGGTTGCATGAGTCTCAGGAATTACAGAAACCGATTCATTAGCATTTGGACCCACATCTTCGGTGGTGAGAGGACGGCGATATACTGTTGAAATAGAATATTCATCTGCTCCAACATCATTGACACCCGTTCTCACCTGCCCTTGAACATCTTGTGAAATATTCAAATAGTTCACAAGAGATGCATCTATGGCCGGACTGGTCTCACTGAGCAACCAAAGATTATCCACATTTTCGTTTGTAAGCAAGGGATCAACTATATTGATTTCATTTGACTCAGCAGGCATCCCGATTCCAAATGCACCTTCCTGGTACATGATATTGCCACTCCAGGTGAAATTTGTTGGTTCATTAATTATCTCGATGAGATCTTTTTGACTCCCAACTACGAGATTATTTGCCATGGTGACATTCCTGGGTTCACGACTCCATGAATTATCTGAGCGCCCGTATCCGATCTCAATGTTAGAATAATTATTTACCAGTGTGTTATGGGTAATAGCCACATTGTCTATTCTCCAGTGTGAGCTGAGAGATCCTGTATCCGTATCACCATTTGTCAGCGTGATGGCTGCGTCCCAACGAAATCCCGTTAAATCTGAAAAATAATTATTATAGATTTTGTGGTTTCTAGCGTAGATCCGGACTCCCCCGGTTCCTTCTTTGCCCTCCCCGAGGAAAAAATTGTCATGAACCACAGAACCATCTCCATGTCGCAATGAGACCGTACCCTGGGAGCTTTTAATCGTATTGTATCTTACTGTATCCTTGCAACTTTTAATGGATATGATTTCAGGGTCACCATCACAGTCCTCAAAAAGATTGTATTCAATGACAGTAAACCCATCTGTGAGCGAGAGCTGGCTCCACCCTACCCGAATTGCTTCCATCTCATTGTCATGACGTGGGCCAATTTTATAGAAGTAGTTATGATCGATTCTATCATGCTGTGAAACATTATCACCACCATCTATGGTAATAAAATTGCCTAATTGATGTTTATCTCTGAATATGTTATGATCTACTCGATTATGGTGACTAAGCAGGTCTTGCTCATCCCACACGCCACCAATGTATACCCACTTACCATTTTCACCTTCTGCTTCGGTGATTTGGAATGTATTTCTGGTAATGCGAACATTATTGCAGGCTTCTAACTTCACTACAGTATAACGATCAGAAGTAAAGTGAAAGCCTTCAATGGTGATATATTCACATCTTCTTAATGTGAAGTAGGATTCGCCGGCCAGAACAGCGCCACCAATATTTGCCGTGCGAATAATAATTGGCTCAGAGGCAGTACCAGATATTTCCATTGAAATACCACCTGTATCGTACTGTCCATCTGCGAGCTCGATAATATCTCCAGGTCGCAGGTCATCGCTCTCACAGATATCCTCAAATTCAGAGGCTGAGGAAACTTCATAGATTGTGGGAGGTGTTTCGTCCAAGATCACTACAGCACCAATGGTCATGTTTCCATGAACTACAAAAGTCTCTTCCAGGTTTGTGCCAGAAAGATCTCCAGTCCAGCCTTCGTTAATGAAGCTTGGTGGTAGATCCAGAGTCGCTGTAACATTTGCATAGTCATAGTAGAGTCCACCTGGAGGTGAAAGGGATATAGTCCCATATGTCGGTTGATTGATGGTAACGGTATATTGAACTGGTGGATTATCTGGATCCACTGCCACATTCGCACTGAATTCCATATCACTGGTAATCAAAAAGGTTTTCATAAGTTCAGTACCTGAGAGGTCACCTGTCCATCCAGAATTAAAATAGCCATCAGGAACCCACAAGTTTGCTGTCACCTCTGTGCTATCTGGATACTCATCTAAATCAGGAGTTACTGTGATTGAGCCAATTGCAGGTTGTTCGAACTCTAATGTTCTAGTGATAATTAGTTCTGGAAATTCTACATCGGCTATGGGAGTTGTCCCTATATAGATATCATCTAGTGCCGCGTCTACGCTCCCCGTGGCACTATCATATCCCAGATTGAAACGAAGGCCATGATACTCCTTAATTCCTGCAGGACGTGTACCTGATGCTGTTGGTGTATAGGTTTCCCTGAATGATCCAGATACGGCATCTGACCCATTGTAGATAACCTGATATCCGGCATTGACATAGTCGATACGTGCGCTTAGCCGATTCCACTCCCCAAAATTATAGTTCCCCAGGTAGAGTCTAGAACCGCCATTAAACATTTGAGCTGATCCAGAAGTACCCTCAGGTGTATCAAACTCCATAACGAATGTGCGCTTTTCACTTCCCCCGCCAAACAGGTCGTATCCACTAATGGCAAAATCTTTGATAGCCATGGAATTAATCTTTACAAACATATCGAGATAGACAATGCCACTCACACCCTGTTCATCGCCCTGGAAAGTGATATTGTGGACAACAAGTTGTTGATTGTCTGCAGTAAATTGTAATCCTTGAGAGCCGGAATGAACCATCTCAGTCGTAGATGTAATATTTGCTGTGCCATCCTCGAGAATCCAGTCCCCCTGTCCATGTATGGTGCCAGCAGTATTGGTCTCAAATGATGTAACTAAGATGTCCTGAGCATTTAGAGAGATTGATGCAAAAAACAGTAACGATATCCATGCTATCAAGCTGTAGCGACGATTTGAATTCATGAGATATCCCTATAAAATTTGATCATTCCATATCTTCCATGTCAATCTGTATGACAACATACACATTCTTCATAATTCTGCAATAATATTGTGGACAAATTTGAGGGTGATACAAAAAAAGGGCAGATTAACTGCCCCTTTCAACGTGTTATGAATCTATTTAATCAAGTCTCAGGCTGAGGATCAGTAGTCAAGTCTGATAATTGTTTTTTATAGCGATTCAGCGAAGATTTGGAAAATTCAAATATCTTATCATTCCCGCTAACTTTAATAAGTAACAATGCGCCATTGGCGTCCTTGAGGTAACAAGTCAAATCGGTTGTGGAACCATCTTCATACTTAAGTTTTATTTCCAGGTATGGTGTATTCTCAGCTCCTATGATATCGGCAAAATTACTGGCTGTCAGGTTTTCGAGAGGTCGTAGCATATCTGTGGTTTTGTCGAAATCAACGAGTTCGCCATTATATGTCCATGCTCCCCCATCCCGCTTGAGGGTGTAGTTGATCTCACCCAGGAAAGAAACCTCATTGATCTGATTTACATCAATGCGAGCAATACTTCTATCCCAGAAATCCCTCTGGGATTTATTTTTATATTGGGACAGACTAGATTTAACGGCATATACCATATCACTAGCAATCTCTCTAACAAAGGTTTCCTGATAATTTGCTCCTTGTTTGCCAATCACCAAATTGAGTAGTTCCTTTGAGTCTGCCGATTTTGCTAAAAATCGTACACCATCGTTAGGCACTTCATAGTTAATATGTTTTTCAGAATTTTTAGTTATGAGCCTGTCTGGAGTCAATTCAGAGAAAAGATCCAGAAATTGATTCATTTTAACGGTATCCACTGGATAATCATCCAACTTCCATCCAGTTTCATCCTTAGTCATTACCAGAGAAACATTGGGGTTTTTCAGTTCGACTTCAGTGATTGCATCCTTCTCTACGGTAAACATATCAGAATCGATGGTTTTTGTATCAATCTCACCTGTTTGAGTGAAAAAATAGAGTAGTGCGAGAACCCCGAGAAGGCCTGCTGCATAGAGGGTTTGATTATTCTTCATCATCAAGCTCCTGCAAGTATTTTAGACTTATTTCGCATGTACCAGCGTATCACTCCAAACAATACGATGATGAAAGGAGCCAAGAGAACATTTATCCATTTAAGAAATTGCCTCTTTCCATTTGTCATTTCATCCAATTGTGAAGGCTGGACATTTTTTGATCGTATGGATATCAATCCGTTTCGATCATGCAACCAATCAACGGTGTTTAACAGAAAGGTCAGACTTGCAGGCACCATGAATTGCTGAGATGTAAATGTCGCATTTCCTAGAGTAACCATAACCGTAGAGGTGATGGATTCACCTAGATGCATTTCAGGAAAAGAAATGGAATCGGGTCTCATACTGCCAAACCATGAAGAATGATCTCCCTCCAGAACTGCTGAGATTACCTTGGCTCCTTCACGATACATATAATCTGGAACCTGCTGGCCTGCGGCAATATTGATGGATCGTGTCCGCTGATCAGGCATAGCAAAACCTGTCATGTCTGAGGTGTACATCAGGGGTGTAAATGATACTTTGCTTGTATCCCCCACCTGTGAAACTTCATTAACAAAGAAAAAACCCAGTTCATTCAAGCGGTTGACTATGGGGTTATCTTCGTTGAGATTTGTAATTCGAGGAGCAAAGGGATAATCCATTGCAACGGGGATCTGTAAGAATCCAAGGTTTTGCATGGCTTGAACTTGATAGTTCGTCTTATCAAGGAGAATTTGATTATCGAATCTCACACCAAAGTGTTCGAGGAAAAAGAAAAGATTACTTCTGTTATCCTGGACAGGCATATACTGGTTTTGCATGTCAATAATTTTCTTATTCAAAAATAGACCGAGTTTACCACCCCTGAGGATATACTGATCCAATTTGTAAAGATCCTGATCATCAAATTCTGCAGTAGCACCGGCTAGAATGATAGTATTGATATCCTGGGGGATCTGATCCTCAGAACTCAAATTGATTTCCACCAACTCATAATTCTTCTGGATTTCGCCAGTGGCTCTGGAAACACCCTCTTCACCAAGTGACTGTTCGCCATGGCCCGTTAACCAACCAATTTTTGGTAAACTACCCAGGCTAAGCTTTTTGATGGCTCCTGTCATATCATACTCAAGTTGTTCAATTTGCTGGGCAAAGGGAATGACTTCTTTCTCATCGCCATAGAGGAAAACAATACCCAGATAGATTCTCTGGACCTTGATTTCATCACTTTCTGTAATATTGGCTTGAACTGGCTGGACACCATAGGACATGGCTTCCTGCTCCAGCTCCTGATCCTCACCAGAAATTGGAATGAATTCATATTCCAGGGAGGAGCCGGCGTAGGCCCTGTATTCATTAAGCATATCCAGGACATACTGTTTTACAGAAATGAGCTGTCGCGGGAAATTTTCGGAGAAGTAGACCTTCACAGTAATGGGCTCATCAATGTCAGCCAGAATATCGCGGGTGACGTCGCTGATTGAATAGCGCTCATTTTCTGTTAAATCAAATCGAATAAAAAGTTGCTGGGAAAACAGGTTCAGGACAAAGATGACACCAACAACTATGAAGGTAAAGGACCAGGTATTTTTTGTATTCATGTTCTAGTCCTTCCTATTTATTCTTCCGACTTGCCAGCGCAGTACTACTAACCAGCAAGGATACGGATATGAGTGAAATGAAATAAAGGATATCTCTGGTATCCAGAACCCCCCTGAAAAAGTTTTGGTAATGGAAGCGGATACTCAGGTTCTCAAAAAGTGTTGCCAGGAGACCGGAACCGTTAGCCATCCCATTCATCAGGAAAAATACAGCGATGATGACAATACCTACTATGTAGGCAATAATCTGGTTACGTGTAAAGCTACTGGCAGCGAGTCCCATGGCCAGATAGGTGGCGCCCAGGAAGAAAAAACCGATATAGCTGCTAATCACAATGCCAGAATCCAGGTCGCCAACGAAGGAGATAGATATGGGTGCTATGAGTGTTCCACCCAGAATAATAGCAAAAATTACTAGGGTAGATAAATACTTCCCGATAATGATCTGCATATCAGTGATGGGCATGGTAACCAATAGCTCCAGCGTGTCCTGGTGCTTTTCTTCTGAGATCAGACGCATGGATACTGCAGGTGCTATGAATAGTAACACAATGGCACCATAATCAAATATGCCCCTGATATCGGCTATGTTAATTGCGAAGAATGGGTAGTCACCATAATCAAAGAAGAGCCAATTGGTGATTACCAGGAATGAAGAGATAACGATGAAGGCAATGGGTGAATTAAAATATGTCTTCATCTCCTTTCTATAAATGGCTAAAATTTCAGACATGAACAGGCCCCTTAATTGGTCAATTTTCTAAACACATCTTCAAGTGTGAATGAAGATGGAGATGATTCAAGTATTTTCCAGTTGTTGCTCACGGCAAGATCAAACAATTGTTCACGAAGATCTGTCCCGGCATCCACCTTTAAAGCCGCTTCAAGATCGCCGCTCTTCTGGAGTTTGATATCCTCCAGGTGGATCTGTTCAATTCCGCCAATGACTTCGATGAATTTTGATTTGTCTGCCCCACGCAAGACCATATCAAGATGCATCTGTCCTGCAATGCTCGCTTTAAGCTCCTCAGCGGTGCCTTGAGCGGCGATCTTACCCTGATCTATGATGAGTACCCGATCACTGGTTGCCTGGACTTCTTGCATGATATGGGTTGAGAAGATCACTGTCTTGCTTGCCCCCAGCTCTCGAATAAGATTTCTTATCTCGATGATTTGATTGGGATCCAGACCAGTGGTGGGTTCATCAAGAACAAGAATTTCTGGATCATGGATGATGGCCTGGGCGAACCCGACCCGCTGGCGATATCCTTTAGAAAGTTCATGGATATCTTTATGGATGACTTTTGAGAGTCCGGTAACTGAAATAACTCGATCCATGGCTCGGGTTCGATCAGCGCCGTTAACTTTGCGGACATCTGCTACAAAGTTTAAATAATCTCTCACACCCATTTCTTCATAGAGGGGTGTGGATTCTGGCAAATAACCAATTTTCTTTCTCACAGCCATGGACTCATTTACTACATCCAGTCCATCCACGCTTATTGTTCCACCAGTTGGAGGCATATAGCAGGTGATCATCTTCATCATTGTGGTCTTCCCGGCACCATTGGGTCCAAGAAAACCAAGGATTTCCCCTTGTTCCACAGTAAAGGATACGTCTTTTACTGCTTCAAATGCGCCATAAGACTTGGTAACATTTTGTACATCTATCACGTGTCTTCTCCTCGATTAGATTCAATCTTTGTACGTTTTACAATTTCTATAGCACGATTTAACGCTTCGCCAGATTCAAGTTCGTCACTTCTGGCTTTAGCAAATTTAATAAAATCGGCTTTTTCTAATATGTCATGAGTATCGCGAATCATATCAGCATCAAACTCACTCATGGAATTAATGGTAACAATAAATTCAGATGTGGTTTGTTCCAGTGCATCTACAAGATATCTATTTTCATAATACTGCTTCAGAATACGAGTTAATTCTGAATAGAATTCCTTAAACTGCTCAAATCGAACATATTTTGATTTTCTTAAGGATTCAAATGCGCGTAAAGCAATGATGTGTGCTTCTTCAGGCGGGACAATTATTTTTTGAGGAGGTGTATTGGTATGAGATTTCTTCGTGCGTTTAATCAGATAATAGATCAGATAGGCCAAGATGAGCACAACTACAAATATCAATACATAGTACAGGTTTATGGGGGTTCTAATATTGTGAATGCCCTTAATATCCCTAAAGGTGGTATCGCTGGGTGACAATACAGAAGTAATTTCCAGGTCTGGTCCATGAAGGTATAAACTATCCAGTCCATATCCATCTTTGACAAAAACGATCGAGGAAGGGAATGTGTACAAGCCCACCGAATCATAAATTGCTGTATTAAATCTTAGACTAGATCCCCCCTCAATATTGGTTAGTTCCCGTTGGAGAACCTCAATGCCTGTTCCATCTAAATCAATCTCACTAAATGTCAATTGGGCATCTTCAGAATGAGAAATATCCCAACCAAATGAAATGATCTCCCCCAGGGATCCCTTTAGGCTGTCACCTTGAAACTGAGCTTGCAGCCCAAATAGCTGACTCAGGCTCAGCAAGAATATGATTGATCTCAGTCTCATCTTCTTCTGGACGCTCTCTTTCTAAAAAAGCTTATGAGAGGATCAACATAGGGTATGTCCGTACGAATGGCTAAATAATCAAGACCGCTTGATTTAAAAAATGCCTGTAGTTTGGCTATGCGCTCTTTTGATTTGGCCTCATATGTTTTTCTCAAAGAGGCCTTGCCAGTATTGATAAGGGAGGTTTCGCCTGTTTCACCATCATGAATCTGAATCAAGCCTAGATTGGGCAGCATAATCTCCCAGGGGTCTTGTAAATGAAACGATAGCATGTCGTGTTTACGACTGGCTTGCTTCATACTCTTCTCATAATCCTTATCGAGAAAATCAGATATCATAAATGTTACAGAACGTTTTCTGATTACCCGACTCATGAATTCAAGGGCGGTGTTGATACTTGTGCCCTGATGCTCCGGTTGGTGATCAAGCACCTCGCGAATAACGCGCAGGACATGAGATCGACCTTTGCGTGGAGGTATATATTTCTCCACACGATCAGTAAAGATGATGAGGCCAACTTTGTCATTATTTTTTACAGCAGAAAATGCTAAAACGGCAGATAACTCAGCAGCCAGGGTCCGTTTCATCTGGACTCGGGTTCCAAATGCCCCTGATGCAGATGCATCTACAAGAATCATGACGGTTAGCTCACGTTCCTCTTCAAATAGCTTCACAAAAGGAACACCTGTTCGGGCTGATACATTCCAATCAATGGTACGGATATCATCACCAGGAGTGTATTCACGCACCTCAGCGAATTCCATGCCCCGACCTTTAAATACTGAATGATATTCGCCACCAAACACCTCATTTACAAGGTGTCGTGTACTCAATTCAATTTTCCTAACTTTTTTTAGTAGATCGCGATTTAACAAAAGACATTATTCCCAGCGAAATAATTCAAAACTGTGACATTATCCTCACCAAAACTAAAGAATTGATCAAGGAACTTCGGTGACTTCGAAAATCCGTTGAACGATATCCTCGCTGGTGACTTCTTCGGCTTCTGCTTCGTATGACACCAACACCCTATGTCTCAATACATCCATACCAATGGCGCGAATATCATCCGGAGTGACATAGCCACGTTGGTTGATAAAGGCATTGGCCTTGGCAGCTAGGGCAAGGTTGATAGAGGCTCTTGGCGATGCGCCATATTCAATGAGAGTTTCCAAATCGTTCAAGCCTGCTTTGGCAGGATTTCTAGTGGCCATAACCAATGATACGATATATTTAAATATTTTATCATCGACATAGATTTCATCCACCACATCTCGCGCTTCAAGAATATCAGCTTTCTTGATGACAGGTTTGATATCAAACTTTGGCGTTGGATGTGCCATGCGTTTAATAATCTCAAACTCTTCCTCATCAGATGGGTAGTCGACCTTGAGTTTAAGCATGAAGCGATCAACCTGAGCTTCAGGCAATGGATAAGTACCCTCTTGCTCAATTGGATTCTGGGTTGCCAGAACCAGAAATGGTTCTTCAAGCTTATAGGTTACATCGCCAATAGTAATTTGCTTTTCCTGCATGGATTCAAGGAGAGCAGCTTGCACTTTGGCTGGTGAACGGTTGATTTCATCTGCCAGGATGATATTACCAAAAAGTGGACCCTTTTTGACAATGAATTCACCATTTTTCTGATTGTAGATCAATGTCCCCAACAAATCAGCGGGAAGAAGGTCAGGCGTAAATTGGATTCGGCTAAAACTGGTATCAATGAGTTGAGCCAGCGTTTTTATAGTCAGTGTCTTAGCAAGTCCTGGGACGCCTTCCAACAAAATATGTCCATTGGATAGCAGGCCAATAAGGATGCGTCTTATCATCCCCTGCTGCCCAACTATCACTTTTGCAGCTTCTGCTTCAAGGGTTTTTAGGAAAAGGCTTTTTTCCTTAATTTTTTCATTAAGCTGTGTTAGATCAAATGTCATGATGATTAATCCTGTGAATTAAGATGTCTTACTAAGTAGATGCTGCAATTCAGGAATCTCTTCCAGTGATTTGCCCAGATATTTTAATTCGAATTCGACTGATGGCGCCATTTCATGATTGGGATACGTCTCAATAAATTTAGAATAATACTTTGTGGCTGCATCATTTTCTCCTAGCTCATTGGCGTAAATATATCCAATGGAGAATAAAGCCTTTGGTGCTTGTTCTGTGTCAGGATATTGCTCCACGATTTCTTCATATACACCAATTGCCTTTCTAAGATCTAGTACATTTTTATGATAGACTTCTGCGAATTCGTATTTAACTGTCACTGCATTAGGATCCCCTGAAAACTTGTCCAACCAGAGTGTATACATTTTAACTGCGGATTTGTTAGCTTGAACAGCTAGGGCCTGCTTAGCAAGATCACGTAAATCACCTGCTGCATAATCGTTTATGTCGGACAGTGTTGCCATGTAGAATTCATCAGCCTTATCAAGATTCTTCATATATTTGGCTGCCAGATTCCCGGCCTTAATATTTGCTGCAATTCTTTGCTTACCGGTTTCAGCTTTTTTGATAGCGTTTACGTAGGATTCCAGGGAGGCTTCATATTCTTTTGTGCTCTGTAGCTCACTACCTTGTGTAAGATATTCATCATATGATTTTCCACATGAGATGACAAGCATGCTCAAGATGGACATTCCCAGGATAACTATTTTCTTCATTTTATCATTTCCTTTTGTTTCTGCTTCCCTTTTGAAACGCTTTATTAGTAGCCTTTTTAATTGCATCAGTTGAATCACAAAATCTTCTACGAACCATTAGAAATCATGTTCCCTGCATTATAATTTTTTTAGAAGGCGTATGCTATGGCTATGTGAGTTTGTCCAGGGTTATTAGCATATTTTGACCCCAGGGGTATTCCATAATCGATTCTGGCTGGCCCAATGGGTGTATCAATTGTGAGGCCGGCTCCAATTGCCATTTCCAAATCTGATATGGCGGCTCCATCCAGGTCTGACCAGAGATTCCCCATATCTAGAAAAAGACTCCCTCCAAATATTGCATAGATGGGAAATCGCAATTCAAAATTTGTGTAAAGTCTAAGATTTCCACCTTGGGGTATTCCATCAAGGGTTGGCCCAAGCATCCGTTGACCAAATCCTCTAATACTGGTGTTCCCCCCAAGAAAAAATCGTTTGGCATATGGGATGCCAATGTCAGGGTCGCGTTTGATGGCCACAGCGACATTTATATTGTGAGCAAATACAATATTTCGGAAGGGATTCCAAAATGAGCTGAATGAGGTCTGCAATTGGAGGTAATTATTTTCGCCGCCCAAAAAATATCCAACCATCTCTGGCTCAATGTCAAACTTAAATCCATGATGGGGATAAAAATAATTATCTCGTCGGTCCCATGTGAACTTAAATCCTATCTTACGGGCTTCCTGGTACAGATCTTCTTCTTGGTCTGGGGCACCCGTACTTTTTGACTGACTCCACTCTGTGAGAGACTGGATTTTTATCCGCCTGAACCAACGATAGGTGATGATGGCTCGCAATCCATAGGCAAGGTTGTTAAAACTATCCTCATTGCCTTTCACTATGTCCACATACCAGAAAAAGGGATTGATGGTCAGCGGAATGCGGTACTTTGATATCCAGGGCTCAACATAAAAGAAATCAAAGTTAAACCTTTGAGGTATGAATATGGAGGGATAGAATGAGCTTATTTTCGTCTCTATTCGAACTCTCCGGCTCTTTTCAAACAAATTATTATGGTACCAGCTTCCAGAAAGTCCTACACTCAGTTCAGGATCAGCGTTTTCCGATTCCTCGGGAATCCCCTGTTTGATTCCCATGTTCATGTCGAATCCGCGAAACTTTGCTGAAATCACTTCCACATCTATATCGATGGTCGCTGAATCGAAATTAACGATGCCCAGAGATATATTGACACTGTTGAACAAGCTGGTCTCATAGAGCCGGCGTTTAGACTCTTCAATATTGGCAAGATTAAAAACATCACCAGAATCGACGATCAATTCCCTGGAAATAATCCCTTTTGAAATCTGATTTACTTCTTGAATATTGATTTTGCCAATATTCAGTTCAGGACCCTCTTTGACTTTGATAAACAGACTTACAGAATCAGCTACAACAACACTGTCCTGAATATTAATAAGTGGATAGCCATTGTTTTGATAGAGTGCGAGCATTTCAATAAGATTCTCACGGATCTTAAAGGTATTAAAACTAGAACCTGCCTGAAATTCAATTATCTCAAGATAGTCTTGTTCACTAAAAACGGTGTTCCCTGATAAGGTGACATCTCGAAGGTAGTATTGCTTTCCTTCATCAACTTTAAGGACGATGGTGATTGTACCTTCACCCAGGGACAGAGAATCAGTAATTTGAGCATCTAGAAAACCATTAAGGGTATAGTACTTTTCTAATTTCTCAATCTCTCTGGCGAGGTGATGTTTATTGAAAAAACTTCCTCTACTAAGCAATCTTTTTTCCTTGAGGTGAATTTGATGTAACAGGTCCTTACTAGTGATATTTGCATTACCAATAATTTGAATGTCTACTATCTCTGGAGCTTCCTGAATATCTTGAGGGAAGATTCTCAGAGAAAAGAAAATGAGAAAAATCAGAAATCGAAAAGAATGGGATTTCAATAGGTAAATTTCAGCCTCCCGTTCAATTCAATTTCTCCATTCTGATTGATTTTACTCGTTACTGACACATTTTTATTGATCTGGTATTCAAAACCAAAATCATAATCGGTTTCACCATCAGTTGGCTGGATAGCACCTTCATAAGTTACCATTAAATTCTTCGATAGTCTTTGTCCCAGGCGCAATCTGGCATTTGCTGTTGAATCAGAGTCCAGGTCTACTCCTACAAGATCAAGTCCGATGTATTCTCGTCCAAGCTTTGAAAGCTGCTTTTCCATGAGAATCTCAGTATAGGTTTTTACTGGATCAAGAGCCGTCTCATCGAGGCTGACTTCTACCAAGGTTTTGTTCAGTGTCAAATAGGTCAACACATCACTTTGGGACAGCTCAATATTTGAGTTATCAGGAGTGATTACCAGTTCAGGTTCATTAAGATCACCCGTCAATTCTAAGCTAACCCGTTGCCCGTCGATCTCAATTCTTGCTTCCATATTTATCTGTGGATTAAAGTCTACAGAATTAAAGATAATTTCACCTGCAATCAGATCCAGTTCATTGCCAAGATAATAGAACTTACCGCCATCTAAGACTGTGAGTGTGCCAGAAAATCTCATGATATCATCACCATAGTCGAGTAACCATAGTTCACCCTCAAACTCAGCTTCCATTTGATCATTTGAGATAAGCAGGTCACTGGCAAATTGAGTGTTGAGACTATATTTGAATAAGCTACTGTCGGTTTTACTGATGATCTCCTCATAGGAGGTCTCAGATTCAAAATTGGCATAGTATCCTGCTCTCAGCACTGGGATAATTGCCTCAACGTTGAGGGTATCTTGCCCGGTAAAGCTTAGTTCTGCATCAGCAATGGCTTCAATTAGACCATCTGTACTTCGGTAATAAACTTCGTTGGCTTTTAGAGCAATATCATATCGTGGTTCAAAAAAAGATTCCAAATTAATGGTACCGCTGGCAGTGATATCTCCGGCGAAGTTTTGAGTTGCATTGACACCTATCAAGTCTCCTGCTTTTGTGGCCAGCCATCCTACCGCTCCCTGGGTATTCAAATTTGAACCTTCTGAAAAATTCATGCGACCAGAAAAATGATCAATACTCAGAGTATTATCAATCAAGCTCACTTCAGCATGCATATTAGTAATGGGGTTGCCAAGCACTGAAATCTCAAGTCGACCATTGTGCCCCCTGACTTTTCCATTTCGAATTGGTGCAGAAAGTGGCCCGCTAAAACTGAGGTTGCCTATAAAATCACCTTGAATAGCATCGATAGAAGAAATATATGAAGATAGAAATGGTATCTCATTGAGATAAAACTCAAAATCAAGTCCCATATCCCTGGAGTCAACCGACATGCGGTCCTCAGCAATCAGATCTAGTGATATTGGCATAAATCCTGTACCAGAACCATAGCCCCAGTTCGTAACCATGGATAAGGTGTCAAAGGTAAGCAGATTACCTTCGTAGCTGATTTCTGAATACGCCTTGGAAAATTTAAGGGTGTCAAATGACGCGTCTGTAAGGCCCACCTGTATATCCATTTTGGTATCACCGGGAGTGCCCCTCAATGAGATTGAACCAGTTGCTCGTCCTGATATTGGCAATCCTACAATGGAAGTAAATTTGAGATCTTTGAGACGATAGTTTTCTGTCTGGATAGAAAAGTTTTGAGATGTATTAAAAATATCAACACGCCTCACTTTGTATCCCCAGGGCAATTTTCCAACGAGATTCAAATGCCCACCTGATGCATATGCATCTATGTTGTTGCTGTATACTGCTGAACTGGTAAGTCTTAGATCTATATTCGCAGAATCACTGGGATAGCCGAGTGTCATCCCCCGATGCAATATCGCTTTCGCATCAACTACTGGATCCAACACACTGCCGCTAATATTTGCGGTTCCAGAAGCTATGCCGCTAAAATCAGAATCGAGCTTGAAGAAATCCAAAATTCTAGCTAGGTCTATTAACTCGAAGGCCGTAATCAAATCATATCCTTCAGCCTTGGAAAATGTCCCTTCTACCGAAACGCCACCATTATTAAAGGTTAGAACGCTGGATGGCACGTTGAATAATCCGTGTTGGTTACCCTTGGCTATGACTGTATCTGCGAGTTTGAGTTGGTTGTCCCCTTTAATAATATTCAGTTTATTAAGCACAATATTCTTGTCATAGTAACCACCGCTTATGGATACCATGTTATTCATACCTTGCAGATGTAAGTCCTCAATGAGGTAGCCATCTTTTAATATGGTTCCAAGAAGAGTGTAGGATTGCAAGCTGTCCCCAAAAAGGAAACCACTCTCACCCATAAGTGCAATATTACCAACAGGATTACGATTGCGAATGAGAAGATCAACTTTTCCCTGACCGGTTAAGCTTAATTTGTTGTCATATGAGAGACTATTGGGCAGGATATCACCCGCTATGCGTGGTTGGTCAAGGGTGCCATTTATTTTTAAATGACTTGAAATATCGCCGGTGATTTTGTTGGTTGTGCCAGGTAAATTAAGAAATGAAAAATCAGAAAAGTCGATATCAGCATTCATAT
This sequence comes from Fidelibacterota bacterium, assembly GCA_013203185.1. Taxonomy (GTDB): domain Bacteria; phylum Fidelibacterota; class UBA8477; order UBA8477; family JABMPR01; genus JABMPR01. Next base: position 23,033 of record JABMOS010000090.1, on the reverse strand, counting down.
CAATGGATTCTTTTGTTACTTTTCCATTAAAGTTTAGTTGGTTATTGGCCTGAGTTATGCGTCCACGAGAAATATCCATCCCATTTGCTGCAGAATAGGCAAAATCTGACTCGAGGGTATCAAAGCGCAAAGTATTAAACATAAAGGATTCTAATCGAGTCTGAATATTGTATGCAGCGTTTTTTCCATGAATGGAAATATGGCCAATGGGTTCAGAAAATTGAAAGTCACTATTTACCAGGACAGGCTCAAAGTTAAACCTGAACATATCTATCTGTGCAGTGTGTTCACCTGAAGGGGACCTGTTTGCAACAATTCTAAATTGCTCCAACTTAGGACCGAGAGATAAATCGAAACTATCTCCTGTTGGACTGCTATGCAAATCGTGGAGTTGGAAGGGAATCTCAAATCCATTCAGCAGCACTGTTCCATCCCCTGATAGGTGTAGGTCTGATTTATTTTGGACAATATCGACTTTGTAATTCAATCGAATATCAGATATCCAGGATGGTAGCGTGATATTATCAAGTGAGTTGGGATCAAAATTATTTCCCTTCACACTTAATGAGCTCCCCTCAGAATTGTAAACTAGATCAAGCTTCATGTTTTGTGTCGGCGAACTAAGATCCAGATTACGAACTTTGATCTCTCCTTCCGAATCTATGCCAACAAGTCCAGTTATGCCCAGCGTATCAGTGACAATTGATGGGGCAATTGCTACTGCTGAATGAATTTGCGTATCCACAAAACCATCTATATACCAAACAGTCGAATGCACCAGGGGTAGATCTACGACATGAGTCAAGTGGCCTCTATTGAAAGAGACATGGCCATTTTCGGCCTTGAGATTCTGAATGATTGTTGAAACTGATGACTTTTGCCTCCTCGTATTTTTAGTGAGCTCATGTGCATTTTGAGAAGAAATGGAATATCCTGTCATGAATAGGTTTTGAAGGGTGAGTTCCTTCGTGGACCAATCCCACTCCCAGCCACGAACAGATACTTCATCTGCAATGAGAAGAGGATGGTCTGTGGGGATAAAGTTGATAGATAACTTTCGAAGCCCAATAGATTTATTAAGAAGTCCGCCCTCAATTTCCCCGCTCATGGAGATACCACTTGGGAATAAAGTATATTTATTAATTGAGTTTATCAGGAGAGCGGAGAATAAATGAGTTTGAAATAGAAGGAGGTATATCAGAATGCTAATTGCGCTTAGCAATCCTCCTCCTATCCATTGTGCAACTCTCCTCTTCACCTGTTCATTTGCCCTTTCATTTGGCCTTGAATTTATTGAGGTTTTTCCATATTTCTACCTCTTAGAACCAGAATGGTTCACCATTATAATCCTGGTATTTCTATGAATAAATATCAGATATAGTTTGTTTGGGTCCTCCGATAAAAGAAAATGATCAGAATAACACGTAAGTTATCTGATCATTTTCTTTTAAAGCATGGATACAGGAGTGCTTGCTCCACATCATTTAGTTACTTTTTGGGGTCAGCCTCATCAACCACTTCAAAGTCTGCTTCTTCAACTTCATCATCACCAGAAGCTTTCGAACCAGCCTGTTCAGCACCCTCAGCAGTAGCACCCTCAGCATCATCTTTCACGGCTTCATACATGGAGCCAGATGCCTGATTCCATATCTCAGTAAGAGCGGCGATGGCTTTATCAATCGCAGCCTTATCAGTAGTGGCATTGGCTGATTTGAGTGCCTCAACCTTCTCCTCAATCATGGCACGCATCTCGCCGGGTACCTTATCGCCATACTCATCGAGGTTCTTCTCAGTGGAGTAAATCATGGCGTCTGCCCTATTTCTTGTATCAATGAGCTCTCTGGCTTTGTTGTCTTCATCAGCATGCTTTTCAGCATCGTTGATCATCTCTTCCTTCTCAGAGTCAGTCAAACCACTGGATGCCTCGATACGAATTGATTGTTCCTTGCCAGAAGCCTTATCCTTGGCGGAAACAGACATGATACCGTTGGCATCAATATCAAAGGTAACCTCAATCTGGGGTATCCCACGTTGAGCAGGTGGTATACCATCAAGAATAAATCGACCCAATGATTTGTTGTCAGCAGCCATTTGGCGTTCACCTTGAAGAATATGAATTTCTACCTGTGTCTGATTGTCAGCAGCAGTGGAGAAGGTTTCACTTTTCTTGGTTGGGATGGTCGTGTTCCTTTCAATTAGACGAGTACACACACCTCCCAGGGTTTCAATACCAACTGAAAGTGGCGTTACATCAAGCAAGAGAACATCTGAAACTGTACCGGAAAGTACGCCACCCTGAATAGCGGCACCCATGGCCACAACTTCATCAGGATTTACACCACGGTTTGGTTCTTGTCCGAAAATTTCCTGTACGATTTCCTGAACTTTTGGAATTCGAGTAGAACCGCCAACCAGGATAACTTCATTGATATCGCTTGCTTTAAGACCAGCATCTTTTATCGCATTCACGCAAGGTTGCTTGAGTCTCTTGAAAAGATCATCTGTCAAACTTTCAAACTTGGCACGGGAAAGTGTGATGACAAGATGCTTTGGACCTGTCTGGTCAGCAGTAATATAAGGCAGGTTGATCTCAGTAGAACTGGTGCTGGAAAGCTCAACTTTGGCCTTTTCAGATGCTTCTTTGAGCCGCTGCATACCCATGGCGTCTTTAGATAAATCAATGCCTTCTGATTTTTTGAATTCAGCAACCAGCCATTCAATAATAGCTTGATCCCAATCATCGCCACCAAGGTGTGTATCACCATTTGTCGACTTTACTTCGAAAACACCATCACCAAGTTCAAGTACTGAAACATCAAAGGTTCCACCACCAAGATCAAACACAGCAATTGTCTCATCATTCTTTTTGTCCAAACCATATGCAAGTGCAGCTGCAGTTGGTTCGTTTATGATGCGAAGCACATTCAACCCTGCAATTTTTCCTGCGTCCTTGGTTGCCTGGCGTTGTGAATCGTTGAAATATGCAGGGACAGTAATAACAGCGTCCTCGACTTTTTCACCTAGATATTCTTCAGCAGTTTGCTTCATTTTCTGAAGCACCATTGCAGAAATTTCTGGAGGTGAGTAGGAGTCGTCTCCTACCTGTATCTGGCTACGGCCACCAGGGCCACTCACGACTTTATAAGGAACTTCTACGATTTCACGCTCGACTTCGCTGAATTTGCGACCCATAAATCTTTTCACAGAATAGATTGTATTGGTAGGGTTGGTTATAGCCTGTCTTTTGGCAGGTTGTCCAACCAGTCGATTCCCCTCTTTTGTAAATGCAACTACGGAAGGAGTGGTTCTCCCCCCTTCAGCGTTTGTAATTACGATGGAGTCTTTCCCCTCAATTACAGAAACGCAAGAATTTGTGGTACCTAAATCGATACCAATAACTTTACCCATGTTTCACCTCAATAATATGTTTACTAATAATCAAATCGTATTTCATAGCACCACTACAAGGACAACTCCTATGCCAACACCATATACTAGCCATATAGGCGTATATTGTTGAATATCTATGCCGATATGGCAGTTTAGATCGTGAGATTTGTGGAAATTACTTGTCTTGGCGGTAGTGGTTCACAATTGGCATACGCCGGCCAATACCGAATGCTTTTGATGATACCCTGATCCCTGGGGGCATTTGCTGACGTTTATATTCGTTCATGCGGACTTTATGAAGAAGATCTTTAACCAAATCTTCATCCCAGCCTTCGGAAATGAGAGTTGAAAGGTCAGAGTGCTCTTCAATGATGGCATTCACCAAGGGTCCAACCACCTCATAGTCAAAGGGATCTACCTGATTTTCCCGAAGTTCAGCGCTCGGCTCCTTAGTGATTGTATTTTGGGGTATCACATCACTATGGTTGATATGGTTGTAATAATTAGCCAGACTGTAGACCATCCGTTTACCGATATCACTTATCACAGCCAATCCACCAGACATATCACCATAAAGTGTGCAATACCCTAGAGCAATTTCAGTCTTGTTGCCAGTAGTGAGAAGCAAACTTCCGTCTTTATTTGAAAAGCTCATGAGAATGTTCCCTCGAATTCTCGCCTGGAGGTTCTCCTCTGGAAGTCCACTGATGGGTTCACCAAGAATCTGAGAATACGTGTCCTGGAAGCCATTGAAAATGGTGCTTATAGGCACATTCAGGTAATTGATGCCGAGATTCCTAGCCAGCAGCTCAGCGTCCTTAACACTATGCTCTGATGAATATTTTGAAGGCATGGCAATGCCTAGCACATTCTCAGCGCCGAGAGCATCTACAGCAATAGCCGCAGTAACAGCAGAATCAATACCGCCAGATAAGCCCAAAACTGCCTTGGTGTGTCCTGTTTTGGAAAAATAGTCATGAACACCGAGGACCAACCCTCTGAAAACCTGTTCTTCATTAGGAATATCTGGTAACCTAACTGAAGGACCTGTGGCTGAAGAGGCTGGGAGTGTTACCTCACAGATTCCCTCTTTGAATTGTGGACAAATATGAACCCACTCAGCCTTATGATTGGCAACCATTGACATGCCATCGAATACAAGTTGATCCTGTCCACCCACCAAATTAACATAAACATATGGTTTATTATATTTCTTTATCTTGTTGAGTATCAGTCTACTACGTTCAACGTACTTATTGGTTACAAAGGGTGAAGCTGATAGATTGACAAACAGATCAACACCCATATCTCCAAGAATATCACATATTTTGTAGTCAATGTTTTCATCCCATAAATCTTCACAAACATGTATACCCAAACGCAGGGTTTCGCCATTTCTGAAGGTAATTGAGACTGGTTTATTGTCGCGATCAGGTTTGAAATACCGCCATTCATCAAAAACGTCATAGGTAGGTAACAGTGATTTATTTACCCATTGTACCAGTTTACCATGCTGAAGGACGGCAACCCCGTTATAGGTGTCAATACCATCATAATGTATTGCACCAATGAGTGTGAGCATCTCACCAGAGGCAGCAGCGAGTTTGTCCACCATCTTTTGATTTTCGAGGACAAAATGTTTTTCAAGGATGAGATCTTGTGGAGGATATCCAGGAATAAACATTTCAGGAAAAACCAGTAAATCCTTGCCTGATTTTTCCATATTCTCCATAATAGCAAGCGCACTTTCAGCATTATCCTGTAATGCTCCGACAATTGGATTGATCTGGGCAATTACCAATTTTAGATCATGATTCATGAATCTGTATCCCCAATCAGCTCGAATATTCTGTTTACAGCATCTACTGGATTTTCAACTTTCTCTACCTCTTTGATGTCCCAACTATTATAGCCTAGTAAAGGTTTATCATATCCAAGAGTGTAAGCAATTTCAGATAGGGTGCCAAAGGCCCCCTCGACTGCTATGGCTGCGTGCACAGATCGGATAATGATCCCATTGCGAAGATCCCCCATACCGGTCATCACGGGAACATCAATATACTCGTTAGCATCCTTACCATCCGCATCTTTAAGAATACCAACTACAATACCACCACCCTCTTTTGCTCCTCGACTGGCAGCTTCCATTATTCCAGCACCACCGCCTGTATAGACAATAGCTCCCTGTGAACCCAGAAGTTTGCCTGTATCATATGCGAACTGGATGCCATCAGGACTTGCGTCCCTTGCACCAATGATAGCTATTCGTTTAGCAGATTTGGAAGTGGTCATGGATTGAGTCGAGTAATGGTCCTTGGAAATGGTATGGTTTCCCGAATATGTTGTAATCCACATAACCAGGAAACAACCCTCTCAACACCTAATCCAAATCCTGAATGAGGGAAAGAGCCGTAACGACGAAGATCCAGGTACCAGCTATAGTCTTCTTCTGTGGCACCATCTGCTTCTATACGCTCAATCAATGCTTCTATATCATCTTCACGCTGTGATCCACCAATGATTTCACCATAGCCCTCAGGAGCCAACATATCTAAAGCCATGGCTTGTTTATCATTTTCAGGATCCCGTTTCATGTAAAATGCTTTTATAGCTGAGGGATATCGGTGTACCATGACGGGACTTTCAAACTGACTGGAAATAATGGTTTCATCACCACCACCAAAGTCATCACCCCATTCAAACTCAACGCCATTGTCGTTAAGAATCTTAACCGCATCAGTATATGATATGCGAGGGAACGGTTTTTGAATCGCTTCCAATTTGGAAATATCTCGCTCCAACGTTTCCAATTCTTCACGTCGATGCTCCAGAACCTGGGAAACGATATAAAAAACAAAATCTTCTGCCACATCCATGTTCATATCCAAATCATAATAAGCCATCTCAGGCTCTACCATCCAGAATTCAGTCAAATGACGACGTGTTTTAGACTTTTCCGCTCTGAAAGTTGGACCAAAACAGTAGATCTTTCCAAAGGCAGCAGCACCGGCTTCGCCATAGAGCTGTCCGCTCTGGGTTAAATATGCTTTCTCTCCGAAATATTCCGTCTCGAATAGAGTCGCAGTACCCTCAGTAGCAGCTTTCTGGAATATGGGTGTATCCACCAAAGTGAAATCACGATCGTCAAAGTAATCACGGATGGCTTTGACAATAGTATGGCGGATACGAATGATTGCGTGTTGCCTCTTAGAACGTAGCCACAGATGGCGATTATCCATTAAATAATCAGTTCCATGCTCTTTTTTTGAGATAGGATACTCATCTGCAATTGACACCAATTCCATGGATTTTACCAGCATCTCAAAACCACCCGGCGAGCGTGGTTCTTCTTTTACCTCACCAGTAACTATGACTGAAGATTCCTGAGTAATCAGGGTTTTAATATCAAAAGAAGCCTCATCAGCGTCAAATTTAGTCACCACGCACTGCATGATACCTGTACCATCTCTAAGGAGAAGGAACCAGATTTTACCACCTTTACGGACGCTATATGCCCACCCTTTTAAGGTAACAGTTTCCCCTACGAAATCTTTTGCGTTTTGTATAAAATATTCTTTCATAACCTTGCCTTGTTTGTCCATCCCTACCATTCTTCCGTCATAGATTCTATAATAAAATCAATTAGTTTTTCAATCGTTTCATCATACGCATCTTCGCGTACTAATTTTTCTGCCTCGCTTCTGGTGGCATTCTCGTCTTCGCTAAAATACGTCCCAAATACCATAAAATTCTTTTTAAATATCTCTGCTTCGCGAATGTGGTCGTACCAGATCACTTCTCCGCGGAATTCAAGACGATATTCTAAAATATTTTCGTTCTCATCAAAGCTATTAGGTTTATCTGTTATACTGCTAATTTTTCCTTCAATATGAGAATCGGGCTCTGCTTTGGCAGAAAGAGAAAGCAAACGTTCTTTAAGCATTCTTTCGTTGAGAGCCTCTTCAATATCTGTTTCTACAGCAAATTCAGTAGTCAAATTCTTGAAGGTGATTAATTCAACATCATGAAGATGGTCTGGAATGCTCCCCTTGAATGAATAAATGCCACAACCAGCCATAGCTAAGACTGTAAAAAGGAGTGGGCTAATTTTCTTTAACAATTTCATACTCTTTTATCTTTCTGTAGAGTGTTCGCTCGGCCATTTGCAATGCTTGTGCAGTTTTTCTTTTGTTGAAGTTGAAGCGTTGCAGACTACGAGTGATGAGCTCTTTCTCAACTTGGGCTGCTGTGAGAGTTCCCAACATCTGTGGATTAAGAATTGAAGGGGTCTCATCACTATGAATTTCATTGCTAGGATCATCTGGCAGAACCTCGAGAGCATTATGATATTCTTCCCCGCTGCTATCCCCACTTGGTCTGGCAACCAAGCCCTGCTCAATGAGCCCCTTCATCTCTGCGATTTCTCGCCGGAGCATAAACAGCTGTTGAAGAATTAGCTCTCTTTCAGCCTGATCAACACTTCGGTCCAGTTTAACCGGAAGTAATGGATTGAGTTCAGTGGGGCTGGATTCAGCGTTCAAATACCGGTAAATAACCTCGGTCTTGATCACACCACCTTTTTCTAGAATCACCATACTTTCAATAAAGTTCTTCAGCTCACGAATGTTTCCAGGCCAGCGATGTTGACTCATCACCTTCAACGCGCCATCTGAGAAACCTTTGAACAATATCTGATTTCGAATGGCGCAGTCTGCTGCAAATTTGTTTGCAAGAAGTGGAATATCATCACGTCTGTCTCTCAATGAGGGTACCGTAATGGTTATGGCTTTCAGTCTGTAGAATAAATCTTTCCGAAATGATCCAGAGTCTACCTCTTTCTCAAGATTACGGTTTGAGGCCGCCACGATACGCACATCAACTCTCATTGAAGATGATGAGCCCACTGGCAAAAATTCACCCTGTTCGAGGACACGTAACAGTTTTACTTGAGTTTCAAGGGGCGTTTCTCCAATCTCATCCAGAAAGATGGTGCCACCATCAGCAGCCTGGAAATAGCCCTTTCTGTCACTCTGTGCCCCTGTGAAAGCACCCTTTTTATGGCCAAAAAGCTCACTTTCTATAATGCCTGCAGGGATGGCCCCACAGTTTACAATGACAAAGGGCTTATGTGCTCTTCTGGAATGCTTGTGGAGTGCAGAGGCGACCAGTTCCTTACCAGAACCACTTTCACCTGCAATGAGGACAGAAATATCAGTTGGTGCCACTTGCTCAATGGTTTCCAACATGGATTGCACCCCTGCAGATTGACCAAGGATTCCAAATTTCCGCTGTAATGTGTCAGTACGATTGTTTTCAAAATACATAGAACTGCTCATACTATTATCGTTTCATCTCATTTTCCACTCTTTTGATTTCATCCCTGATCATAGCCGCTTTTTCAAAATCCAGACCTTCCGCTGCTCTTAGCATATCCTGGCGCATGGTATCAAGAAGCTCACCTGTGACATAATCAGTGTCGTATTTTTTCAGGCTTTCTTTAATTGCTTCCTCTTTACTATGCATGGCGTCTGCAACACCGGTTATCCCCATAATTTCTTCCTTGGTCTTGTAAATGGTAATGGGGACAATACCATGTTCCTTGTTGTAGGCAATTTGTCTTTCACGGCGCTGCTGGGTTGTATCAATCAAGTACTGCATACTTGCAGTAACTCTGTCTGCATAAAGAATGACTTTCCCATTGGCATGTCGGGCTGCACGGCCTGCTATCTGCATAAGAGAGGTTTTGCTACGTAGAAAACCCTCCTTATCGGCATCAATAATTGCCACCAGAGATACTTCAGGTAGATCCAGACCCTCTCTCAAAAGATTGATACCCACAAGAACATCAAATTCACCAAGACGTAAATCTCTCAGAATTGAAATTCGCTTGATGCTGTCAATTTCTGAATGGAGATATCTAACCCGCAAATGGTAGTTGGTAAGATAGTCAGTCAAATCCTCAGACATTCGCTTGGTAAGGGTGACAACCAAAACACGTTCTTTTTTTTCAATACGTTTATTAATCTCTTCCATGAGATCATCAATTTGACCGTCACTGGATCGCAAATCGATGACTGGGTCCAGCAACCCAGTGGGACGAATCACCTGTTCAATAACCACACCATCAGATTTTTCTAACTCATAGTCTGACGGGGTGGCCGTTGTGAAAATGACCTGATTCATAGAATCTTCAAATTCGTTAATTTTCAGAGGTCTATTATCCAGGGCCGATGGCAGTCGAAAGCCATAGTCAACCAGATTGCGTTTTCGTGAATAATCACCATTATACATGCCCCGGAATTGAGGGAGCGTCACATGGGACTCATCAATTATCAAAAGAAAATCTTCAGGAAAAAAGTCTATTAAGGTGAAAGGTCTTTCACCCGGTTTTCGTCCCGTGAGGTGACGGCTATAATTCTCAATACCTGAACAGTGTCCCACTTCTCTCAGCATTTCCATATCGAATTTAGTGCGTTGTTCGATACGCTGAGCTTCAAGAAGTTGGTTATTGATGCGAAACTCCTGGACTTGCTCCTTAAGTTCCTCTTCAATGTGGTGTAAAGCTTTAGCAATATGTTCATCAGAGGTAACAAAATGCCTTGCTGGATAGACAACACAGACATCATCCTCTGTAACAACTTCACCGGTTAGAGGATCAATAGTCATAATATCTGTGACCTGATTGCCCCAAAACTCTATTCGTATGGCATTCTCATTGTAGGCGGGAAATATCTCGAGGACGTCTCCCCTAACTCTAAATTTACCTCGCATAAAGTTCATATCATTACGCTCATAGTAGATATCAACCAATTTACGCATGAGATCTCGTTGATTGTAGCTCTGACCCTTATTAATAATGACCAGAGACTTTTTGTATTCCTGTGGATCACCCAAACCATAAATACAAGATACTGAGGCCACGACAATCACATCTTTACGCGAAAGCAGAGCACTGGTTGCCTTTAGTCGTAGCTTGTCTATTTCCTCGTTCATCGACATATCTTTCTCGATGAAGGTATCAGTTACAGGTAAGTAAGCTTCTGGTTGGTAGTAGTCATAATATGAGATGAAATATTCCACCGCATTCTCAGGAAAAAAGGATTTGAACTCGCCATACAATTGAGCTGCCAGGGTTTTGTTATGAGAAACAATAAGGGTTGGTTTCTGGACGGCCTGAATCACATTGGCCACTGTATAGGTCTTGCCACTCCCTGTTACACCCAGCAAAGTTTGGAAGGGTGCTCCAGATTTAATTCCGCCTACAAGTTCCTCGATTGCTTCAGGTTGATCGCCGCTGGGTGAATATTCAGTAACTAGTTTAAATTCTGCCATAATGACGTAAAATATACATATATGACAGAGAATCAACCCACAAGAGCACTAGTAATATTATTTTCTTATTAATAAAACCTTCCATTTGCATTCGCCTCGCGATGACCTAAAATGCAACCGATGCCAGATACACAGACTATTATCTTCACAACAATACTTATTGTTTCCATCATCGCGTTTATCCGCGAATGGTTCCCAATTGAGGTTACATCTCTTTTGGTGTTGGCTGCGCTATTGCTCTCAGGTCTCATAGATAATCATCAGGCTATCAATGGATTCTCAAATAAAGCAGTCATTACCATAGGTGCTATGTTCATTTTGAGCCATGCATTCACAAAAACAGGGTTTATTCGTGTATTCACTATTTGGCTGGAGAATAATGGGCATGGCCGGAATTGGCTGGTAAGTACATTATTTCTGCTTTCAGTAAGCATATTCTCAGCCTTTATAAACAATACTGCTACGGTGGCCATCCTCATTCCAGTGGCCACTGATTTATCGCATCGTTTAAAAATAAGTGCTTCAAAGATTATGATGCCCCTGTCTTTTGCGGCTATTGTTGGTGGAACCTGCACCGTTATTGGGACCTCAACCAATCTGATTGTTAATGATATTGCCCTGGAAGCCGGATTTCATATTGGTGTGTTTGAACTAAGTAAATTGGGCATCATACTGGTTATAGCTACGCTTGCTTATATCCTGGTTGCTCAGAAGTGGATTTTACCTTCACGAGTGCCGGTTTCTGGTTTAACTAAAAAATACCATCTGGGCACCTATCTCACTGAAGTGAAGATACCAAAGGATTCGCCCTTAAATGGACGGAAATTCATAGATTTAAATCTTGGGCAAACTTATGAGCTGACAGTGCTAGAGATCATCCGACGTGGGAATCATATCACCACAAACATCCGAAATATTATTCTAAAAGAAGATGATATTCTCCTTGTTCAATGTTCAGTAGATAAACTTCAACTGTTTCGAGCTGAGCAAAAAGTTCTGCTGCTCACAGATATCAAGATGAATGATAATGAATTGGCTGACAATGAAAATATTCTCATGGAGGCCATGATATCACCCAATTCAAGCTTGGCGGGCTCATCCCTGATGGAAGTTGACTTCCGTCGTCGGTATGGATTGTTTGTATTGGCTTTGCGACGGTATCGTGAACTCATGAGAGACAAAGTTGCTCATGTCAAATTGAAGCATTTTGATACGCTTCTTATTTTTGGATCACGTACGAGAATGGCAGCTTTAAATACAGATCCTAATTTTATCATTCTAGAAGAACTGGATACAACACTTCACAAAATTAAATATTGGTGGTTGGCCGTTGCCATTATCCCCATCGTCGTGGCTGTGGCAGCTCTTAATCTCATGTCAATAATGGAAGCATCTCTCCTGGGAGCCATTCTTGTTATGGCAACTGGTATCGTCCCTGCCCAGGAAGCATATAAATCAATTAACTGGACCGTTATATTTTTAATCGCTGCACTTATCCCCCTGGGTGATGCCATGGATACCATTCATCTTTCTGAGAGAATTGGTGGGGTAATTACTTTTGCCAGCTCAGAATTTGGAGATGTTGGCCTGATTGGGATTCTATTTTTCATTACCATGCTTATGACTTCTTTTCTATCTCATACAGCAACAGCCATCATCATGACGCCGCTTGCCATAAAATCTGCAGCAGTTCTTGGATTGGACCCAATGCCCTTTATCATGACTATTATGTTTGCTGCTTCATTGTCCTTTATGACCCCAAATGGGTATCAGACCAATACTATGGTATTTTCCCCTGGGGGGTATCGCTATCTGGATTTTATGAGAGCCGGTATTCCTCTGCATATAATACTGGGGGTCATAGGTGTCATTCTGATACCCATTATTTGGCCGCTTTAGATTTACATTGTTAGATCTCAGTCAGATATCCAAAAACACCCAATAATTTGGGGATCATACCCTATTATGTTTTAGTATTCTTTTCTTCATATCCGTCGTAAATCCAGTATAGTGTCTCTCCGGATATTTTTGGGAACGCAAAATATAAACATAATACATAACCTGCTCTTAGGTTGCTAGCCCGCTCGGGCGTAATTCGAAAATATTGATTTGGATAAATTATTCCCGGCTTCGCTTTTAGCTACGCTCGGGGTAGTCTTCATTCTCATTTAATTCGAATGAAGCCTAGCGGAGGTGGAGAGACTCGAACTCCCAAGTCCTCACGGACGGCTGTTTTCAAGACAGCTGACTTACCAATTAGCCTACACCTCCCGTGTAGCTGTATCTCAATATCACACTCAATCCGAGGTGAATAACGTGGAGACGGTAGGATAAGGTGAGAGTCGTCCCCATGGCACTCCCTCGCTTTACTTTGCTACGCTCCGTTTCGAACCCTTTTTATCAAACAAATTCTTACTGTTCGAATATAAGATCCAATGTCAAAAATGCGGAGACGGTAGGATTCGAACCTACGGTACGCCTAAACGTACAACGGCTTAGCAAGCCGCCGCCTTAAACCACTCGGCCACGTCTCCGGATTGAAAAAGCGCGCAAATATAAACCCACCCTATCTGAGGACAAATGAAAAGTGAGACTCCCCTATTTCAATTCTTGTTTCGGTCCAAATCTCTGACTGAAATAAATAAATGGGGTATCAATAAATGCGATAAGGAGCTTAAGAATATAGGTTGTGAGGACGATCTCCCAGACTACTGACATGGGTAGCACACTGTCTGGATCTAGGAATAATCTTGGGAAAACAGCGAACGCAAGAATAGCAAAAGTAATAGAATCAATTAGCTGGCTGGATGCTGTGGAAAAATTATTCCTCACCCAAAGCATTTTGCCCTCAAATTTGGCTTTCCAAAAATGAAAAGCCCATACATCATGTAGCTGAGACACGAGGTAAGCTATCACGCTTGCCAAAACGATACCAGGAGCGAATCCGAATATAGTATCCATACCAGCAGAAGCGCCCCAATCATTTGGGCTGGCCGTATATAGAATCATAAATTGAGACATCACTAAATAAAATAATGTGGCCCCTAATCCAATAAAGACACCCTTTCGTGCTGCAGCTTTACCATAATATTCAGATAGTATATCCGTACTGAGAAATATGGCACCATAAAGAACATTACCGCCAGTGGCTTCAAATCCAAAAAGTGTTATGGTTTTTGTTACAAATATATTAGCCAGCACATAGTTGACAGCGATAAGCGCATAGAGCCAGTTTTTTCCCATGCGAAATGCAATGAGGACCATGGCAAGACCGATTATTGTCTGTATAAAAAATATTAGCTCATTGCTCATTGGTCTGAATTCCACTTCTCTGTGAGGACCCGCTTTAATGAAGCAGGCATCCTGGTTGTTTTTCCATTCATTTTCACGAATGCATGGATGGTTTTGCCGCGATTTAATATTTTCCCTGGATCATCTTCATTGATTAGAGTGTAAAGGATTTCCATTTTACCCTTTGGCCACTCAGTAACTTCAGTAACACAGGTTAAATGGTCATCGAAACCTGGACCCGAAAAATAATCGGATTCACTGTGGACCACCGGCATCATAATGCCTTCAGCTTCCAGTGCTTTATACGTGAGTCCCAACTCTCGCATCATGTCAGTACGAGCTGCTTCAAAATATTCGTAATATCTGGAGTAGTACATCACGCCCATTTGGTCTATATCTTTATAACGGACTTTAAAATGATAATTGTAACGGATCATTCGCCTTCCCAGGCACCCATATTCTCAATCTTATGAATTCGTTTTTCTATCATCTCAGCAACTGAGAATTCACGCATAGCTGCAAGCTCTTCCAGAATCACATCTTTCAGAATCTTTGCAGTGCCTTTATAGTCCCGGTGAGCCCCCCCTAGAGGTTCCTTGATGATTTTATCAGCTATTCCCATCTCTAGAAGATCTGCTGCAGTAACTCGCATTGCCTCGGCAGCTTTTTTCTTTTGGGTGGCATCTCTATAAAGAATTGATGCACAACCCTCAGGGGAAATAACAGAATACCAGGTGTTCTCCAGCATGATGAGTCTGTCACCTACTCCAATTCCCAATGCGCCACCAGATGCACCCTCTCCAATAACAATAACAATTATGGGCACAGATAAGTGGCTCATCTCAAAAAGATTTCTGGCAATGGCTTCTGCCTGACCCCGTTCTTCAGCTTCAAGACCTGGATAAGCACCAATTGTATCAACAAGAGTAACCACAGGCAATCCATATTTTTCAGCCAATTTCATATGCCGCAAAGCCTTGCGATAGCCCTCGGGGTATGGCATCCCAAAATTTCTATAAAGATTGTCCTTGGTGCTGCGCCCCTTTTGCTGACCAATAATGACCATTCGCTGATCATCTATACGAGCAATGCCACTCACAATTGCTTTATCATCACCAAAAAGGCGATCACCGTGGAGCTCTATCCATGAATCACACATGAGATCAATTAGGTCCAGTGAATGGGGACGATCGGCATGCCTGGCCAACTCAACGCGTTGCCAGCGAGATAGATTCTTATTAATTTTGATTGATTGCTCTACCAGCTTTTTCCTAAGCTTCTTAATTTCCTTTTTCATATCCATATCTGAATCACTGGACATGATTTCCATTTCAACAATCTTTTGCTCTAGATCATGAATTGGTTTTTCGAACTCTAATACTGTTTTACTCATATTATTTTCCTAAGAAGGCTTTTATAATTATTTCAAAATCAAGGAGGACTGAATGATTGTGGAGATAGTAGTTCAATAAAGAATACCTCTCATCTTCACTGAGTTGAGATCCCCCTCGCACGGATTCAAGACTGAAAATGCCACGTTTTATATCCCATCCTTTATCAATCAGATCAATTGGGGATCCGACGAGGCTCAACTTTCCCCGAATCACAAGGGGAAGCAAGCTTAAATTACTCCAAAATGAGAACTGTCCATCTGGCATTTTAAAGCTAGAATATGTCTTACCATCGATGTTAACATCTGAAATAATCATAGATTTAGACTTCACCATAACTGATTGAAATGGACGCATAATGAGATAGATAAATGGTGATATGATCAAATCTTCAAACCGTTTCACAATTTTCGACCCAGTATGATAGTATTTAAAGTCCATATCAACAAATTGAACGGCCTGAAGATTCTCAACTGCAGACTTCCCTACAATAAAAGATAGGTTCCCTGGTACAAGTTTGATCTTTACGCCCCGTTGGCTCAACGTGGGCAAATAATCAAATATCTGGCTTAGCTCTATATTGTCAGAGGTAAATATTACATCATCTATACGGTGATATTCCACCAGAGCCATCAAGTCATCTAAATGTCCAATAATTCTATCATCATCATGCTTGTCGCTATCTGTTGCTATAATACCGATGGGTGTATACCCAAGACCCAGGTTGGTGAGGAGCCTGGAGAAAATGTCACTGGCACTTTGAAAGTCACCGATAATGAGCGTTTTCTGGGTGCCAAGAGCAAAATTCTCAGTGCGGCGAGTAGAGGCCACGATGCGCCATCCAGAGATCCATACAAGCGCTCCCATGTAACTGATGAGCATCACGATACGAGAAAAGGCATAATCCTTGAAAAAGTAAGTAAGGGTAACATTAATTAGGAACCCCAAGGTTGCTGCCAGTACCGATCTACTCACAGAATATTTATAGGTTCTATACAAACCAAGACTGGTAATTACAGCCAACCAGCTTCCCAGGTAGACGGGCAGGACATATATGTATTGGCTCAACACATCAAATGTTCTGAATTTGATATAAATTGCGATTAAGGTTATGGCCAAAAGCCCTGACAGATCCAGAACATATCCCACTGCATTTTTACTAATCTTGCTCAATACAGAAAGTATATAACGAATAAATATACCCAGGCGTAGGACCCAGTGGATTGGGAATCGACTGGATGACTTAAAATGTTTTTTGGTAAATATGTCCATGGCTCTATAGAAGTGCGTATTAGTATCCCAGAATGCCACTTTTGATGACTCACCTTTATAATGAATAATGCTGGTTGCAGGTGTGTAATAGACCTTCCATCCAGATTGTCCAAACCGGTAACACCAGTCCAGGTCCTCGCCATACATAAAGAAGGTTTCGTCAAGAGTCCCCACTTCTTCCAAAGCTTCCTTGCGGATGAACATGCAGGAGCCACTTATGGCTTCAACTTCATATGCCTCATCAGGATCAAGATGGGTCAGGTTGTAGCGACCAAACCATTTTGATTTTGGGAAGATATTTGCCAGCCCAAGGAGTTTTGTGAAGGCTACCCAGGGTGTTGGGAAGCTTCTTCGACAGGCCAACTGAAGACTCCCATCATCATTGAGGATTTTACATCCCAACAACCCTATCTTCTCATCTTCTTCCATAACTTGAATTAGTTGTTGCGGTGTGTCTTCCTGTACCAGTGTGTCTGGGTTGAGAAGCCAGATATAATCGCCACTAACTCGCTTAAGGGCTTGGTTATTAGCCTTGGCAAAGCCAAGATTATCCTGATTTTGGATGAGTTCGATATGGGGGAACTGGGTCTGGAGCATTTCAATGCTGCCATCAACAGAGTGGTTATCTACGACAAATATTTCTGTTTCTATAGATTGGGTAGCTTTGAGGATGCTATCCAAGGCCTGCTGTAAAAAGGCTTTTACATTGTAATTGACAATAACAATGGAGAGCTTCATAAAATCAGGCGATGTGAAAAGGCTTAAATTTTTCCCAATAAAGCCATTAAACGCAACCACCACACGCGCCAGATTGCTTCCCGCACAATAGCCTTGGACATTTTACTCTGGCCCACAGTGCGATCCACAAATAGAATTGGGACTTCCTTGACTCTGTCAGGAGATCTTCTCCAGGCTCTAAAATTCATCTCAACCTGAAATGAGTAGCCACTGCTTCTTACTTTGTCGAGATTCATTTGCTTCAAAAAATCAACACGCCAGCATTTGAACCCACCGGTTCCGTCATTCACAGGCATTCGAGTAATCATTTGAATATACTTACTTGCAAAATAGCTCAACATGAGACGCTGAAGTGGCCAGTTTACAACACTTATCCCATTCAGATATCTAGATCCAATAATGAGATCATTGGTCTCTATTTCTTTGAGAAAGGTCACAATAACCTCAGGGTCGTGGGAAAAATCGCCATCCATTTGCACCACAGTATCATATCCATGTTCGATGGCATATTTGAAGCCAGCGATATATGCGGTTCCAAGCCCGAGTTTGCCTGCTCTTTCCATGAGATGCAACTCAGGTGTATTCTTTTGACGCTCCTTCACCAGATCAGCGGTTCCATCAGGGGACCCATCATCAACAATGAGAATGTCTGTTTTTACTGAAAGTGAAAGTACTTTCTCTATAACAAGAAGGATGTTTTCTTTTTCGTTATAAGTAGGTATAATTGTTAAGTTACGCGACATTCATCTCTTCCTTAAGCAGAGCCAGCTCTTCATCAATCCTCAAGATAGGAATCCCCAGCTCTTTATTCAATTTTTCGCAAATTAGACCGCTCCGTAATGGTCGTGGAGCTCTCTGATTCAAGTCAACCGTCGAAATTGCATTAATTAATGAGGAGGACAACCCAAAAGTATCTGCAATTTTCAATGCAAAAGTATAACGCGATACCACCTCTTTTGATCCAAAATGCCAGATATCCCAGGCATTATTTTCAAGAATCATCCGAATGACATAAGCCAAGCGGCGTGCATAGGTAGGATTGTTATATTGATCATCAACGATTCTCACAGATCTTTCATTCCGCAATTCAGTAACCAACCACTCAACAAAACTACTCTTCAATGCTTTCCCATTACCATACATGACGTTGGGTCTGATAACTGCAACCTTTGCTCCTGATTCGAGGACAGCCTTTTCTCCAGCAAGTTTTGACTCGGCATACTTACCTCGGGCATCACGATCATCTGTTTCCCTATAGGGTCCAGCGTCACCGCTAAAAACATAATCTGTTGAAATGTGGACCAGCGGTATATCCAAATGCTTACAAATGTTTGCGATTTCAGCAGGGACCTTACCGTTTACAGCAAGGGCTATTTCATGATCATCCTCAGCTCTATCAACGTTTGTATAGGCTGCAGTATGTACAATGCTATCTGGTTGAACCTTCTTGATATATTGCTCAAGAGCAATTGTATCATTTAAATCTATTTGTTTTACCTGGATATTTTGGGATGGTCCAAAAATACTGGGTGTTAAATCAAGGCCATAAATGTCATGGTCCTTGGAAAACTCACGAACAATATTTTGGCCCAGTAAGCCATTAATTCCAGTTATCATTACGCTTTTCTTCAATGACATATGTCCTTAATCAACTTCAAATATTTCAGTGTCGAATGTTCGAATGATGGTTTCCATTTGCCTGATATATGGTAACTTGGCTTTTTCTGGTGCATGAACAATTCCAGAAACCAGATAGATCCGGTCCTTTACCGGTTCATAGAAACCATAAGCGATGAAGGGGCCACCCTTTGTTTCTGATTTTGATTCCCATAAACCAAAGTATTTATAAGTGGAGTATTGCTTGAACCAGATAGATTCCGAAATCAAGTAATCTTTATTCAGCCTAACATCTTTCAACTTTTTGCCAAAGGTAGCTGTCAGTAAATCATTTAACTGGTATTCCAGAGTTGAATCAGTAGGCGTTGCCCATGAAATCGTAAGCCATCGGTATGGGAAATCGCGACCCATCCACAAAAGTTTATCCTTAGGTCGATTCTCAATTTCCACATAATCATGCATCATACGAAGATAAAACCCATATTGATCATAATACTTTTCAGCCAGCTCGAACTGTTCACCAGATCGGTAGATGAAGGCAGTGTTTCTTTCAAACATTTTGCGCTCAATAAAATTGAATATTTGATCCTGATTGACCTCCAGACGATTTCTCAAGTCACCAAGAGATTTTCCTACGACCACAACAAGAGCTTGCCCAACAGCATACGCATCACCCTGCTGATAGTAGCCTTTTGGATTCCCTCGCATTTTTGATATGGTTGAATCAGGAAGCATTGAGCGAACTTGTGGCGTCACACCACTCTTTTCCTCAAGACGAGTCAATATCATCAAGTTTTTGTTTAATATGTTGGCATTAAGGTCGTTTGGGCTGATTCTTTGAAAGGTATAGAGTGTTTCAGTGGGAGGTGTTTGATATACCTTCCCCAGGGTTTGAGCTAATATGGGCTCACAGGCTTCCCAATTTCTTTCATCACATACAACCGTGATGACATGATCATACCCAATGGCCTTCTCCTTGGGTCGTTCACAAGAGCCAAGTGTAAGGACAAGCATTGCGGCTATTGGTAAATAGCCAATTATATGTTGTTTTCTCATTATCCACTCTCCCCTGTGGTCACAAAAATAATCAAGTATAAAGTTAGACCAGTCAAGAATACCTCACAGGCTTTAATTGCTTATCAATTCAAAATCTGCCAGCCCTTCAGAGATGGAGACCGATGTCACCTTCACCTTTACAGGATCACCCAATCGATACATTTTCTTGGTTCGTCTTCCAGTAAGGGAGAAATTATTTTCCTCATACTCATAGTAATCATCTGTAAGACTTCCTGCATGGACCAGTCCATCTACAAAGCTTTCAGCCAGTTCAACGAAGAATCCAAAATTCAGTACGCCTGAAATAACACCCTCAAACTCTTGACCAATACGCTTACTGAGATATTGAAGTTGCTTCATTTTCATATGATCCCGCTCGGCTTCAATGGCGACTCTCTCTCTTTGAGAACAATGCTCTGCCAATTTTTCCAGTGATATTTGTGTGGGTAAATTGCTATTGTCATTCTTCACATATTGCTTCAGGAGACGATGCACTGTTAAATCAGGATAGCGTCTGATGGGAGAAGTAAAATGGGTGTATGATTTGAAAGCCAATCCAAAATGTCCCCGGTTTTCAACTGAGTATTTGGCCTTGGTCATGGATCTCAGTGCCACCTTTTCGATAAAGTGCCTGTAGGGGCTCTCCCTCACAGCCTCAACCAGAACCTGA
The DNA here is from genome assembly GCA_013203185.1 of Fidelibacterota bacterium. Lineage (GTDB taxonomy): Bacteria > Fidelibacterota > UBA8477 > UBA8477 > JABMPR01 > JABMPR01. The sequence continues at coordinate 2,276 of JABMOS010000090.1, read as the reverse complement.
TAGTCCTTAGGCTTAACCGGTGTCTTGATTTTCTGGGGTATTTTTAAACGATCCAAAATCATTTGTAATTTACTTACATCATCAACAGAGGGGGTCTCATGGATTCGATATATTCCTGGAAGTTTCGCATTAATAAATTTTTGATCTAAAAACTCAGCAGTTACCCGATTGGCAGCCAGCATAAATTCTTCCACCAGCCTGTGCGCAGTCAAGCGCTTGGATGGCTTGATATCATGGGGGAAACCAGTTTCATCCAAAATGACAATTGGCTCAGGCAAATCAAGATCAATAGATCCCCTGGATTTTCTGTCACGGAACAGAACTTTTCTCAACTTCTCCATTTCATGAATTTGCGCTGAATACGTGTGGTCTTTTCCATTGATCACCGCTTCCACTTCTTCATATGAGAAGCGCTGGTTGGAGTGAATGACTGAGTCCATAATCTTTGATGGGCCAAATTGACCATCTCGTCCAATCTCCATCATGCATGTCATACTGAGTCTGTCAATATGGGGCTTGAGAGAACATAAATCAGAGGCCAGTTTTTCCGGGAGCATGTGGATAGCCGTGCCAACAAGATAGACGCTTGAGCCACGCTTTCTGGCACCTCTATCGATGGGGCTCCCTGGTGTGACGTAGTGAGAAACATCAGCAATGTGGACACCTAGCTTCCATCCCTTGGAAGTTTTCTCAATAGAAATGGCATCATCAAAATCTTGAGCTGACTCTGGATCAATTGTGAAACAGGTGAGTGCTCTCAGATCTGTACGATTTGCGATTTCTGACTGCACACTCTCTTCCGAATACGATTCAGCCTGTTCCAAAGATTTTGAGGTCCAGGTGGTAGGCAAGTCATGCTGTTGGACAATTAAGGCAATATCGACCCCTGGGTCCCCAGGATAGCCAAGAACATCTTTAACACTTACAAGTGGCTCTGGATGTCCTTCATCCCATTGAATGAGCTCTACGGTAACCATATGGCCGTCTCGAGCAGTTCCTTGTTCCCCCTCAATCACTGCAAACCTTACACGGATTCGTTTATCTTCTGGAATAACCCATTCACCAAATCGATCCTGCTGATACACACCGACAAATTCTGTGTGATGCCTCTGGATAACTTCTATAATTTTGGCTTCAGGTTTATCGCCTTTTTGCTTGTTCAGTATCTGAACTCTCACCAGATCTTTATGGAAGGCGTGTTGCATGTGTTGGGCTCGTACGAAGACTTCGCTGCCATCCTTCAACTCCACAAACCCGAATCCCCTTGAGGTAACTGCTAATCCACCTGTTTTCTGCGGTTGCTTAGGTTTGAAGGCGTATTGATGCCTGCCTTTTTGATCCACCAGGCCGTTTCTATACATCTCTAACAATAAAATTTTCAGCGTGCGGTAATCATGTTCACTAATTCGCGCTGCTTTCATAATAGCGCGATGCTTGTACCATTTACCTGGGTTGCGTTTAAATGTGTCTAAAATTTTCTTTTCGATTATCGATCGATCCAAGGAATACCTCCGGAATATTCAAGATGGAAAAAACTGTTACTCAATTTAATCCCTTTGTGAGAAGCTAGAATAAGCCTAATTGGTCCTCTTCTGCTCCTTAATTGAACCCCAAGACCATAGCCCTGGATATTTTCAATTGAATTATTTGTATTATGCATGCCAATATCATAAAACGCAAGGATTTGCGACTGTTTGCCCAAGGTAAAGTGGAGGGTATTCTGCATACTTAATGTATTTGGAGCGCGGATAAAAGCTTCCTCATATCCGCGGACACTATTCACGCCTCCCAAAGCCATGAGGATTGAAGGATCAGATAAGGATTGGGTATGATTTTGTATGGTTGCGTCTGATCTTTGAGAAACATAAAAATTGCCTGGGAGCCTATATTCTGCCTCAGATCGCAATGTGACCTTCCTGATGGATTGTGGTTCAAAATTCATTTCCTGATAGAGAGTAGTTCGTAATGATATCCCCTCATGAGCTTGAGCATTTAAGCTTGTTTGCCGATACCCGAGACCAAGTAAACGCTTTTTACTGGCAGCCCACTCTGGATAAAGTATGGAACCCTCATGGGTGATAATTGACTCATTCTTTTCATAATTGAAATATATTGACCGTTCCCAGTCAACGTCCCATCCCAGGCCAATTATAGTTTGGACGACCTGATAATTCCCATCAATTACTTCCCTCCCAAACTGAAAGTATGCTACAAGAGGCCATTGGAACAGCCAGGGATAATTCAAACCCAGATTGAATGATTCAGAATTAGATTTT
>JABMOS010000089.1 GCA_013203185.1 Fidelibacterota bacterium | reverse complement strand
ATTTGCCTCTCGGCAATGTGTTCAGTACTATCTTCATTGTCAAAGCCGCGCAATATAGATGGGAGTTATTCGCATGTCAAACGTTTAACTTATTGAGAAATCAGCAGCCTATCAGGGCTGCATCAGAGCCTCAATCTCTTGTATAGTTTTTGGGATAGACTGGCTTAAAACGCGGTGTCCCTTTTGTGTTACTAGCACATCGTCTTCAATGCGTACACCAATATTCCACCATTTGGGATCCACATCTTCTGACTCGCCAATATAGATTCCAGGCTCCACAGTGAGGACCATCCCGACTTTCAATTGATGGGCCGCGCCATTGTCTCCCACCCAGCCGCCAACGTCGTGGACATCCAGGCCCAGCCAGTGGGAGGAGCCGTGCATAAAATATTTACGATAGGCTTTTTCCTGAATAAGTGTGGCGGGATCACCTTCAAGCAGTCCAAGATCAACCAGGCCAGAGGTTAAAAAGGCGACGACAGTGTCATGGGGTTCTCTCCATGAAACACCTGGCATTACTCTGTCAATGGCGGCTAATTGGGCATCAAGTACCAGTTGATAGATGGCTTTCTGTTCCGGGCTATACGTCCCTGAGATAGGGACGGTGCGGCTGATATCGGCGGAATAGTAGTTCCATTCTGCTCCAACATCAATCAATAGAAGATCTCCCACAATGAGATCGCCATGGTTGCCTTCATAGTGGAGGTATGTAGAGTTTTTGCCAGCCCCAATTATGGATGGAAACCCAAGTCGTTCGGCACCTCGTTTTGCCATGCCATATTCAATGAATGCTTGCACCTCATACTCAAACTTCATTGTGGGAATCACCGGCCAAGCATCTGCAAGTGCTTGATTGGTTACATCAATTGCTTTTTCTAAAGATTGAATCTCATGATCAGACTTGATCAGTCGATGCGATTTTAGAAGGGCAGAAGCCTCCTGAACCAGACTGGGGCGGCTGGCAGTAGATTCGAGGTGTTCCACAAATTCATGCTCAAAAACAGGGTCGCTGCCATAAGAAATAACCAGACGCTCATAGCCCTTTATCATCTCCCCCAGTTGTGTATAAAATTCCTCATAATCATATGCTTGATCGATACCAGGTAGCACCTTGGCTTCATCAATTCCAGCTTTGGGACCCGTCCATACTTCCATTTTTGGTTTTCGAGGTGTCACAAACAGAGATACCTCGGCACTATCCCCTGGGTTTTCCTGGGGAGTAAGGACCAATATTCCTTCTTTCAGAGGCCAGCCCGTTAAATAAAAGAAATCTGAGTCCTGTCTATAGGGGTGCTCAACATGATGGTTGCGATCGTATTGTGGGGCGGTGTGAAAAATTGCACAGGCGTTGAGCTCTCGCAATTCATCAAGAAAAATAGCCCTCCGTCTGGCGAATTCATCACGGGGGAGACCATCCTTCTTTGACATACCGTTGGTAGTCGTCCCGCTTAACAGGATAAGGATCAGAGGGAGAATCAGTTTTATTTTGAGGAGCATTGAGATATCCCTATTCAATAATAATATACTGAGAGCGGGCAACTTTGACAGGCACGGCATTAAAGTGCCACCACTCTATGTTGATTGACTGAAAGCCAGCTTGCGTCATCACTTCTCTCAAGAGATGACGGTTATTTAGGTGCTCCTGGGTGAGCTTTTTCTGCTCAAGGAATAAAGCCTCATGACGGGGCTGAGCCAGTTTACCAAAATAGTCAAATGGCGTGCCCATATCCAAAGGGACGCCTTCATTGGTGGCAATCGTGAGATCCACGGCAGAACCAAAGTTATGGACTGACCCTCTATCCGGATTTGCCACATAGTCTTGCTCAGGAGTATTTACGACCAGGGCCCACATCTTACGCTGTATGGAGCGAGGACGAGCACCATCATAAACCAGCAGGGTGAGTTCAGGGTGTGATTTCTTAAGAAGCTCCTGGGCTTGTTTGAGCATTGCGGCAGCCTTGGGCTGAAGATAGCAATTCTCTAATTCGCCATAAGTATCTGCAGACAGGAAATTATCCGTTGTTGAGTATTTCAATTCTACCAGAATATCTGGAGCCAGGCTGTGGATGTTCACCAAGCCCTGTTTTTGAAGCTGCTCCTCCAGGGCCACTTTCTGACCTCCCAGCAGGGGCAAGAAGTAGATGAGAATAATCAGGGGTGAGTATGTAATTCTATTTTTCATGGCTGCAAGATAGTGTAATCTTTTCCATTCTGAAAGTTTCGAACGCTTCGTGGGTTTTTTGTACAAGCATGGGTGAAACGCATGTCAATAAACCGATAGGGCAAATGGGCATCTCGCTCTGGATGGATGCCTAGTCTTGTAGTTTGAATGATTTCTCCAGGAGCGTAATCATCATCCCAGAGTTCAAGAAGGCCTGGTTTCAATTGTCGAGTATCCCAATCTGGAACTTTGAGTCCCAGGGATTTACATAGTAAGGTTTGTCCAGCACATAGCCTGGCCAGGGATCGTTTGCTCCCATCGGGGTTGGGGTTATTGTTCTGCATGGAAATGATTGATGTCAGGCCATCACCATCCCTGGCAACAGGATACCCAGATTTAATAAGGACAGCATTGCCAGCACCCCGGCAAGAAAAGTTGATGGAATCTCCTCCTCTAGCATAATACATATATATAGTGCCTGGCGACATGAAGAGCGCTTTGCGCTTTTCGGTGTATCCAAGGGAGGAATGGCTTGCTTTTTCGTGGCGACAATAAGCCTCGGTTTCGATGATCCGGGCCATGAGCCACTGATTGCCATGATTCACGGCAATAACCTTTCCCAGAAGTGATTGAGCGACCTGGAGAGGTTCTCGCTCAAAAAAGGGAGGAGTGATCTGAATTGGCTGTTGATGATATAGATATTCCACGGTTCCAATATTCACGGAAATCAAGCTGGACCAAATGATTCCCATCTTTTGTCATGCACAATAGTTGCTCTGTTTTTCACTCTCAGTTGCGAGAATGTCTTCTCGAAAATCAGAGGATCAGCCTGAAACCACTAGATTACCTGGAAAATACCCAACAAAATCAGCTTGTGCGATGCACGATAATTAATTTTCCACGGTTTTTATTTGTCCCAGCTCTTTATAAATGACTCAAATGAGAGTCATTAGCCCTTATACCAGTCTTTTGGCACAGCCTTTGTAAATACAGTATTTCAGAATACAGAAAAATTTAATGAGTATAATTTCAAATACTGATCGGTCAGCCCAATCTTCCCAGAGTGAAGTGTTTTATACACCACGGCAAGTTGCACATCAGCTCAATCTTTCAGTGGAAAGCCTGCGGCTGTATGAACGTGAGGGTCTCCTCGTTCCCCACAAGCTAGACTCTGGTCACAGGCGCTATACAGATTCTGATATTGAATGGATTGTTTGTATCCAAAAACAGATTCATGAGAATAAATTGAATTTTGCAGGAATCCGTTACATCCTTTCAATGTTACCCTGCTATGAGATGAAGCCCTGTTGCCTGGAAGACTATCAAACTTGCCCTGCAGGAGATAGAAGTTGCAGACCCTGCTGGGATTTTGATAATACACCTTGTCGTAACAAAGGAGAAAATTGTAGAACCTGTGTGGTTTACCAACAGGTCCTCAATGTCGAAAATCTAAAAAAAATATTATCGGTGAAATTCAAATGCGATTAATACAAAAACTATGGATAATTACTCTTCTTGTATGGAGTTTTTCATTTTTGAGCTGTGATGCCATCAATCCCACCAGCGACGGTGATTTAACTGACTATACATGTGAAGGGTGTCACACCAATCGAGCTGCCTTGACAGGTGTAATTGAGGCATTGAATCTGGAACCTCCAGATGCAGGGGCTGAGGCACCTGGCTGAGGTGGCGGAGCGGTGCCGTTGGCACTTACGGATAAAGTTTTAATTAGAATCAATGCCTCACGAGGTGTGAACTCGTTTGCAGATATTGATCCCATTCACGCCGCAATTGGTTGTGCTGGCTGTCATGGTGGATCTTCATTGGTTGATGCGAAAGATGATACATCGGCCTTTCGTGAAGCCCATACGGGTATGATGCGTGATCCTTCAGCAATAGGAGAGTTGGGTTGTAGTGGTGGTAGTTGTCATGCAGGCAAGGTCGCTCGGAACGAAACCAGTATGCACAGCAATCTCTGGGGTGAAAAAGCACATGTAGCCCTGAGAAATGGATATGAATCATTTGAAGAATGTCCCTCTGATATTAAGGACGGCTTTGCCAAAGACTGCAATAGTTGTCACACCACTTGTGGACAGTGTCATATAAGTCGCCCCAATGCAGCTGGTGGTGGTTTCCTTGAGCAGCGTGTGGGATATAGCCATAAATTTTTACCAACGCCCAGTGAAGAAAATGTCTGTACCGCTTGTCATGGTTCTCGTGTAGGTGATGATTGGAATGCCAACCAGGAACGTGTTCCTGGAAATGTACCAGATGTGCATAATGAGTATGGCTACACATGTCTTGACTGTCATACAGAAGATATGCATGGAGAGGGTGAATCTGATGCCCAGTACACATCTCGCTATCAAGTAGCTGATTTGCCTGAATGTATTGATTGCCATCAAATCGATAAGGACGACAATGCCTATCACCGTCAGCACTGGCCCAACGCAGATGCCTCTGATGGAGCAGATCTAGCCTGTTTTGTTTGCCATTCACAGCAGTACAATAATTGTAACACCTGTCATGCTGGGAGTTGGAAGAGCGAGTACAATGAGCATAATACAGATGAGTATCGTGTTTATCCCCAATTTAAAATTGGTCGCAACCCCTATTATGGTGAGGCGGATCATCCACATACTGAATCAGCCTGGATCACTGTGAGACACGTACCCGTCTCTCCAGATGCTTTCAAAAACTGGGGTATTGGTTCCTGGGATCTGAATGATTTATCACAAACTCCGAATATGGAGACCTGGAAATATACCAGCCCACATAATATTCAACGTTGGACTGCAAGAACGTTAGTCGATACCGCTTGGGCTAATAGTTCCAGTCAGGATTATACAACGGAAAACTGCAATACGAGTTGCCACATGCACGGCGCTGCGGTTGCACCTAATTGGGGGCCAGAAAATCAGGCCCTTTATTTAACAGACGAAAATATGGAGAACGATATTACCAATGATGATCTGAGTGACGAGATTCCCTTCAATACGCTTACGAGCCTGGGGAGACTTTCAGATGGTAATTATTGTTCTGCCTGTCATGAATGGTAGAGAGTCAAATGAAAACAAGTTTACTAAACCACAGGAGGTAAAATGAAACTTGATTGGAGACTAGTACTGGTATTGGTGTTATCACTAGGACTTATGGTAAGTTGTGAGGACACTGATGATGAAGAAACTGTAGTAGCGTTTGAAACATTATCACAGTACATGCTTGATAATGATATGGATGCTGATGTTGTAATTGCAGACTGGATTACAACTGCTTCAGCCGTTAATGGAAACGAAGCAAACTACTTTATTGTAGATATCCGTTCAGCTGAAAAATATGCTGAAGGACATATCCCTGGTGCTGTAAATAGTGCTTATGGTGATATTCTCACAACTGTTGAAGCCCAAAATACGAGTGATCTTCCTGTTCTGGTAGCTTGCTACTCAGGTCAGTCAGCAGCCCACGCTGTTGTAGCGCTTCGTCTAAGTGGTTATACAGATGCAAAAACCCTGAAGTGGGGAATGAGTGGCTGGGCAGCACAGTTTGATAGCTGGTCAGGTGCAACAAGCAGTTTTGCCGTTGATCATGCTAACTGGTCAACAGATGCACCCCCTGCAATGTTGTCAGGTATGGATGATCCAGTAATTGACACTGATCTAACTGATGGTGCTGCCATTCTTGCAGAACGTGTTGATGCGATTCTTGCAGGATTCAAAGGAACCCCTTCAACCACGATCGTTGAAACCCCTGAGAACTATCAGATCAATAACTTCTGGGCCCTATCAGACTGGGAACATTACGGACACATTGCTGGTGCTTATCAGGTTACACCTGGTACACTGACAATTGCCAACGATGGTCTGGATATGCTTGATCCTTCACAGACAATCGTTACTTATTGCTGGACAGGTCAAACTTCATCCATGATGACAGCCTGGTTAACAGCTCTTGGTTATGATGCTACCAGCTTGAAGAATGGTGCAAACTCAATGATATATTCAGCGCTTGAAAGCCACAAATGGGCTGCTTTGACTGCTGACTTTCCAATGGAATAGTCTATATTCATTGAAACTCTTGAATAAGACATATTCATATCGATTAAATAGAGGGGGCCGAATTCTATTCGGCTCCCTTTTATTGACCAGCTTTCTATTTGGGCAGCTTACATTTCCTAATGTTAAAAATCCCCATGGGAGTGAGAACTGCTCTTTTTGTCATACAGTTTCACTTGGTGCAACAGCAGAAAATCTCAAAAAGGATATCTGTATTCAGTGCCATTCTGCCACTGCAGTAAATGACCTGATACATCCCCTTAATAACGTTAACCCCAAGTCTAAAAAGATGTCCATCCCTGCCAATTTCAAGTTGGATGTCCAGGGAAGTTTAGGATGCCTGACCTGTCACCAGGTTGCCTGTAAAGTTGATCGCTCAAACCGAACTTTTTTAAGAGGTGGTCCCTATAAACGGGAGATTGATTTTTGTTATAATTGCCACAGCAAAGCTGACTATGAGAAAATGAACCCCCACAAACAGGTTTATGCTGATGGTCGTGTTGACAATTCAACCTGTTTACAGTGTCATGTCAAGCAACCGAGTAGAGATGATCATCCTACCATTGCCAGAGAAATGCAGTTGGATATGGCTGCAACCTGTAACAAGTGCCATTCTCTCCATTCTCACGAACAGAATCACCAAGGTAAAAACATTGAATTATCCAAAAAAGCCACAGTAAAACGATTTAATGAAACTCAACAAAAATTTGGGCTAACCTTGCCCCTTTCAGAGGATAATCTTATACAATGCAATACCTGTCACTATACTCACAATCGAGGAACCCTTGCTGCCGATCAGGTGGCTTATGAGGGTGATGGAGAAAACCAGCGTTTCTTACGCCTATCAAAAGAGAAATTGTGCTATGCCTGCCACGATCTATAGACGTTCCACATTATTAGTGATGGTTCTGTTTCTGCTGACTGCCTATCCGCTAACAGCTGAACAGGCCGATGCCGAAAACTGCAACTTATGCCATGGTTTGGCTCTGTTTGGGATTACCACGCCAGCAGACGGATTTAGAAGTTTCGAAGTTACTTCGGAAGCCTATAGACATTCAACTCACAGAAATGTCATCTGTAGGGATTGTCATACCGATGTCAATGTATTTCCACACCCCGAAGAAGTGGCAAAAGTTGAATGTTACAAATCCTGCCATATTACCAAACCATTTGCCCTCACTGGATATTCACATCTTGAGCAGTCAGAGGCACATGCCATCAGTGCCCATGGTTCTAATCCTGAATATTCTGCTAAAAAAAATGCTGCCAAGCCCGACTGTAAATACTGTCACTCCAATAAATTTCGTAATGTCATCAATAATGAATCACTACAGGAAAACAGTAAGCATTGTGTCCGATGCCATGAGGGAGAGGGTCTTGCAGGTGTGATTCTGCATGTGAGCTCCCATTCTGGACACAGGACAGCTGAAGCTTCCATAAATGTGGTTGAATTATGTTCATCTTGCCATGCTGATCAGGGACATATGAAACAGTTTGACGTCAACCTGACACAGGTTGAGGGATATGAAAGACATTTTCATGGCAAGGCTTTGAAACGAGGTCTGGATGAAGTCGCAAATTGTATGGATTGTCACCGCAACCACTTAAATCTTCCTGCAGACGATCCCAATTCAAGTATTCACCCAAATAATATTCAACAGACCTGTAGCGCTAATAGCTATTGTCATTCTGATGTGTCTGGTAAGTTTGCTGCTTCTGCAATTCATTCAGAACCTACATCTCAAAACAATCCCATCCTTTTCTATGTAGAGTGGGGATTCATCATATTAACCGCTACTACCATGGCCTTACTTTTTGCGCATATCTTTCTCGATTTTGGACGCTGGCTTGGTGATATCTGGTTGCGGAGGAAAGAGAAATGAGTCAAGACTACACGCGTTTTACTCTCAGTCAGCGATTGCAGCACATTTTTATGTTTGTGCCATTTATCATATTGGTCTTGACTGGATTCCCCATCAAGTTTCCTGAAAGTGAATTTTGGAGTGTTGTTATGTCAGCCGCCGGCGGGATTGATAATGCCCGCGTTATCCACCGATTTGCAGCAGCTGTCATGATTTTAGATTTCGCCTTTCATATTCTATATATTGGCTACAATCTTATTAAAAGAAGACCTTCTCTGGCTGATATGCATCTGGTGCCCAATGTAAGAGATGGCAGAAACATCATTGAGAACATGAAGTACTTCCTGTTTATATCAGATGAACGTCCAAGGTTTCATAAATTCTCATATATTGAGAAATTTGATTACTGGGCAGTGTTCTGGGGTATGTTTATTATGGCAGGAAGTGGCATCATATTATGGTTCCCCGTTCTATTTAGCAAATTTTTACCAGGTATCGTGATTCAGATCGCGTATATCGCCCATAGTGATGAAGCTATGTTGGCACTTCTTGCAATCATTATCTGGCATTTCTATAATGTTCATTTCAACCCACGCATCTGGCCTGCAAACAAGGTTTGGTACAAGGGAACACTTTCTGAAGAAGAAATGGAACATGAACATCCCCTCGAGCTGGAAGAAATCAAAGCCAGAGAGGAGGCTTCAAAATGAAAACATTGTTGAAAATTTTATATGGCTTCCTCGCGTTAGCTTTGGGGACCTTTATTTCAGTCACCCTCATCAAAGCAGTTGTTTCCCATGATACTCCTCATGAAAGCGAGGTTCTCATTGAATCAAACTTCCCAGATTATGTGCAGCAATTCAACACCTATTACGATAATTACGATAATCGGCGGAGTCATTTTCACCAGACTAAAGAGCGCTATTTTCTGCCCATGGAGCAGCAGGAAAATTGCTTGAATTGCCATTCACTTTGGCCACATGAAAAAGACTCAAGAACTCGTGCTTTCAATAACCAGCATTCCAGATACCTGTCATGCATGAGCTGTCACATGGACGAACAGTCAGGTCGGCCAGTAAAATTTGAGTGGTATGATTTTGGTGTGGACAATTCCATTACTCGTCAGGGACCTTTTGGATTAACTCGGGATGCTGATGCAATGCTATCCGGGGCAGAAAATTTCATCAGTAAGATTCTCCCGGTCATTTATGATGGCAACATCCAAAGCAGAATATTCACACCCTACAGTACTGAAAAATTGATGGCATATCGAATCTCAGTTGATACCGGGGAGCCTGTTGATGATGTTGCGGTTCGAAAAGAAGCCGAAGCCCTGGTAGGTGAACAGGCCCTCACTTGCTCCAAATGCCATTCAGAATCATCTACATTCCCCTGGGAAACCTTAGGTTTTAAAGGGGAAAGGTTGAATGAGATGCGGCACTCGGCAGTTGTCGGTATGGTTGAAAAGTATGAATCATTCTATTTCCCACCGGTCTTCGAGTAAGTATAAGATTTTGAGAAAACCCATGAGACTGAACAAACTTCTATTTGTTTTCCTGGTGACATGCTCTTGCCTGGTAGAGGGTCTTGTGGCTCAGGAAATAAGCTTCACTCCAGTTCGCGTCATTGACTCTAATTTTAATTTCCCTACTGATATCTGTGGCAATGACAAGGGTGATATCTTTGTCTTAGATGCTATGAATGATAGGGTGGTTCAGCTCAAGGCGAGTGGTGAACTAAACGAGATTAAACCCCAAAGAGAATCTATTTACAAGGCAGTAGGCATCGCATGGATTAATGATGCGCTGTGGATTGCTGATACGCCTCGTTCACGGCTACTGAAAATGGAGACGGATGGACGCATTAGCCAGGTTGTGAAACTTGATCATCAAACTGAACCCGTGGATGTTACCGGTATGGATGGCAACATGATTATCACGGATCGCCTGAATCATGCTATCACTGTGTTGGATAATAATTTTAAAGAAAAATATTTCTGGGGCAGGAGAGGCAGTAAGATTGGCGAATTTATAAATCCTGGATTTTTGGCTCCAGGACCTGAAAATAGAATTATTATTGGAGATATCCTTAATCGTAGAGTCGTTTCATTTTCACCGAGCGGTCGTTACCCACAAATCATCGCCAAACCAGGCGTTGAAAGAGGACAAATATTTAGACCAAAAGGGGTAGCTCTAGACTCGAAAAACCGGGTGTGGGTGGTTGATGGGTATACAGGTGCAATTCAGGCCTTCTCCATCTCGGGAAAATTTCTAGGCATTGCCACCAATGATAGCAAAAGCCTGGCTTTGTCTGCTCCCATGGGGATCTATATTGATAAACAGGATCGTCTTTGGGTGGTTGAGTCATTCGCAAGCAAAGTAAGCGTCTGGCGGATCAAATGATGAACACGACAAAAAGATTATTCATCATCCTTGTTGTCCTGGGACTGTGGATGACCTTTGCCTTAGGTCAGCACAATCCTGATGGTCGCAAAGTGAGCCTGGACTGCGTCACCTGCCATGTCACCTGGCATGATAATATCGATGCCAACAAATCATTGCTCCCCAATATAGATGCTCCAATACAGATACAGGGTATGCCAGCTCGCATTCCAACAGCAGCAATGTGTTTTACCTGTCACGATGGGACTGTCATGGATTCACGGCAGATATTCTCTTCCAATAATCACCAAAAAAACATGAATGTGAAACATGCCAACATCAAAGACTTGCCCCTTGATAAGCATGGCGAGATATACTGCGGCACCTGCCACACGCCTCACAGTTTGAAACCCACACGCCCTGGTGGTCTGGCGCCCTTTCTGAGGAAGGACAAAATCAATTCTGATTTATGCCTCAGTTGTCATTCAAATCAAGCTCAAAATCATAAAAATCATCCCATCAAGGTGAAAGTGTCCGCTGACAACACCATGCCTGAGAGTACTTTCTGGGGCAAAGATGGTAGCATGGAATGCATGACCTGTCATCCCATACATGGAAAAGAACCTGTAACTGGTGTGACTGAGAATGATCGAAGCGAACTCTGCTCCTCGTGCCACAAAGCCTATTTTAACATTAGGCTCACAGACCATGATTTTTCCAGCTCGTTGAAGAATAAATCAAGTGATATTGGTCCTGATTTTAGCGGCCATGATCCTTGCTCTGCCTGTCATGTTAGCCATAACGGTCAAGCCGAGCATATGTGGTCTATGGACATTGATCCAAAGGCAGGGGAGAATGCCTATTGTGTTGGATGTCATAGTGACAATGGCTTAGGTCAGAAAAAAACCTTTACCCATGCAGGTCACCCTGTTTCAAATATAAAATTAAGAAAAAATATCCCAGCACTCGGTATCAAGGCTGGTGACAAATTGCTCTGTATATCTTGCCATGATCCACATCAATGGGAATTTTCCAACAAGCATGCTGTGAATGCCAGCAATGAAGAGGGTACTGAATATACTTCCTTCCTGCGCTTACCAGATGATGCTCAGGGTCAGTTATGTGTGACTTGTCACGCCAGTCAATCAAGCATGTTTAACTCTGACCACAGTGTAGCGCGTGAAGGGTTCCAGCAGCTTTTCAGGGAATCAAACACATTGCATGGACAATGCACCGTTTGTCACGGAGCTCATACTGACGCTCTGGATGGATCAACAGAAGATGATCCGTATACAGTTTTATGTTTACGCTGTCATGACGGGCAACACTTTGCCACTTCAGTAGTTCACAACAATCATCCCATCGGTGTGCCTTTTAAATCAAAAAGTAATCTCCGTGGCTACAAAAAGGATGGTGAAACTTTACTGAGTTGTAACACTTGTCATGATCCCCACAAATGGGGCAAGACGGTTGAGACCTCTGGAACCGTTGATCTAAAGGGCGATGATAGAAATTCATTTCTCACCATTTCGAACTGGCCTGAGCCTAAACTTTGCCTTGACTGTCATCCTGAGCAGGTGACTATCTTGAATACAGATCATGATTTGACTGAGCCAGGTAAGAGTGCTTGTAGTCTTTGCCATGCGCCTCACAATGCTGAGACGGAATATGGTATTCTGGCAAAATGGGGTGATGCTCCTGGTGCTAGCTTTAATGAGAAGCATTGTTTCAGTTGTCATAATGAACAGGGCTCAGCTGCCGCCAAGTTGGTTGAAGGTTATAGTCATCCCCGTGAATTTGGCATTCTCACACTTCCTGCTCGAGGAGCCGGCAAGTGGTTGGACTTCCCACTCTTTACTGAGGCAGGTCCAAGCATGACTGTTGGACATATCGATTGCTTTACCTGTCACAATCCCCATTCCTGGTCTTACAAAACAAAGATTACGGGGACGGATTCTGAAGGACAGGAAGGCAATGATCTTACTTCCTTCTTGCGCAATCCCAGTCAGTTAACCTTGTGTACTGATTGCCATGGGGAAAGCACACTATGGAAATACAACTACTACCATGATCCAGTTAAGAGAAAGAGATACTAAGATGAGCGTCATCAAATCTTTTCAACCTCACTTAACAACTATGTCACTCATTGTTGTGTTGTGCATGTATGGACTTGTTGGGTGCGCTTCAAGTGGCAAAATTAGCGAGAGCTTAAACTACCCTGCCGATACCCCACACCCCTATCTGACCCTGGAACAGGTTATTGAGGGGGCTCAGGACACGCCTGCAGGTCTATTTAGTCGTTTTCTTGGTGTGATTGTTGGGCCAGAGAGAAAATTCACACTGAATCAGCCTACTGACATGGTCGTGGATGAAAAGGGACGTCTACTCATTGTTGAATCTGAATCTGGTTTTATATCAATCTATACCGAAGTTGAAGGGGAATGGCTGAACAGTGAGAGGATTCGTGTCCCTGAAATCCTGCACCCCACCTCCATTGCAGCGAGTTCCGCTAAGATTTTTGTCAGTGATTTGATGGGTGGATATGTCCACGTTCTGGACTATGAGTTCAATCTATTGGGGACCATGAGTCATGTTGATATGCAAAGACCGGGAGGTCTCTGCTTTGACACCTACTCAAACCGGTTGCTAATAGCTGACCCACCTGCCCACAAAATATTCATTTTTTCACCTGACGGAGAGTATCTGGCTCAATTGGGGCAGAGTGGACATTCCCTCAGTCGTTTACAGAGTCCCCTGGCCATGACAGTAGATGCCACAAATGGTAACATCTATGTACTAGACGGCATGTCACGTAAGGTGAAGCAGTATGGCCCTGATTTTCAATTTATCAACAGCTTTGGTACCTATGATCAGGTGCCAGGCAGTTTTGCATTTCCTAAGGGAATTGCTCTGGCAGTAGATGGTACTCTGTTTGTCGGCGATGTAGCCTTTGGAAATATCCAGATGTTTGATCCCAGCGGCGCCCTGCTTTTCTATTTTGGCGAAACAGGGACTGAACGGGGTCAATTTCTTATGCCACGCAATTTGTTTCTAGATAAGGAGCAGCGACTGTTTGTTGCTGATCCATATAATAACAGGGTGCAAATTTTTCGATATTTCGCACAGAAGTGAGCCGCGACATGAAAGATAATTATACACGTCAGACAACACCTCTCATGGGATTAATGGTGATTTCTATTCTCAGCATATTTATGCTTGATAGCCAAGTATTTGCCCTTGATTTGACTACCTCGGGTAGGGTTGAAAGTCGAGTTGGAATGCTCACCACTGATTCTGGTGAGGATGATAATTTAGTCCACATGGAACGCATAAACTGGGGAATCCAGCAGCAGTTTAATTATCTGGATTTTAACTACAGCTTGATGGGTGGGGGTCTGCTCAGGGGATCCACACAGTTCGACATGACTGAGTTTATTCCTGAATTTCAAGCCAAAGCGCAATTTCAGCCTTATAAGCAAACTACCATTGAGATGTTTAGCTATTCTCAATTGAGAAATCCCATGCAGATTACTCAAGACAGCCTGCAGCATAAGGAACAAGTCAGTGGGCTTCAATTTCGTTCTGGTCTTCCCAACAACGGACGACTGCTAATTGCCTATGGATTCAGAAATTCCAAGCGAGACACCAATACAATA
Source organism: Fidelibacterota bacterium (assembly GCA_013203185.1). Taxonomy (GTDB): domain Bacteria; phylum Fidelibacterota; class UBA8477; order UBA8477; family JABMPR01; genus JABMPR01. The sequence continues at coordinate 15,449 of JABMOS010000089.1, read as the reverse complement.
GATCACCAATTTGCTAAACTTCAGCTAGAACAAAAACTCCTGGGTCTTCAGTTCCGTTTCCGGGGTGAAAAAGATTTGATTAACAATGATGCTACAAGCGGGGACGACGACAGATCCAACATGTCTATTCAGTGGTACGGTAGCCCTTCCAGGGGGCTAAACTGGACAGCAATAAATTCTGTCTACAACTATGGCGGAAATGCTTACTGGCGGATTTACCAGCGTGCAAACTATCAACTTTCAAACCGTTCCACTGTCTGGGCACACTTTAACAATCAGCAGGCAGCCTATCGTGGCAGCTACCTGAATACACAAGCTTATGATATTGATTATAGATGGAAAAAAAGCGAGTCTATCGCCTTTCAACTTCTAGGTGAGGGGAGTAAAGTAAAGCCCATTAGTGGGGACCCTCAATTCCATTGGAGAGCTTATCTCGCTGGAATCCATTGGCGTCTGGGTAGTAAAGCCTCAGCTCTCGGTGTATTCCAATTTGGATATAAGGAATCCTATCGCTTTGGGTCTGGTCTGGATATGCGTTATGAATTAGAGGAACGCATTCCACTATTGGAGAGCCGGAAATTGAAGGTTGGCTTGAGTGATCATTCAGAGGGAGAAATATTTGTTGGCTTAGATGGAGTGAGCGAGGATCCAAGATATGATATTGATCATCGCTTGGATTTAAATGTTGATTTGTGGCCTGGTCAAAAGGTTCAAGTTGCCAATACATTCAGGTTGCTGAATCATTTTGGAACGGACCTCGATTTTTCTGAGGATACCTTACGCAATGCCTTCACGCACAACATTCAATTCAAATATGTAAAACGGAAACTAAGGGCCTCACTTGACCATCTAGCCATCAGTGATCTAGGGGATGATAGTGATCTACGTCTTCACTTGAATACACGTTTCACGTATCATATGTCTCCTGGTACCAGTTTGAATTTGATCAGCATGTATCGCTATCAATCCGAAATCTATCCTGACTACCTCTGGTTGAATTCATTTATTAAGGTAAATATGCAACATTTCAATTGGGCTCTTGAAGTTCAAGCTCAGGGCAAGCCCGATACCATCTTTGATGAAAAATTCTCTGTGTGGATGCGTTTTGTGAGGCAGCTATGATGAATCTAAAGTTTATTCCATTAATTTGTGTGCTCGCAATGTCTCTGATGGGACAGGGGGTTGAGGATCTTGAGAATAAGAGCAAGATTGCTGATACGCCACACAACCTGATGATAAATAGAGATGCTTCGGTGGTGGATAATGTGCTCGTAGATTTTACGCTTTGTCGTTCGTGTCATGTGCCCAATAAGGCCACAGCAGTTGAACCCCTGTGGTATCGTAAAATCTCTGTTCCAAGATTCGATATCAATAAAGTGGTAGGTACTGGAGATGAGCATGTTCATACTTTGGATCCGGGCAGTAGAAATTGTCTCTCCTGTCATGACGGATCAATGGCTCGTAGTTTCCCTCACCGTGGAGAACAAAAACATCCTCAGGTAAACATGACTGCTCCTGAAGTTCGGGCACCGGCCAATTATAACATGCACCTCTTTAATTTTCCCACGTCTGGGAAGGAAATCAGTCGTCCAGATGATTCCTCAGAGCTCATGCTCACCAGTGCCAATCAGGTTGGTTGTATCACCTGTCATGACCCCCATAACAATGAGAAGGGTCATTTCCTGAGAGTTTCAAACAAGGGCTCTGAAATATGTATGGAATGCCACCATATGCAGAATTGGGAATTGTCTACCCACGGGAATCCCCAGAATCCCCTGCATGCGGATCTTGAGGAAGTGGCTTGCTTACAATGCCACTCCATCCACACTTTGCCAACCAATGCAAAATTACTCCGGGCAGATGAAAACACACTTTGTCTGACTTGCCATGATGGTAAGTCTGATGAGGACACTGAAATTGCCAGCACCCAGAATCTAGAAGAAGTATTCGAAAAGCCATTCACACATCCCATCCGCATCAATCCCAATGTCACAGATGTAGGCTATGATTCAAATACTGATTCTCCCTGGAATTTTGGTTTGGCTGATGATCGTTTTGTCCGCTGTGGTGATTGTCATAATCCCCATGCAGTGACTGAAAAAAATATCTCACCAGTACTGGATGGAAGCCTCGCTTTTGTTGAAGGTGTTGATGCTATCGGCTTTCGGAAGGATCAGGTTGATTATGAGTATGAAGTTTGCTACAAATGTCATGGTCAAAACCAGAATGTCAATTCTGGAAATGATGTTGCCAGGCTCCTCAGTATAGGGAATCGTAGCTTCCATCCCATAGAAAGCATTGGGTTATCACAACGTGTCCCCAGTTTGAAAGATGGGTGGAGCGAACAGTCCCTGATTACCTGTTCTGATTGTCATGGAAATGACGATCCCTATGGTCCCCAGGGCCCCCACGGATCAAGTTTGCCCCACATTCTTAAGGCGCCATACAGTGACTTCCCCTATGCCAGTATTGATGAGCAGGAACTATGTTTTAAATGTCATGACCAGCATAAGATCACCGGTAATGACGGCTTTAAGTTCCATAATCTTCATATTAATAGAGCTGGCTATAGCTGTTCAGCCTGTCACAATCCCCATGGTAGTGTTGATTCCCCTGGTCTCATAGACCTGAACCAAGCCCACATCACTAGTATTAACGGGGAGATGCAGGTTGAAAGCCTTGAGCCTGGACATGGAACCTGTACGCTACAATGTCATGATGCCAAACATTTGAGGGATGTCTATTAGCCAAGGGTTAGAGCCTTTTCTAGACGTAATCGAATCCCATTAAAGTCCCGGACTCAAGATTTTAACTGCAGTTCGGGATTTGTTTATCTCCACGCACTAATATTTCCACTACCCACATAAGACCCCCCACAACTATATCCACATTGCGGGGTAGAGTCGGGTAAAATTTTGATAATGATAAAAAAGGCCATAAAAGATAGTTCAGTTAGCATCTGGAAGGTTCGCTTGCCATTACAATCCCTATAGCAAGACATACGGTGGTCAATTTTGTATAAGCATTAGAATCACTATTACACAACGATTCACATAAGTGGCTAGATTAGAAATGGAGAATAACTTACATGTTTCACCATAAACCAATGTCTTACCCATATTGCCTGAGGGCTTGCTTAATGTTTCTTCTTATCATTATTCCACTCTCTGTAATTGGTCAGGATTTATCATTGATGACAACTGAGGCAGAAGGATGGACATATTTAGCAATAGCAGATGTACCCCTTGATTCAATCCCAGATAAAATCCTGACAAAATATGAGGTCATCGAAGCCGCAATACTTGGTTTTCTTCCTGAGACCCTTACAACGGAGGCTAAGCTTATGTACATTTCGGATAAATCTGGACGTACCATAATAATTCCTCTATCAGAAATAGTGAGGATGTACGACGGAAAAACGAGACGCAATATAGCACTACCGGTTCATGCCTATTTTGGGAATCAGAGTAACTTTGTTGATAAACATAGTGGTGCCGTTCAATTTGTTACAGGATTCGCAAAAGGGTTCGCAAAGGGGTTCTTCGTAACCTATGGAGTAGGTTTAGTATCTCTCCTATTTATATTTGGACAATGGTTGTATAGATATTAAAGAGCCCTGTTGAATTCCACTTCATCAGGGCTCTTTTTATAATCAGGAAACTGATTGGATCGGATTAATCTTCATCTTCCTCAGGTGGATTCAGCTCTGGGTCTGGTGATGCGCCACCATGCTCATGTTCGAACATTTGTTTGGGCATCTTACCAGATAGCCAACTGGTATTCATGGGGGCTACACTAGGTCTGAAAACGGTGTTGTAGAGATGCCAGATGAGAATGGCCAGGGTTGCCAGCCAAGCTTCCCAATAGTGAATAACAAGGGAAACGTCTATGAAGGTGCTGGAGAATTTCTGAATAAAGTAATTGTCAAACCAGAGAACCAGTCCAGTGGCTATCATGACGATATTGCCCCAGACGCCAGCCCAGTATTCAAGTTTCTCTGCATAAGCAAATCGTCCAAATTTTGGCTCATGATCTCTAAAGTCAAAGAAGTACAGAACCATGCCCCAGAACTCACGGATATCGCGAAGACCTGGAATCATATCTTTAACAAACTGTTTCCCTCGTTTGGTAAAGAGGAATAGCAGGTGCCATACTGAAGTCACAATCATGAATACTGCGGCATACCGATGAATAACTCCTCGGAATTCAAATCCACCTTCCCAGCCAAAGAATAATTCAGCAATCCAGGATTCATTAAAGCGCAGGGAGAAACCAGATATCACAAGCGTAAAGAAGGATAGCAATAATGCTGTATGTTGCACTACCTCCAAGCCTCGCATTCGCCTAACGGATGGTGCTTTCATTGTCAGACGTACTTGTTTTAAGTAGTCTAGGACGGTGTGCAAAAACATGCCGCCAATGGTCACAGCAATTAGGAGGATGTAAATTTTTTCAATGAGAACTGCCAGGGGTGACCGTGGATCCTCATCTCCTATGCCATGAATGGTCACAGCTGCAAGTTTATCACTCATGCCGGGATGACATTCACCACAGGTCGTCGCTAGATTTTTAGGATGAATGGATGAGGTGGAATCTGTACTTGGTAAAATTCGGTGAGCGCCGTGGCAGGATTCGCAGTTGGCTACATGAAGATCACCAGCCTGACTTTTCAAGCCATGATAACTGTCCACATAGCTACTTACCTCACCTCGATTCCCTAAGCGTTCATTTAGTGCTGTTGATTCATGGCAGGGCTCACAAGTTGCAGCTGCAACACGATGTGCTGAAACGGGTGAAAGTGGATCCGAAGGAGAGATGATTCCGTGCTCTCCATGACAATCCGTGCAAACCGGTGCGTTGGCCATGCCTCGGGCAGCCAATTTTCCATGGATACCCTCTCGGTAATCCTTCTCTTCCTCTGGGTGACATTTGCCACATGTTTTAGGAATGTTAAGATGATAAATAGATGATTCTGGATTGGTGGGCGGATAAATCTCGTGAGAGGTACCTGCTGTCGAGTGGCAATCATCGCAAGATGCGGCCTTTGCATTTCCACCTCCAGTGGCTTTGCCGTGTACCGAATTATTGTATACTTGTACTGGGTGATCCAATAGGATGTCATAGCGTTTTATCAGATCGATGTTTTCGTGGCAGTTACCACAGGTGTTGGCCAGATTTGTGGGATTAACTTTTGAGTTGAGCATTGAACTGGGCAAGACGTTATGGGCCCCATGGCAATCAGAGCAGGTAGGCATATCGGCACACTCGCCCTTTACCGAGCGTCCATGAGCTTGATATTGATCTGATGCATCTTCATGACAATCTCGACACCCTTCGCATCCGGCTACAAAATTTTCAGCTTCTTCGGTGTGCGGTTCAGTGCCATGGTATATATGACAATCCAGGCACTCAATCCCTTCATGAATGGAGCCATCCAGGTCATCTTGAATGATGGTTTCCATTTCGCTCTCTTCATGACAATCAACGCATTGATCGCTATCAATTGGTTCATAATCATCATCTTGTCCCAGGGCAGGAATCACCAGGAATAACACAAGAAAGGTGAGGATGGTTAGATAGGTTTTAGTCAGTCGCATAAGGTTTATAACCCTCTCAAGGTATAGGTCAATACTATTTCAGTTGGATTCTTTCACCTGGCATATCCGTGGGAAAGCTCAGGTCATCATCATGACATTCCATACAGGATGGTGTGATATCATATTGATCATCTGTGTGGCAGTCATAACACTCAAACTCAATATGATCTTCATTTAGAATCAAGCCAGTGGCGGCATGATCAAATTCGCCTACTTCAAAATTAGTGTGACAATTTGTGCAGGTAGGATCAAGAGCTGCTATGGGCTCCGTGCCTTCATGGCAGTCGTTGCAACTCAAAGTCTGGTGGAATTGTTTTAGCTCGAAACCTGTAACGCTATGTGCAAACCCATTGGATGGTGTTGAACGATGACAACTTGCACATCCATTCTCTTTAACCGTGTCATGGCAATTGCTACAGGGGTCATGATGTACGTTCAGAGATTTAACCTCGTCGAGGGAGGCAGGTGTATAGTTGTGACAGGTTGAGCAATCTGTTTGCCTGTGGCAGTTCTCGCATTTGAATCTATACAAATCCACGTGTTCCTTGTGCTGGAAGGACACAGGTTTTTGATTACTCCCTGGTGAGACAAAATGAAAAATTTCTGGTACCACTATTTCTTCATGGTGATGAGCCAGAATATCTGTGGCATCCAAACTTTTTCGGAGATTGAAACGGAATTTCTTCTGGACGTGACAGGTTTTGCAGACTTTTTCACCGGTCCAACTCTGGTGACAATTCAGACAGTTTCGGTGATAAGCCCCGTTGATGGTGGGCATGGTCATGGAAGCGTTCTCTTCCCCGCTCATGTGACAATCTGCGCAGGGTTCATAAACGCCTTCAGAGCCATGGTGATGACAGGTGTTACACCCTCCGCCCATGGTAGTCATATCAGCGTGAAGTTTGTGATCAAAATGCACTGGCTCAAAAATATTTTCAAGCGCCCCGATCTCAATTGTATCGGGGATATTATCTGATTTTATCGCAGTTTGACCCAAAATTGCTCCGGCCATGACAACCAGAAGAAGTATTGCCATTCTGACTCTCACTGGGTTATTCCTCTATTTACCAGGTGCAGGATGGGCGATTTCCTTTACACGAACAGCGTAATCAAAAGCTTTATAGGTCGGCGATTTCTTATTGTGGCATACTGTACATGTCTTTTCTGAGATAGTCAGGAGATTCACAGATTCGCGGGTGATAGTACCCTCTGCAATGGCGGCCTTTACTTTCTTAGATTTGTATTCACTTCCAGCGCCATGACAGGATTCGCACCCTACACTTGATAGGTCGTCATTGACCTTGACAGCTTTTTTGTCCAGTGGATCAACTTTCAGCTGATAACCAGATTCTTCACCCCAACCAGTTACATGGCATATGAGACATTCTGGAGCCTGGTCTGGGGAAGTCTTTAACCCCTTCTTTTTGGCAATTGCCTTAGCTGCATCAGTCTTCAAGGTTTCAAAAGATCTCGCGTGAGGACCATTCTCCCATATGGAGTACTGAGATCCAACCTCGGCTTTGCTATGACACATTTTACATTTCTTCGAACCGACAAATTCTGCGGTTGTTGCTTGAGAATAAACCATCCCCACAGATAAGATTAACAGTACAATAAGCATTTTCTTCATGATATAGCCCTTTCAGTAAAACCCCAAAACGTTGATTTTATTATTGATCTAGATTTTGTATAAGTGGATAACAAATTTTTCCCCGCACTCAAATACATGATTAAACGCAATCTTAATTATAACAAATAATGTGCCAATCAGCATATTATTCCCAGTCGAACCACGGGTCGAATCTTAGAATATAAGTATTTTTTACAATGAATAAAAATATATACTTAGCACGCTTGAATGTATGCACATGACAATGGTTGCAATAGTGTAAAGTGGCCTGTGTAAATGATGACCTCTAGCAATAATTAGTAAAAAAATAACACCAGGGAAAACAATTATCTAAATGCTTGCCAATACGCAGTTATATTGATTTCGATGATTTAGAACTAAATCAAATATAAGAAGGGGTAGGCATGAAAATTGGAATCGCTTCGAATGATCAAAGATCAATCGCACAGCATTTTGGAAGAAGCAAGGGATTCGTGATTGCAGAGCTTGTTGATGGGAGTATAAAATCCAAGGATTATCGCGAAAACGTCTTTACAAATCACCTGCAGCAGGGTACTCATGAACACCAGGGGGGACATGGACATTCCCACGAAGGGATATTGACTGCACTGAACGATTGTGATGTGGTCATCGCCAGAGGGATGGGTCGTCGCATATACGATGATCTCCGCGGGGCTAACATTGAATCGTTGATTACAGAAATATCAACAGTTGATGATGCACTCGTTGCCTATGTTTCAGGCACCCTGGTTGATAATCCTGAAAAGGGCTGCGTCCATTAATGCGAGTTGCTTGAATGGTCTAAAAATTGTCTTGCAATAAGGGACAATAATAATCATCTTTAAACTGTACATTAACTTGACTTGAATGGGGTAATATATATGATTCAAATTACAGAAACTGCAGCCGAGAAGATTAAAGGTCTCATGAGCCAGCAAGATCTCTCAGAAGAGGGTGGTCTACGCATTTATGCAAACTCAGGCTGTTGTTCAAATGGTTCCTATGGAATGTCCTTGGATAATAAGCAACATCCCGAAGACAATGTCTTCGATTCTCAGGGCGTCCGTGTTCTGGTAGATCCAGCGAGCTTTGCTCAGTTGGAAGGCGCCAGCGTTGAATACTACAAAGACGATAATGCTGAAGGGTTTACAATTTTGAAACCAAAAGCAAAATCAAATTGTGGATGCGGTGGTAATTGCAGCTGCGGTGGTAGTTGCAACTGCTAATATCGTAACTCTCCTCGAACAAGACCCTGGCTCATCACCGGGGTTTTTTTTATCCCAGAATCTACGTTACAGAGATTTTTGTCTCAATACTTACTCAACAAATAGTAATTAGATGTCCGGCATTATCCTCCAGCGATAGGAAATAGAGCCTCAGCGTGGACATAAATTGCATTAACTCACAAGAAACCTAGATTAGCATGTATAGAATGCCTTGTTAGAGGCAAATTTAGTCTTAGCTTATCCATATGTTACCTGATGATCAGAATATTGACCAATTCTCATGGATGGCCAATTTTAAAAAGAATCCAATCCCCACTCTACTAAAAGCAGCACCTCTCCCCATCCGGTATCAACTGGTCGTTGATATTCTGGAGGATTCGTCTTCTGAAGATTTTTTAGCATTACAAAAAAATTTGAGAAAGCATCAGCCCAGAAGGAAAATCCTCGCAGATCAGAGCGCTCATGGTTTATGGCCAATTGATGGGAAAATCTCTGGATTGAGCGAATCCCAGATCCAAACCCTTCAGCTGCTTAAACAAATGGAAGTCTTACAAGGACTCCAAGATTATTCTGTAACCCATAAACAGGAAAAAGTGATGCTGGGAATGAGGGAAGTTCTACGAACTCTCGCTGAACAGGATCTACCTTTGAGACTGCACCACCAATCCCAGGCAATCTATCTGGCAATTGTATATCAGTTGGAAGGCAGCCCTATTATCAAACAGTTAATCAGGGATCTCATTGCTCTTCAAAACGCTGATGGCGGCTGGTCTAGTCTACAGAAAGAAACCTCATCTTGTTATTGGAGCAGCCTGTTCTTTCTATGGACCCTGGGGCAATCAGAAAAATTCCGAGCAAATAGGGCCATCAAAAAAGGGCTCAAATATCTGGAGGGAAAGGTTCTCCAGGATGGAGAAAGTACATTACTCCCGGGTATGCAAGTCTGGGACACCTTGATTTCAGGAACCAGCGGACTTAGCATTATCTCAGGAGGAACCCTCAGATATTTGGAAACTATTAAATTAATTGATGCAAAAAATAGCGACCGTAAAACGTATAAATTGCTTGATTGGTTATTGGATGCTCAGCTAAAAACAGGATTGTGGCCCAGTATTGTAGGCCGAGATAGACAAGGTGACTTTGGCGTCACCTTGAGAGTCCTAAAAGTGTTGAAACATTTCCAGACACAACGAGTTCAGGAAACACTAAAGTATGATTCAGATTTCTAATTCAAAAATATATTCGGAGTAAACGATGACAGATATAATTCCTTCAACTTCTTTCCCAGTGATGCCCCTGCGAAACACAGTATTGTTTCCACAGCAGGTTATCCCCCTCTACATAGGCAGAGATCGCTCCTTAAAGCTGCTCCGTGAACTCCCTTCAGGGAAAAAGACGATTGTTGTTGTAGCCCAACGTGAAGGCTCTGTAGAAAACCCTGAAGTTGGTGACCTGTTTGATGTTGGAACCACAGCTTCAGTCATGAAGATTTTGGATATGCCTGATGGTAGTCAAAGTGCTATCGTTCAGGGTGGCGAGAGGGTTCGAATCAAAAATTATTCACAGACCGATCCGTATTTTAAAGCCAGTATTGAGGGTATCGAAGAAATCTACGATGCTGATCTTGAGACTGATGCCATGTCTGCCAATATCCGCACACTTTTCCGAGAACTATCAAAGGTAGCAGACTATATCACCCAGGAACACATTTCACTACTTTCCAATATCCAGCATCCTGCCCGTCTTGTGGATAGAGCCGTCTCAATGATGCAGCTCTCCAATACTGAAAAACAGGATATCCTGGAAGAAACTGATGTCACAGAGCGACTGAAAAAAGCTACTGTCCTCATCAACAGGGAAATACAGCGTCAGGAAATTGGTGAGAAAATCCAGACTGAGGTCCAGGAAGAAATTTCAAAAAGTCAGCGAGAGTACTTTCTTAGAGAGCAGATGAAAGCCATCAAGAAAGAACTTGGGGAAGATGATCAGACCCTTGAAATCAAGGAACTGGAAGAGAAAATACTCGAGGCCGGCATGCCTGAAGAAGCTCTCAAGGTTGCCAACAAGGAAATTGACCGGCTCCAGCGAATTCCTCCATCATCTCCTGAATATACGGTTTCCCGTACCTATCTCGATTGGCTGGTGGAATTACCCTGGAGTAACGAAACTGAGGATCGAGTCGACATTCAAGAAGCCTTGAATATTCTTGATCGGGACCACTACGGATTAAAGCGTGTCAAGAATAGAGTTCTAGAATTCCTCGCCGTTCGGAAGCTTAAAATGGAGCAGAGTCCTGATGCACCTATCAAAGGACCCATCCTGTGCTTTCAGGGTCCTCCTGGAACCGGAAAAACTTCATTGGGCAAGTCCATTGCAGATGCCCTGGGTAGAGAATTTATTCGTATCTCTCTGGGTGGTGTACGTGATGAAGCTGAAATCCGTGGTCACCGCCGAACCTATATCGGTGCCTTACCGGGTCGCATCATTCAAGGATTGAAAAAGGCGAAAACACGCAATCCCGTTTTTATGCTGGATGAGGTGGATAAGCTGGGAACCGATTTTCGTGGTGATCCAAGTTCAGCGCTTCTGGAAGTTCTCGACCCAGAACAGAACCATTCATTCAGTGATCATTACCTTGAAGTCACTTTTGATCTCTCCAAAGTCATGTTTATAGCTACGGCCAACTGGTTGGATCCTATCCCTGGACCACTTCGTGATCGTATGGAGATGATTGACTTTCCTGGATATATCGAAGAAGAGAAAATCCATATCGCCAAATCCTACTTAATTCCCAAGCAGGTTAGTGAACACGCCCTGGAAGAAGAGCAAATTACCTTTATGGATACGGCCATAGGCGAGATTATAAGTAGTTATACGTATGAAGCCGGCGTCCGTAATCTAGAGCGTCAGATTGCCAATGTATGTCGCAAGGTCGCCAGAGAACGAGCAGAAGGGAACCATAAACCCCGTCGGATTACCAAGAGCAGTATCACCAAGCTTTTGGGCCCACCAAGACGCCACAGTGAGATTGCTGAACGTATGTCCAATTATGGTATCGTAATTGGATTGGCATATACAGCAGTTGGTGGAGATATTCTTTTTATTGAAGCCATGAAAATGGAAGGTAAGGGTGGCTTGAAGCTCACCGGTAAACTGGGCGATGTCATGAAAGAATCAGCGCAAGCAGTTTATTCATATATTCGTTCCAACGCCGCCAAATTTGGGGTTGATCCTGATTTCTATAAAAAATGGGATATCCATGTTCATATCCCCGCAGGTGCTGTACCAAAAGATGGCCCATCGGCTGGAATAACCCTATTTACTGCCATGATTTCACTCCTCACAGAGCGTTTGGTGAAAAGTAATCTAGGTATGACAGGTGAGATAACACTCCGTGGGGCAGTTCTACCTATTGGTGGTATTCGTGAAAAAGTAATGGCTGCTAACCGCGCTGGTCTGACTACAGTGATTTTGCCTAAGAAGAATGAGGCTGATCTGGTTGAATTGCCTGAAAGAGTGAAAAAGGAGATGGAATTCAAGTTTGTTGAGCAAATTAGTGATGTCATCGAACTCGCTCTTGAGCCTGCCCATAAGAAACCCGCCAAGAAAGATAAAGTAAAGAAGGCCAGTTAAGGGAGGAATTATGCATTGTCCCAAATGTAAGGGCTATATGAAAAGTATTGAGTTCGAGCATATTCAGGTTGAACGCTGTACAAAATGCTACGGAATCTGGTTTGATAGGTTTGAACTCCAAGATCTGAAAGTTCTCTCAGGCTCCGAAGTCATCGATATGGGCGATCCTGAAGTCGGTAAGCAACAAAATCAGAATACTGATGCAGTTTGTCCAAGGTGCGACGTTGCCATGCATCCTGAGGCTGACAAGAGGCAATCACACATCCGTTACGAGCGTTGTCCTGATTGCAAAGGAGTCTACTTCGATGCCGGAGAATTCAGAGATTACAAAGAATTTACCATCGGCGAATTCTTTAAATCCTTCTTTAACCGAAACAATTAAACCTATTCTCAATTAATCCAGGTGAGGGCATTGTCCTTGCCTGGATCAAATACCTGTTAATAGAGTGGGGGAAATCATTTGAATCTGTTTATAGCATATTTAAAAAATCAATTTGGTCGAAAACTAACAGTGCCAATTTTTGGTGTTGGAATCACACTCATAATCATAGCTTTATTCATTGGAATTAGTGACAACCCACCTGGTGTTGGGTTGGCCTATCTCGGAATTTCATTTCTATGTTTCAGTATGATCCATCAGTGGCGTAGTGCTCGGGACTATTGGACCCTACTGGCAATATCCGTCATCAGTTTCCCCGTCCTGATTTTACTCCACAATATTTTTGATACTGTAAACACACAAATCGGCACTATGCCATTAGGGAATCAATTCCTGAATGGTTTTGCCGTTATCTTTTTTGTAGGAGGTGTGCTCATTGCTCCTGCTGTTGCACTGGTAGGAATTGTGGGGGGACTCTACTATCTGATATTTAAACAACACCCGAATTAATTTGGGTGTTGTAGATAAGATGGACAAAAAAAGGCCCCGGATTTCCGGGGCCTTTTTAAAATCTAAACTTCGGGACTAGAAATTAAGCTTCAGTCCAAAGTTCATGAAACGCTCCACGCCGAGGTAAACTTCTGCGGCATCTGGTCCATGAGAATTGGCAAATTCACCATCGACCTTATAAGAGTTGTAAGCGCTATTATCAAGAGCATCCTGGACATAAATTTCATCCAGAGCGTTGAAGACGTGCAAGAATAGCTGAGAGTTAATACCTGCAACCTTGGGTAGGTCATAAGAGGCGTGGATATCCAGTTTGGAGTAATCAGGAGCGGTCCAAACCTGTTCTCTGTCAGGTGTGTCACCAGCAGCAAGATCATATTCACGACTATCAGGACTCCAATCTGCATAGTTATTAGAGTACATACTGAATAGTGCCTGCACTCTTAACCCTGGAATTGGTGTGACTGTTGCACCAAAAACATATGATGTCTGTGGCATATCACCAACTTTGAGATCCTTCAGAGCATAGGTGTACTCACCTAAAATCTCACCACTCTCATTGCGGTAATCACCATCAGCATCATCAAGGAACTGCCAGTTACCAAAACTCAAGGCAGCATCGAATCGAAGCATTTTCATGGGTTGAACAGTTGCTTCAATTTCAACACCCTTATGGTTCTGATTGACACCAGTGAGGAATATAACATCAGTATCACCACTCGAGCCAGCACCGACATCAACGGCCTTGGTCAGATTACGATCTTTCCAATCGGTATTATAAGCATTGGCTGTTAGAGCAAACATCTTGGCTTTGTATGTCATGCCAAGTTCTGCACTTGTAAACTGCTCATTGGCAGGATCTGAGGCAACTGTACCATCAAAGTAGATCACGTTATCCATGATCGGTGGTTTCTCGACGATACCAAAGTTACCAAAGACACTCAAGTTTTCAGCCAGATGGTATTTACCACCACCCTTAAACTGCATGGCAGCAATGGCATCAGATTTGACGACTTCGTCAGCTATAGTAAAGTGATCCTGGTAGGAGTATTTGATAGAAGAGAATCCTGCCATTCCATAGGCTGCAACAGGACCAGCTGTGTAGCTAGCCTGTCCAAAAAATCCAATCCAGTCTACTGTGGTTTCACTGTGATAATCAATGTTATCACCGAGGCCGACTTTATAATCACCACCCATATTTGGATCAGAGTCATCCACGTAATAATCGCCACCCAGAAGGTCACGAACTTCACGTGTATGTTCAATACCAGCACTACGCCAGTCAACACCAACCTGAAGTTTCAACATATCACTCATGTCAAAATTCAGTTTGGAGATCAAACCGATGGTGCTTTGACGGTTGATACTGTTACGCAAAATACCATATGATCTATTTTCAGTATTTGAATATGCAGAATCTACTGTGGAGTTGTTTGCAATTGTTAAATCATAATTAACAAAACGAGATGGACTTGGGATACCTGCATGGTAGTTCCATTTTACTGAACCATAAGTACCTGTACCACCACCTGAACCACCTGACCAATAGGCGACTGTTGAAAGTCTCAATTTATCAGTGAGGTTTAGATAATGGTTCAAATTAACCAATGGTTTATGGAAATAGTTTTCACTCTCATTAAGAAAGTCAGGATCATATCTGTCGACCAGACCACCACCAAACAAGCCGCCTTCGCCATACATGTACCAGTACTGCTTGCCCTTGTAGCTACTAGAAACAGGGCTGACATTCTCATTGTAATTTCTACCGTCTACAGACTCAACGAAGGCATCAATGGCACCTTCATCAAAACCGTCTACAGTTTTGGCATAGGTACTGTCAAAAGCTGCTATATTTTGTTTGTATCTTCTCTGACCATGACGCTGGGGAGCACCAATGGCATAGAGTTCAAAACGATTGTCTGAGTTCAGGGCATATGAGGCACCAAAATAGTATGCCCAGGCATCTGTCCAGGTACCATTCACAACACCCTCACCGGTTTTGCGAACAATGGTACTGCTCAAAGCCATTTTATCACCAATCAAACCAGTGTTATAATTAACCGTGGTTTTCAGAAAAGAACCGGAACCGGCTTCCTGTTTGACGCTACCACCAGACTCAAGCTTTGTTGGATCAGTAATGATATTCATGGTTCCACCAATTGAAGGTGTAGCCAGGTTTACAGCACTGAGTCCACGTTGCATCTGGATTGAAGAGGTTGCATCACCAACACCATCCCAGTTTGACCAATACACCCAGCCGTTTTCCATATCATTCTGAGGTACACCGTTAATCATAACGGCGACATTGCGCTGGTTGAATCCACGCACGTTGATACGGGCATCACCAGCACCACCACCTTGATTAGTGGCATATACTGAAGAAGTTGTGTTAAGAACGAGAGGAATATCCTGTGAACCAAGACGTATTTCCATCTCTTCTTTTGAAACATTTGTATAAGCAACAGGTGTGTTGGCGT
>JABMOS010000088.1 GCA_013203185.1 Fidelibacterota bacterium | reverse complement strand
TAGCGAGGACAGCGATTGGATGCCCCGGGTGGTCATGATTGCCCGTAATTCCCTGGTCTGGTTGGATCAGCTTTCAAAAAAATATGAGCGGGAAATAAAGACCTTGCGGGATATTCCCGATGAGGAATTAGACCTTCTGGCTCAGCAGGGATTCACTGTGTTATGGCTGATTGGTCTCTGGAATCGCAGCAGTATATCGAAAAAGATCAAACACTGGTGTGGAAATCCCGATGCTGAATCCTCGGCCTACTCCCTTAAGGAATACCAGATCGACCCCAGTATAGGAGGTCCTGACGCCCTTGAAAACCTCAGGACTCGCGCCTGGGAAAGGGGCATACGCCTGGCCAGCGATATGGTGCCCAACCATACCGGGCTTGACTCAGATTGGCTAAAAGACCATCCAGAATGGTATATCAGCACCGATAATTCGCCCTTCCCATCCTATAGATTTGATGGGGGAGATCTCTCAGAAGATCCAGACCTGAGTATTCATCTGGAGGACCATTATTATGACCGCAGCGACGCAGCCGTGGTCTTTAAAGCCCATGACCATCGCAATGGAAACACACGCTACATCTATCATGGCAATGATGGCACATCCATGCCCTGGAACGATACAGCCCAGCTCAACTATCTCAATCCTGAATTGCGAGAAGAGATAATTCAGGTCATTCTTAATGTAGCGCGACAATTTAAAGTTATCCGGTTTGATGCTGCCATGACCCTGGCCAAACGCCATGTTCAAAGACTTTGGTTCCCAGAACCAGGCTCCGGTGGGGATATCCCTTCCCGAGCAGGTTTCAGTATGAGCGGGGCCGATTTTGATGCAGCCATTCCAGCAGAATTCTGGCGTGAAGTTGTTGATCGTGTGGCCAAGGAAGTGCCAGACACTTTATTATTGGCTGAAGCCTTCTGGATGATGGAAAGTTATTTCGTTCGCACCCTGGGTATGCACCGTGTTTACAACAGTGCCTTTATGAATATGCTGAAAATGGAAGAAAATGGCAAATTCTATGAGATGGTTTCCAAAACCCTGGAATTTGACCCCCGTATCCTCCAGCGATTTGTAAACTTCTTGAGTAATCCAGACGAAGATACAGCCATTGCCCAATTTGGTAAAGGCGATAAGTATTTTGGGGCCACAGTACTCATGGTGACCCTGCCAGGTCTCCCCATGTTTGCCCATGCTCAAATTGAAGGCTATGAAGAGAAGTACGGTATGGAATATAGTCGTGCCTACTGGGATGAATCCCCGGATGAAGACCTCATCAAGCGGCACAAAGACCTCATTTTCCCACTTATGAAAAAACGCTACCTCTATGCTGGCTCTGGAAATTTTAGGTTATTCCCCTTTATGAATCCTGACGGACATAAGGTTGATAGTGTCTTTGCATACACCAATCAAAGTGGAACAGAACGGTCCTTGGTCCTGGTCAATAATTCTTATGCCAGTCAGTCAGGTTGGATTAAAACATCCACCCGCTTTAATACTGATCCCACGGCGGATCATCCTAACCTGGTTTCAGAAGATCTGATCGTAGCCCTCTCATTTGATGTTGAAAACAGTTATTATGTTATCTTTCAGGAGCAGGCTTCAAGATTATGGTATATCAGAACTGTGGAAGAGATTCGCAATCAAGGGCTATTCATGGAATTATCTGGTTATGAATCCCAGATTTATTCAGGATTTCAACTGGTTAATGACACCGAAGCAAATCCCTGGTGGAATATTCATCAAGACTTGAATGGCGGTGGGATTAATGATTTTGCCCCCCTCTTCCGACGGATAGAGCTGGAGCCGGTACATCGACTTTTCTGCAACATGATGAAGTTTGTCATTGGCCCAGACGCGCCAACTGAAAGCAATGCCCTGTTTAAGAAATTTTCACCCCTTCTGGAATCCATGTTGGAGCTGGAAAATATTTCCCTCATGCTGGACGATGTTGAAGAATTTTCCCAGAATTTTGACGCGCTACTGAGTGGATCCCAGAAACTTCTAAGTTCCATACCTTCAGAATCCATGGAGCAGCATCGCTTTGTGTTGGCAAGCATTTATTTTGCCCGTCAGGTCCATGCCGCTAACCCAGAGTCTTCTAAAAGTATGGTGGACACCTATGGGCTGGAGGAGCAGATCAATAAATGTCTGGATACAGCAGAGGCTATCAATCTGGCTGGAATATTGAGTGTGCTTGAATTTGGCGATAGGGCCAGAGCACTGCTCAAGCGAGATACCCACGCATTTTTTACTGATTTGTTCAAACGCAAAGGTGTTCCAGAATACTTCCAGATAAATAAAGTTGACGGTGTGGAATGGTTTAACCAGGAGCGCATGGATAATTTCATGACTTACTTTAAGGTGGTTTTTGCCCATGAATTGTCTGCCGATGAATCAGCTAAGATATTGAAGGCTGTGAAGACTTCAGAATTCAAAGTGAAAGCTTTCCTGACCAACCTTTCATAGAACTAAATTCTTACTCTCTAATACCCTTATTTAAGCCCAGCTAAGGTTTTACCTATTTATGACAGGGCTTGATATATATTAAATGATCTGGCGGGTTATGCAGTTATATTTGCACAATCAAAATTCATCGAGGAGGCTTCTATGAAATTGAAATATTTGAATATGGTCATTGTGCTTTTGTCATTCTCCATACTTATAGCTGCACCCCCACCTGACGATGAGGTTATAGTGGAAGCAAATACCACTTACAATAGCGACATTACTACCGATACTGGCGACATTATTGTTCAAGCCGGCGCTCGCGTAAAAGGCGTAATTGAAACCACATCAGGTGATATTTATGTTGAAGAAGGCGGCCGCGTAAAAAAGATTATTTCACTTAATGGCGATGTATTCTTAGAAACAGGGGTCACAGTTGATCAATCAATTACAATTACTTATGGATCACTGCGCGTAAAGGATAATTCAACCTTGAACGGTGATATCGAAACTGAAAGTGGCGACATACGTATCAGCGGCTCCTATTTGAAAAAGAGTATCACCACACGCCATGGGGATATCATTCTTAAAAACAATACCTATGTGAAAGAAGATATTGAAATTTTAGATCGTGGTCAGGGCTCTAATCTTGAACCACTTGATATTTACATCGGAACCGGTGTGCATATCGATGGAGATATAACAGCCGAGGATGAAGATGACCTGGTTGTCCTTGAAGTATATGGTGGCGAAGTAAGTGGCGATGTGGATCATATCGAAGTTGTGGGAAGTGGCGGCGATGATGAGGACGATGAAGATGATGAAGACGACGAACAAGATGAATATTGTGGGGGTCGCTCTGAATGGTCCAAAAATACGCAGTACCAAACCAACGATGAAGTGTACCGAGACGGTACTGCCTATAAAGCTAAAAAGGCATCCAAGAAAAAAGATCCTACAAAATCAAAGAATAGCAAATATTGGACAGACCTGGGAGATTGTTAATCGAATTACACTATCACCCCGATGGCTATTTAATACTCTCCAAAATTTGGGGCAAAATATTGTTCACCATCTGGTCGGCTGCATTGTTTAGCGCCTTCTTAGCAGCATTTTCATAACTCAAATCAATACCCTTTACCCGGGCTAGTGAATTCGTATAGATTTCTTTGCCAGTATTCCGGTCAACCACACTTAAACTCACATCAGCGAAAGTGGTATACATACCGCTATATTCGGTGCCTTTGGTGGCCGTAGCTCTCAGGGTCATTTGCCAATCAGCCTCCTTTTGAGTGTCTACGAAATTGAACCCCTCACCAATAAAATGGTTTTTCAGACGCGGATCCACCTGCAACTGCTTCAGCAGCTTCCCATCAAATGACTCGTTTGAAACCAGATAAATGGATGGATTATTCACATCCAGGACAATCCTGGTTGAAGTGGGAGGGATGCTGGCAATAATTGCTGATAAGACAGGTGACTCACCAGGAATAAGCTGCTCCACAGCCACACTAATTTCAAGAATTTGGAGTTTCAAGGGGGCGCTGATACTGGCGACCTGAAGCCTAGCTACACCCTGCGGGTCAGTGCTAACAAGCCCCACCACTTCCCCAGCTCCCCTGGAAAAATGAACCTTAAGCGGCAGACCACGCATGGGTTGACCAGAATATCCTTTGGCAAAAACTGCTAGTTCCTCTGTAATGGGTTGTCCCAACTTGACAGAGAGTTCTGACTTGCTAGGAGCAAGTTCGATACCTGATAACAGGGACTGGAGACGGGAATGGATTTCATTGCTCAGAATAACTTGACGACCTTCAATATTGATCTCCAGCGCTTCATTGAGATAGGGCAGGAGGGGAATAAAGGCTTGCACGAGACCATTAAAAGCATCAGAAAATTGGTTCAACGCTATGGCTGCATTGGCCTTGGCCAGGAAATCTGTTGAAAGTGACAGGGCTGCCTGCCGCTTCCTCGCTTGGATAGCAGCATACTGGGCTTTCGATAGTCGGTAATAGGCGAAGTGATAGGTGGCATCCTGCCAGGTATCAACCAGCTCATGACCTTCCAAGTCTGCCACGGCTTCCGAACCGTATTGATTCTTAGAAGCCGAACCGATACCGAGATAATAGGTGGGGTCAACCGGGTGCTGAATCAGCCAATTAGGTTTGGGTCCAGCTTGCAGGGACTCTGGATTGACTCCTGGATTTGAACCTGAGCCACAGGCAGCTATGAATATGAGAATGGTTAGAACTGTAAATGACTTGATGTATTTCATAGGTTCCCCTGATTAAGATCATTTTGAAGTAATCTGCAAAAATAGCTTTAACTCCCATGATTCAAAATGATGAATGTCATTCCAGGCTGGTCTGACATGCTAACTGGATCAGAACTCAATAAAATCTGTGCAAATAAATTATTGGTCTCAGTAAAGGAGCAATTCTTTTTATATTGCCAGCCATGATGAATAATCTCACCCAACACCAACAATCCGTACCACTTGAAGACCGTGAAGCAAAAAATGGTCATTCTGCTGCTGTATTGTGGTTCTCTGGACTTTCTGGCTCAGGCAAATCCACCCTGGCTATGGCAGTTCAGAAAGTGCTTTTTGAAGCTGGCTTTCAGGTAACTGTTTTGGATGGAGACAATGTCCGTCATGGTCTCAATGCTGGTCTGGGTTTTGCTGAATCAGATCGAAACGAAAATTTACGGCGAGTCGCTGAAGCCTCCAAACTAATCGCCGAAGCCGGTATGATTGTATTATCCTCTTTTATCTCACCCCTGGCCAAAAACAGGCAGCTCGCTCGTAAAATCGTTGAACCACTAAACTTCTTCGAGATTTACGTATCAGTTACACTTGATACTGCCGAGCAAAGGGATCCAAAGGGCTTATATAAAAAAGCTCGGGCAGGAGAAATCAAAGATTTTACAGGAATTGATTCTCCCTTCGAAGAACCTGATCATGCTGATCTTGTCATTGTAAATGATAGCCAATCCGTACAGGAGGGTGTTCAACAAATTATTACCTTCTTAAAAGAAAAACGGATAATCTCATAATCTCCCTGGGGAGTCTACTTAATGAGCAAAACTGAATCTTACAAATTGACCCACCTCCAGGAATTGGAGGCGGAAAGTATTCACATCATTCGTGAGGTCGCCTCCGAATTCGAAAACCCCGTTATGATGTACTCCATTGGTAAGGACTCGTCTGTGATGGTGAAGTTGGCCCAGAAGGCCTTTGCTCCAGGAAAAATTCCATTCCCTCTCCTCCATATAGATTCACATTGGAAGTTCAAGGAAATGATCAAATTCCGTGACGAATTCTGCTCAGAGAATAATATTAACCTCATCGTCCATAAAAATGAAGAGGGTGTTAAGCAGGGGGTTGGGCCATTTACCCATGGGAGTAAAATTCATACAGATACAATGAAAACCCAGGCCCTCTTGCAGGCTTTAGACTCGCACAAATATGATGCTGCTTTTGGCGGTGCTCGTCGTGATGAAGAGAAATCCCGAGCCAAGGAACGCATATTCTCTTTCCGCGATAATTTTCACCAATGGGACCCAAAAAATCAAAGACCCGAACTCTGGAACCTATATAATACGGAAGTCCACAGAGGCGAGAGCATCAGGGTGTTTCCAATCTCAAATTGGACCGAACTGGATGTCTGGCAATACATACGCCAGGAGAGCATACCCATTGTTCCCCTCTATTATGCCAAACCCCGAGAAGTGGTTGATATGGATGGTCAATTGATACTGGTAGATGATGATCGCATGCCAACGGAATTATCGAAAAAAAAGGAAGTGAGAACTGTGCGATTCAGAACCCTGGGCTGCTATCCCTTGACCGGGGCAGTAGAATCAGAAGCTGATACCATTGAGAAAATTATTGAAGAAATGATGACAGAGACACAGTCCGAGCGGACCACCCGTATCATCGATTTCGATCAAGATGGCTCAATGGAGCAGAAGAAACGGGAGGGCTACTTTTGAGCTCCCCAAACATATCAAGCCTGGGCATTAAAGATTTCCTGGCACAAGACGAAAAAAAGGATCTGCTACGGTTGCTCACAGCTGGTTCAGTGGATGATGGAAAATCTACGCTTATCGGACGCCTACTCAATGACTCAAAACGTCTCTATGATGATCAGTTAGAAGCCCTTCAACGAGACTCGAAACGGGTTGGCAATGCAGGTGATGAAATAGACTATGCACTCTTGCTTGATGGGTTGAAAGCCGAGCGAGAACAGGGCATTACCATTGATGTGGCCTATCGGTATTTTTCCACTTCAAAACGCAAATTTATCATCGCTGACACACCTGGTCACGAGCAGTACACCCGTAACATGGTTACAGGAGCATCAACTGCTCATCTCGCCATTGTTCTCATTGACGCCCGCAAAGGAGTCATCACCCAGACAAAACGTCATTCGTTTCTCATATCCCTTCTGGGCATCAAGCATGTTATTGTAGCAGTTAATAAAATGGATCTGGTGGATTACGATCAGCAGGTATTTGAATCGATCCGTTCTGAATATTTAGAATTCACGACACGCCTAAACATCCCGGATATTCAATTTGTACCGCTATCAGCTCTTAAGGGCGACAATATTGTAGATGCTGGCGTGAATATGCCCTGGTACCAGGGTGCTAGTATCATGACTCTATTGGAGACTATCTCCATATCATCTGACCGCAATTTCGTAGATTTTCGTTTCCCAGTTCAATATGTCTCACGACCCAACCTCAATTTTAGAGGGTTTGCTGGAAGGGTAGCCTCAGGTGTGATACGAAAAGGGGATGAAGTCGTAGCCCTACCATCCGGTAAGCGGTCTACCGTTCAATCAATTGAAAGTATGGGGACAGATGTTGCCTATGCCTTCCCTCCTCAAAGTATTATGCTGACCCTGGATGATGAAATTGATCTGAGTCGTGGGGATATGTTGGTTCGAAAGAACAATCAACCACAGATTGAAAGACATTTTGAAGCCATGTTGGTCTGGATGGATGAATCAAATCTTGACTTGAATAAGCAATATTTGCTCAAGCATACTACCAATAGGGTCAAAGCCAGAATTGATGCCATCCGCTATGGTGTTGATGTCAATACATTACAGCGTTTCGATGCAGAGACATTTGAACTCAACCAGATAGGTCGTGTGGTCTTAACCTGTTCCCGAAATCTACTTTTTGATTCTTATCAAAAAAATAGGCAAACTGGCAGCTTTATATTAATAGACCCGCTTACCCACAATACTGCTGCTGTTGGGATGATTATTAATCGTGTCCGTTCAGAACAGCTCCCATCTAATATTTCACATGAAATCCAGTCAACAACTGATCGGAGTTTGATAGACCGGGGAGAACGCGAGAAACAGCTGTCACAGAAAGCGCAGACGTTTTGGATTACCGGCTTACACGCTTCAGGAAAGAATGAAGTCGCTTACAAGCTTGAGCGACATCTGTTTGATCTGGGCAGAACGGCCATCGTACTTAATGGAACTATGCTCAGGGCAGGATTAAATCGTGAATTGGGTTTTGATAAGGCAGATCGCGATGAAAATCTGCGTCGTGTGGCAGAAATGGCCAAAGTATTAAATGATCAAGGTTTGATCGTAATTGCCGTTTTCATTTCCCCAGATCGAGAAACCCGGCTCCAGGTAAAAGAAATTATCGGTCCTGATCGGTACAGGGAAATTTTCATAGATACTACCTTGGATGCCTGTCAAAAACGAGATACCACCGGACTCTATGCCAAGGCTGCTGCTGGCAGACTCAGGCATTCCCCTGGAGTGGATTCACCCTACGAATCGGGAACTGCTGATATCATCATAAGCGATTTGGAACAAGTCGATATTCAAGATCTAATTTAAATTCTCCCCAAACGAGTGAACTTTGCCAATATCAATGAGTAGAAATGCTGAATCGTGAGAAATGAATAAGTCGATGAAAATAGTAACCATTATTGGTGCCCGCCCGCAGTTTGTAAAGGCTTCTGTTATCTCAAAAGCCCTCCGAGTCGCCGGTCATACAGAAATTCTGGTGAATACAGGTCAGCATTACGATGATAACATGGCCCGCATCTTTTTTGAAGAAATGGGAATTCCCAAACCAGATTATGATCTGGGTGTAGGTTCAGGGAGCCATGCTTCCCAAACTGCCAGCAGCCTGGTGGGCATAGAAAAGATCCTCCTTAAAGAGAAGCCAGACTATATCATTGTTTTTGGTGATACCAACGCCACAGTTGCTGGTGCTCTGGCAGCTGCAAAACTGCACATAAAAATTGCTCACATCGAAGCAGGCTTGCGATCCTACAATCGAGATATGCCAGAAGAGATCAACCGCGTCGTCACCGATGTATTGTCAGACCTGCTGTTTGTCCCCACCCAGGTAGCCCAGGACAATCTCAATCGGGAGGGAATCACCGGGGGAGTCCATATTGTAGGTGATGTCATGGTGGATGCATTAATCACCTATACCAAAGTTGCTGAGCAAAATTCACATATTCTTGATGAATTGAAGCTGGAAAAAGAAAAATTCCTGCTCATGACCATTCATCGCCCCTCCAATGCTGATCATGATGATAGATTGCTGTCCATTTTGAAAGCGGTTTCTAAAATCGACCTCCCCGTCATTTTCCCTGTGCATCCTCGCAGTCGTGCCAGAGTGGAAAAACTCATCAGCCAAACCAATGGAAAGATCCGCATTATTGATCCAGTGGGTTATTTGGACATGATGTTGCTTGAAAAGTATTCTCACACCATCATCACTGATTCTGGTGGGATTCAGAAGGAAGCCTATTTGCATAAAACGCCCTGCCTCACAGTTCGTGGGGAAACCGAGTGGGTTGAAACCGTTAGGGATGGCTGGAATTATATCGTGGGGAATGATCTGGAGAAAATTTCCATACTGTCACATGATTTCCCTGAACCGAGTGAGTGGAAACCCCATTATGGAGATGGGAATGCTTCCCAAAAAATAGTCCACATACTGGAAGAGAATTTGACTTGAGCCATACCCCAGCTCCCAATAATCAATTTGATATTGGTTTAAAATGCTTCCCTGGGGGGAATGATATTTGCTCAAGGTTAGCCTATGTGATAAATGAGAGACGCGTATCAATTTTGAATAGCATGACCATAAGTTTAAGGAAAATCTAAATGCAATTTATTGATTTGGCAAAACAACAGTCCCTGATAAAAACAAACCTGGATAAGCGCATCCAGGACGTTTTAGCCCATGGTAAATACATTATGGGACCTGAGATCAAAGAGATGGAATCACAGCTGGCTGAATACGTCGGTGTGAAACATTGTGTGAGCTGTTCCTCTGGAACAGACGCCCTCCTTATGCCGCTCATGGCCTGGGATGTGGGTCCTGGAGATGCCATATTTACCACACCCTTCACATTTATTGCCACTGCTGAAGTCATCCAGCTTTTAGGAGCAACACCCGTTTTTGTAGATATTGATCCCAAGACCTATAACATTTCTCCAGAACTTCTGGATGAAGCGATTCACAGGGTTATTGAAGAAGGTGAACTGAACCCCAAGGCGATTATTCCCGTCGATCTATTTGGTCTTCCAGCAGACTACGTAGCCATTGAACTCATTTCAAAAAAATATGATATCAAAGTTCTTGAGGATGCTGCCCAGGGTTTTGGTGGTCAGATTGATGACCGCATGGCCTGTAGTTTTGGTGATGCAGCCTCAACCTCATTCTTTCCAGCCAAACCTCTCGGCTGTTACGGCGATGGTGGTGCCATTTTTACTGATGATGATGAGCTCTATGAAAAACTGGTATCTATCAGGGTTCATGGCAAAGGTGGGGACAAGTATGACAACGTCCGTATAGGTATCAATGGACGTATGGACACGCTCCAGGCGGCAATTGTGCTGGAAAAATTTACCCTCTTCCCCAATGAGGTCAAATTGCGCAATGACGCGGCTGCTAAGTACAACGAATTGCTCTCAGATCGGGTAGTTATCCCAGAAGTAGCAAGTGGCTACACCAGCGTTTGGGCCCAATATTCTATTCTGGCCAAAAATGCTGATGATAGAGCGAGCCTACAGGCAAAACTGAAGGATGCTGGCATCCCTTCAGCTGTTTACTATCCCAAACCATTGCATCAGCAAACTGCATTTAATCATCTCTCCTATAAAGATGGAGATTTTCCAGTAAGCGAAGAAATGAGTCAACGCATCTTCAGCCTGCCCATGCATCCTTATCTGGAGACGGCGGATATTGAGAAAATATGCGGGATTATTAACGGGTAAGATATTCACTGGTTCAAAGTCGAATATATGAAGTGAGATCAAGTGAAAAGTGAAAAGTGAAAAGTGAAAAGTTGAAAAGCATAGTGGATGATCAAGAGCCAGATATACGGACCAGAACATTCGAATTTTCTGTGGAGGTCATAGAATTATACAAATTTCTGCAATTTGAGAAAAAAGAATACGTTCTAGGCAAGCAGTTACTTCGATCAGGAACATCAATTGGTGCAAATGTTGAGGAAGCAACTGCAGCTCAATCAAAGAAGGACTTTATTGCCAAGATGAGTATCGCACTAAAGGAAGCCCGAGAGACAAATTACTGGCTAAGGCTACTAAAAAGAACTGGCTTTATCAAGAAGGATAATCTTATCAACGAGAGTTCAGAAATCATGAATATCCTAGGCGCGATAATAAGAACTTCACGGAAGAACCTGGATTCTAAGTGAGACACTGCATTGGACAGCAACTTTTAACTTTTAATTTTTAACTTTCAACTCTCATTCATTGTCCTGTAATGAGCAAACCATTGAAATTATGTAAAAAGGATCAACATGAGCAAACCAATAAAAATCTGTGTAGTTGGAGCTGGTCGTTGGGGAACCAACCATATCAAAACCTTAAAAAATCTGGGCGCTCTTGCTGGTATCGTGGAATCCCGGGAAAACCGTCGGGAAGAATTGACGACCCTCTTTCCCGACGTAAGACTATTTAATAGTGTTAGGGATGTCCCTCTAGACGATTTTGATGGTTTTACTGTAGCAACACCTGCTGAAACTCACTTTGAGGTAGGATCCTATCTCCTGGAGCAGGGCAAGCATGTTTTAATCGAAAAACCCATTGCTCTTAATACCAAAGATGCTGCTGCTCTCAAAGCCCTTGCTGATAAACATCATGTAAATCTCATGGTTGGGCATGTTCTGCTGTTTCATCCAGCTATTATCAAGATTAAAGAGATGATTGATTCTGGGAAAATTGGCAAGTTAGAGTACATCTATAGCAATCGCTTGAATTTGGGTACAGTACGTACTGAGGAAAATATCCTCTGGAGTTTTGCTCCCCACGACATCTCCATTTTTGAATATTTCATTGGCTCAAACCCTGTTGATGTTGTCAGTCGCGGAGGCGCATTTTTAACACCTGGTATTCATGACACGACTATGACCTCATTGACCTATCCCAACAATGTAGTGGGACATATTTTTGTTTCTTGGTTACATCCCTTTAAAGAACACCGCATGGTCATGATTGGATCCAAGGGCATGATCTCCTTCGAGGATAGCTCGGAAGAAAAGGATATCCTGTTCTACGAAAAAGGCATTGACTGGGTTCAGGGTGAACCCATTAAGCGTGATGGTCCCACTGAAGTGATCCCTTATGAAAAGGGCTTCCCACTTACCAACGAAATTCAGTATTTCATCGACCATCTGGATGGCTCGAAATTGGAGATAGCTGACGGTCAGAACGCCTACGATGTTCTGGAAGTTTTGGAAAAGGCCACCCATTCTCTGCAAGGAACCACCCCACCATCAAATGATGAAGCTGCAGCAACAGATTCAGATTTTTTCGTCCACCCCACCAGTGAAGTAGACGCCGGAGTTACGGTGGGTAAGGGTACCAAAATCTGGCATTATTCACATGTCCAAGGCGGATCCTCACTGGGTGAGAATGTCTCCATTGGACAGAACGTGAACGTAGGCAACAATGTGAAGATTGGCAATAGCGTCAAGATTCAGAATAACGTTTCTGTTTATGAGGGGGTTGAGCTGGAAGATTATGTCTTCTGTGGACCTTCCATGGTTTTTACCAATATCCAGCGTCCCCGTTCAGAATTTCCACAACGTGGATCTGAGTTCTATACCAAAACCCTGGTAAGGAAAAGTGCCTCCATTGGGGCCAATGCTACCATCGTCTGTGGATCCACCATTGGTGAATATGCCTTTATTGGAGCCGGCGCGGTTGTTACCAAAGATGTCCCTGCCTTTGCACTGGTAGTTGGCAATCCAGGCAAAATCATCGGTTGGGTGGATAAAAAAGGCCACAAACTTGAGTTCGATGCAGTTGGCACAAGCAAATGTGGAAACTATAAGCTTAGTGACGAGCGAGTAAAGTATATAGGGGAATAGCCCCAACCAAAAATCCTGCTAACTATTTTTCGAGTGTCAACGAGAAAACCCTATCCACAACCAGGTTGAGTGACATTCCTGAAAAAAGATTGGCAGTAAAGATCACAGTTAGAATTTCAAGGATGTGGTACCCGACTTTCAACTTTCAGACCTTCGACTTTCGACCCGTTTTAATGAGTTAAAAATTAGAAGTGAAAAATGAAAAGTGAACTGCACACCGAGTTGTAATATTTATGGTTGATGGTAATAATCCTGATATTAAAGCCAGAACATTTGAGTTCTCTGTGCAAATAGTAGAGCTCTATCAGTTCTTGAGGAGCGAGAAAAAAGAATTCACACTGGGGAACCAACTTCTTCGTTCGGGGACATCAATTGGAGCAAATGCTGAAGAAGCAACCGCTGCTCAATCAAAAAGGGATTTCATTGCTAAAATGAGCATATCCTTGAAAGAAGCCCGTGAAACTAATTATTGGCTCAGGTTGTTAAAAAGAACAGGATATATCACAAAGGTTGACCTAATTGTTGAGAGTGATGAAATAATGAATATCTTGGGCGCGATAATCAGAACATCAAAGAAGAACTTGGACAAACAGTGAAACCACTATCGATCAGACTACTTTTAACTTTTAACTTTACACTTTTAATTCAATGACGAAGGTACTTATCACAGGTGCCGCCGGCTTTGTTGGTTTCCATCTTTCACAAAGATTATTGAAAGAAGGTTACCAAATATGCGGAATCGACAATCTCAATGAGTACTATGATCCCTCACTCAAACAATCCCGCCTATCCAACCTTGGACTTTCGACCCGTTTTACTGAGTTAAAAATTAGAAGTGAAAAATGAAAAGTGAACTGCAAACCAAGTTGTGAAATTAATGGTTGATGGTAATAATCCCGATATAAAGCCAGAACATTTGAGTTCTCTGTGCAAATAGTAGAGCTCTATCAATACTTGAGAAATGATGAAAAAGAATTTACACTGGGGAAACAACTTCTT
>JABMOS010000087.1 GCA_013203185.1 Fidelibacterota bacterium | reverse complement strand
TCAGACTGTAATGCTCGCTGGTAAACTTTTTCCAAAAATCCATATCCAAGAACATTATGTACCTCAAAAGCACCTCCAATAATGTCTTTTGTCACCTCTTCATGTTTAAACTCTTTTGTTTTTACATTCACTTCCATTAGTGTTCTATCCGTGTTTCATCTGTGGCTGAGAAGGTTTCAACTCGACATCGTGATGGTACGGGCTTTTTTAACAATGGCAATGCCGGCGCTAGCACCAATCCTCGTTGCTCCAGCCTTGATCATATCCTGTGCATCTTCAAAGGATTTAATCCCACCTGCAGCTTTGACACCAATACCTGTATTTGCGACTGTTCTAGCCATTAATTCAACATCAGCTGCTGTGGCTCCGTGGGGTCCAAATCCAGTTGAAGTCTTGACATAATCTGCCCGAGCTTTTTTGGCCAGGGTACATGCGCGAACTTTCTCATCGTCAGTGAGCAATGCCGCTTCAATGATTACCTTGCAAATAGCCCCTCCGTCTTCACAGGCCTCCACAACCATACGGATATCTCTATACACCAATTCATCATTGCCGCTTTTCAATGCCCCTATATTGATAACCATATCGATTTCTTCGGCACCATCACGAATAGCACGTCTGGTTTCCATGGCTTTTATGGTGGGGTGATGTGCACCAGAGGGGAATCCTACAACGGTGCACACTTTGACACTAGAGTGCTCCAGCTCCTTGGCAGCAAGGGGTACATAACTTGGACTGATGCACACTGTTGCAAACTGGAACTCATGGGCTTCTGCACATAAGGTCCTGATATCGTCCTCTGTGGCATCTGGTTTAAGAATCGTATGGTCAATACATTTGGCCACGTCTTCTGGAACCGATGCAGCTCCTGTGGCATCATGGAGACCCAGGCGCTCTACACCAAAATCCATAAACTTGCGATAGGTGTCAGGCTGTTTCTCAGCACAGACTCCGCACCTGCAGACCATGTCTGTATCCTGGTGGTTATGCCTGCTGGTGACCTGTGAATTTGTGGTCACCTTGCCCGTACTGGCCTGGACTATCTGGCCTACCCGCTCGGCGATTTTCAGAATATCAGCATCACTGAGTGATCCTAGCTCCTGACCGTTTAAAGTTGTTTCCATCTTTTCGACTTCTTCCTTTGTCGTTTGTAGATCATCGATCATACCAACGCGTTTTAAATGACGTTCCTCCGTACATTCCGTGGTAATAAATTTTTTGACGATTTGCTGGGCCAAAGAGGACCCAATCAACCCTGACCCAAGGGTCAGAACGTTGGCATCGTTGTGTTCCCTGGCATTGTTGGCACTTGAGAGGTCATAGCACAGGGCTGCTCTTACACCGGCAATTTTATTGGCAGCCATTGACGATCCAATACCGGCACCATCCACAATAACCCCAAAACGAGCGGAACCACCTGCCACTTTGCGTGCCACTTTGGCAGCAAAGACGGGATAATCCACGGCTTCGGTAGAGTCAGTCCCGCAATCGATGATCTGATAGCTTTCCTTTTCCAGGAATTTCTTGATGGCTTCTTTTAGGGCATAGCCCCCATGATCTGCGCCTAAGGCAATTGTAATACTCATGTTAATCCTCACCTAGAAGCGTGGTAGCCACAGCTTCGTCAGTAATGAGACTGTGAAAATAGCCACCAGCCAACCCTGCTTTGACAGCCATGGCTTTATCGGCTCCACCGGCAACAGCAATTGCGTTGGGCTTGACCTTAAGCTCTTCCAGCTCAATACCAATAGTGCGATCATCCAGCTCTGGTGAACAGATACTGCCGTCTGCTTTTATAAGGCGCGAACAAATATCGGCTACTGCACCCTGGTCCATAAGTGCCCGGACCTCTGCATCTTCAAAATAATCAGCCTGAACCAGCACCGATTTAGATCCAAATGCACCAATGGTAAAGACGGCAATGTCTGCTTCTCTGGCTAGCTTCAATGTTTTGGCAATGTGACGGTCAGATGTAATGGCTTGTTTGAGTTCAGGAGTGTCCACGATGGCTGGCAATGGTAACAAATAGGGAATGGCATGATAGTTATCACCCATACGTCTGGCGATTTCACTGGCGTGGGTATCCAGCTCGGCCTTGGAGACGCCACCATTGAGCTGAACCACCGTCATGTTTTCAATTGTTCGTGGCTTGAGATGCATTGTTGCAGCCTGGAGGGTTGAACCCCAGGACACACCTAGCGTTGTATTCTTAATCAGCATGGTATCTAAAAGATTTATCAGGGCGGAGCCAAGTCGAGATTTAAGGATGGCATCACTAGGATCTGACGGTACCACCACCACATGCTTGAGTGAATATTTCTCTCTCAGGGCTGACTCAAGCCGGGTCCCGGCAGCGCTGGGATCAACAATCTGAATTTTGACAATGCCGGCATCCCTGGCCTCCTGGAGCAATCGCGAAACACCTGGACGAGAAACCTCAAGCTTTTGGGCAATCTGGGCCTGATTGAGATTATGCTCATAATAGAGACGGGCCGCCTCAAGCAAGAGCGGCTTTCTATCGACAGCTAGCTGCGCCATACGCGCCTGAACATATGTTCAATAGTATTTGACATGTGTTCAATTTATAGTCATAACCCCGTATTGTCAAGAGCTAATCCTACTCCCACACCACCTAACTGTATTATCGCTTTAACTTCATTCAATTTATCTTGATTTTTGATGCAGCCTTGGCCCTGGGCAGTGGAAGATCTCCTGCGAACATTAAAGATCAAATCGATGGCGCAAGGTCCAGATGCGATTCAACCCACCTAATTGTTAACATACCTTGTCAAGCCAAAGCTGCCAGGGCTAATTACTTATCCGTCTTGTTCACTTCCAAAGAAAGAATTAAACATTTTTTCTGTAATTATTCCCACACCATGCCCTGCGCCGAAACAACCAATGTATAGAACCAGGAGCGCTACCGTTAGAAATGATTGGATGGCAAATATCTAAAGGACAGCAAGACCCAGACCCACCCCTTTTAATCCAGCAGAAAAACAAGTGTGGCTCCATCAAAAAAGCCCCGGACAGATTCAGCCAGCACCTGATCAGAGAAGCCCCGGGCGGCCCAGGCACTTACACACAGCTGCAATATTTGTTTTGTGTTCACCTCTCAGTTATATCTATTGAAATACGGTAGTTTTATGAATTCCAACATAAAAACATTCTGCGTTAAACCGACAACTGTATCACATCGTTACACTGTGATTTGAGGCAATGAAACCCTAATACTCAGACCTTCTCTTGGGTTTGTATAACTTTCAGTTTTGATGTTATCTGGTCCTTGGTTTCTCATGGTAGGTCATGCCACGGTTCCGACTTTGGCTTAAGATGCTGGCGTGTGGACTCCAACAACCGCTAATCGCTTTTCGAGTATCTCACTAATATTAGGCAACTCAGAGAGCATTTTCTGACATTCCCGTTTTCATCAAGCAGTCTGTTATGCGTCTTCTTTTAAGTCTCGTTGTGAAATAAACAAGCCCACCAGCAGGGCGACAACACAAAACAAACTGGGCGTCCAGGGAGCGTCAGCACCAGTAGCAGCCAGGACTGTCAAGGTTGTGGACAAAATAACCGACCAGAAGACCAGGCCCACCAGTGGAATGGCAACTCCTGACCAGCTTTTGGCGTGCTTGGTAAAGGAAAAAAGAATCATCAAAGCCATGTTTAAGGCCACAGTTAGAAAACCAGCACCTGTTATTTTAAACCCTGCCAGAATCAACATCTGAAGATCAGGATTCAAGCGTGTCCATTCAATTCCAGCTGCTTGCGCGTGGTAATCAAAAAATCTCGTAGCCGTAATAAATTGCAGCCCCCCACCGGCTGTGATAAACACAACAATAGAGTATAACAATACTGCAAATAGTTTGGATCTTTTCAAGGCCCTGCTCCTTTTCCCACACGCATAAGTTTACTTAAAATAGAATGCCACCCCTGCCCGGGCATATCCCCTGACGCTGTAATATACACCTGAAAGGTCAGAATCTGATTCATGCCAATCACCACTGCTATATTCTCTGGCTGTTTCATCATTTACCGCTCTCCATCCAGCCCTCATTAAAGTATAATATTCTGCATGGAAACTGATATTCCTATGTAAAAACCATTCAACACCAACAACGGGAGCAAGTCCAAGATACACACTGGTGGAAATACTCTTGCTTGCCTGGGTGTTGCCACTATAGGTAAGTGGCCTACGATCAATTACATTTTCTCGAATTGAATGGGACATCCCAACCATGGGACCTACTCCCAACAAAAGGGAAAGATTACCATAGGGTTGTTGATATTTTATCCATTGCACACTCAAAGAGATATCCAGGCTTGTAGTTTTTGAGTCGTAATCATAAGCGGAGGAGTCAATGGTAGAGTCTGTTGGGATGGGGTTATAATCAACTTCATTGCGAGGACCTGAGAGGAGATAGCCATCACTGCTGAAATTCAAAATATAGCGGGTAGCACGCAGTGGGCTGGAAAAATTCTTAATGGCAATCGTGTTACCAATATAATTGCTTAAACTAAACAGGCCAGAATAGCCAAACTCCAGAGCCTGAGATCCTGTGTGTGGCAAAACCAACGTTGAAGAATCAGATATAGCAGTTTGAGACAACCCAACTCCAGTTAAAACAAAAATCATTAAGCTGCTAATAAGTGTACGAATATTCATTAACGAAACCCCTCTATAGTTTTATCAAGCCTTCAACTACAAAACCTGATAGTTTTACTTTTTGATCTGCATTGAACAATGACTCTATATCCTGTTGCCAGTATGAGTAGCTTCCCCGAAGTGAAAAATACTCAACGATTTTCACTTCCGCGCCAGCCCGCAAACCATAGTTATATTCATAGCTGGTAACATCAATCGTTTGATCAAAGAGAGTAACCTTCCTGTGCAGTAGTGGACTCTGAACCTGGAGTCCGCCCAACAATGTGATCCTGTTCCCGACTGTAAATGGAACTTGCGCGTTGAGGGCTAACTGATAAACCTCGTCGCGTACATCCGCTCGCAAAAATCCCTCCCAAAAATCTTCATCGTCATATGCAAAACTGCTCTGTGTAAGAGAAAATCCCAAACGGAAATACTTCAAATCTGTTTCAACCCCTGCCGTATAACCTGCACTTTTCTGCCACGTGTTCTCAGGTCCTGAACCACCCTCTTCGGAAAGTGGGTAGTTTACCCCAAGGCTGAAAGCGATGGCATCTTTCAGCTTGAGAGCCGTGGGACTTGATGTTGATTGAAGACTGTTGTTGATTCCAAAGATGTCTTTTACCGTGACATTCCAGCTTTCAAAATTTGTACCTGACAAAGGATGCGTATCTCCTGCAGTCCACTCTGCATAGCTGTAGGAAATCTCCACATGTCGATTGATGACATCAATGAGATGAATATTTGTCATGTAATATGCCAGACTGAGGAGCCCCTGAGAGTTATATGATATCCCGGACTGCGGGGTAACAACTTTACCTGCAATATCAACATGATCTCCAAAGCGAATTGAAAACACATCGAGAAAACTCAATTCATGTCCTCGTGTGATAACCACATCGTGACCGCGCTCCGGATCTTCATCAGGGTCAGACATAATCACATGTTTATAAAACTTAATATCTCCCAGTCCTTTTTGATACTCAATGGGTTGATCTCCACTGGTACGTGGTTCTTCAAGAATATCCATAGCAGCGTTGCCCGCTCTATACTGAAAAAGATTCCATTTCTCACTCAAGGGAACACTGGCCGTTATACCCACACCAGCCCGCGCAGCTGTAGGTAGTGGGTCCTCTTGTTCCCCCTTATTAAAGACCACCGAGCTGCCAATATTGACAGTGCTCATCCCTACAGATGGCTCCAGGTTTAACATGAGGTCATTCTTTAGTTTGAGCTTCAGGGGAACACCGATCAAAAAGCCTCTATCAAAAACCACATTGTTAGCATGATCCTCATCCGTGAGATGTTGTTTTATTTGCTTACTTGCAATCCCAAGGGAAATATCCAGGGGAATTTTTTGGACTGTGCCGGTGTATTGAGCTGCCAGGACCAGGGCATTGGCTTTGAACCACGTCTGGAACGTTCCCAGCGACAACCCGTTGGCATCTGTATATTGCTGAAGGCCGGCATCCAGATAGGTTTCATATTGGTGTAAATTGAAGCGCAGGGGGTATTGGGATAATGCATATGACACCCGAAAATGATCATGCTCCAGAACCATATCATCCACCAATCCGGGTAACCACTTCGTGCGCATGCTGGATTCAGATCCAGACAGGCTGGAGCTATTGATGAAACCGTTGGCTGGGTTATAGTAGACCGACCCATGATCTTCGTAGGGCAAACCTACGCCAATTTCCCCCATGCCGTTCAGGCTTGTAACGGGAGAGATTAACAAAAACAACGCAGACTGAGATTGAAGCTCAACAGCAATAAAGAGCAAAATAACTGTTAGTATTCGTGGCAACAAAACCCCCTTAGAAAATTCGCTTATTAAGCCTAACAATGTGCACTCAGTTGATGGGACAAGTTTTTTTTGGCCAACATTTATTTCAACATGACCACTTTTGTGGTTTCTCTTACGCTCCCAGCTTCTATTTGAATGATATAGATACCTGATGGCACCCCGCCACCCCAGGTATCCTGACCATTCCACTTCAACTCGTGGCGTCCCGGTTGGTGTGTATTAAGCGTGGTGGACCAGACCAGGCGTCCAGTCAGATCAAAAATGTTTACATCCACATCACCCTGCTCAAGGAGTTCAAAAGCAATTGTGGTGAGAGGGTTAAATGGTGATGGGTAGGCCTCTATATTAAAAATCGCAGGCATCGTTATTTCAGGATTAGTATTGGCTGTCATCCTGGCTTTGAAGGCATAGTCAATCGTGTCCACCACAACATCTTCATGAGAAATGAGTAAGCGGTACGTACAGTCTCCATCAACCCAGAGATGATTTTCTTCATCAAAGTTAAGCGTGGAATTCTCCCACTCGTTGAGCAGCAAGAGTTCATAGCTGTAATCCAGGGAATCTCTGATATAGAAGTAAAACTCACCGGCTCCCCAGGGATAGGGACTTATTGAGAGGGAGTCGACTGGTTTGTACACATACCAGGAATTATCTCCAGTATGAATGCGCACCAAATCCAGATCTTCTGAAACCTGCTCAACAACGGGAATAAGCACAACTGGGGTGCATCCCCCGTTCACCAGGAGCATGGAATCTGCTGGAGGCGCATATCCCGTTTTATAAAAGGGGTCTTCAGTCTCACCGATATTTATAAAGGCAGGCGGTGTGAGCCTGAATTCATCATCGTTAAGAAAACCTGTTATGGCATAATTCCCAGGCGCCATGACTGTATCTTCAGAAGTGTGGAATACTTCCCAGGAATGGGACATACCTGGCTCCAGGGTGACCCACGTGTAGGCCAAATAACAAGCATAGTTTGGAGATGTGTAGGAGGGCCAGCTCCCTAGATAGTAATTGAATTGACATCCCGTGGGCCAGTTCAGGGTGATGTTCTCGCCTGAGATGTTGGTGGCAGTTCCTGTAATT
The DNA here is from genome assembly GCA_013203185.1 of Fidelibacterota bacterium. GTDB lineage: Bacteria > Fidelibacterota > UBA8477 > UBA8477 > JABMPR01 > JABMPR01. The sequence continues at coordinate 241 of JABMOS010000087.1, read as the reverse complement.
TGTATGGTTGCACTGGGCTCATATATGCTTGTGTCCGTTTCCACGGTGAATTGAACCTGGCCAATAGCCGATACGGAAATAAGCAGAATTAAAACTAGCTGGTACATGATGCCCCCCTTCTAAACCTTAGGCCTCATGTTATTAATAAACATGTAAGTCTTCAAAGTAATTCTGACAAGATCGATTAAAAAATAAGATACACTTTCCGGGCATCCAACATATTAAGGAAACAGCTCATGGT
>JABMOS010000010.1 GCA_013203185.1 Fidelibacterota bacterium | reverse complement strand
TATAATGGTGAGTTGTGAATTGTGAATGGTGAATTCACTTACACAATTTTATCTCACCTATAAAAAGTTCCATTGGGTGATAGGTCTTAACCGACCAAATCTCCCTTAATAAAAACACTGCGGCAAGTACTCTAACCACCTGCCTGTCCGGCGTAGTCGCTAGACGTAGACGGAAGCTAATCGCCCTTCTATAATGGTGAGTTGTGAATTGTGAATGGTGAATTCACTTACACAATTTTATCTCACCCATAAAAAGTTCCATTGGGTAAAAGGTCTTAACCGACCTGATCTCCCTTTAAAAAAACAATGCGGCAATTACGCTAACCTTCTGCTCGTCCGGCGTAGTCGCTAGACGCAGACGGAAGCTAATCGCCCCACTAAATCTTTCTTTCTTTTCACAGAGGGAACTTTAGATCTACCATCGAGCAATAATAGCTCAAAAACAAAGCGCAATCCTCCTGTGGCACCAACTAAGATGCGAAAAAGCGTGCGAAAATAACTGCCCGCCTATGCGTGAGCAAGCAGATTTACCACCATTTGTAAACATTCTTTTCTAATAAAATAAAGGACTTGGCGGTCTAATTCCTATTTCAGGAATTGGTCAGCGACAGATGCACTGGAATCTTTGACTTCTTCAGTTATCTGGGTAGCCATATTGACAGGACTAAACTCCTTCTGTACGAGATCCATTTCGTTGAGGACCACATCGATGGCCTTGGCAACATTCGCCCGTTGTTGTCTGGCTAAAATGGTTAGCGCTGTTGCGATTCCCACGACAACGGACACAACAAAATTACCAGTAATTGTGGAGACAGATTCCATCCCAGTGCCACCGACCCCGAGTAGGATAAGGAGGGTAATGATTGAGAAGGATACTCCAAAAACAAGAGAAGCTAAAATCTGAAACATTGAGTTCACTGAATTAATTTTTGATACAAGGTCTTCAATCTTTTCCCAATCTCTTTCACGTACTGGCAAAGCACTTTGCTCTTTGTGCTTGCGCAAGATCAGATTAGCAGTCAGGTTTAGTTCATTCATTAGGTACTCCTATGTCCAAGTTATCCATCCCCCAGGAATCCAGAACAATAAATACATATTTATCATTTATCTACCCTTTGGATATACGCTGAGCTTGTGTTTTTTTTAATTAGCCTTCAATGCTAATTGATGAGTCCTATACAGTCAAGCAAGGAATGGAGTACAGACCCACCTGAGCAAAGAATTTTTTATTTTTTCCAAATAGAACAAGAAGCCAATAATCTTTGTTTATTGACTTCCTAGCTTTGGACATCCACTGCATCCTGATTATTGGCCAGATCTAGCGTCAAACCCGCTTTCATGAGATACCAGGCTCCCATGGGGGTATATATTAAATAGTTCATAAGATGCATCACAATAGCGAAGGCTTTGGCTGCATCATTATCAATATTAAATATCATCAACGCTGCCAGAACGGCTCCGTGATAGGTGCCCACATACCCAGGTGCAGCGGGAACAGATAAGGATAGTGTAGTAAAAACCAACAATATGGAGGACAACTTCCACAGGGTAACTAGATCCAATCCAAAATCGAAAGCTGCCAGGGCTAAGAAGGTAACCATAAAATATAGCAACCAGAGAAATCCAGTTTGCAGAATTACATGGAAAGGTTTTGGCATATGCCACATGGTCTCCAGACCCCTGAATATAGAGAGGAGATGTTCAGCTCTTTTGGGATGGCCCTTGTCAATGAAACCCTGACTCCAACCTTCAATTCGCACTTTAAATTTTTCATGCTGGCGGTTGACCCAAAAACCCAAGATCATGATCATAAAGAGAGCGATAAGACCCAGTATGGCTAGAAGGCGTGCAGATTCAAACGTTGGCACCAAGGTAGCATAAATACCTGCCAGGATGAGAAATGAGAACATATCCAGTCCACGCTCCACCACGATGGAGGCTCCGACGCCGCTAACTTTCAGATCATGGCGTTTGGAAACCACCATAGCTCTTAAAACTTCTCCCAGTCTAAATGGGAGTACATTATTTCCCATATAGCCCATCATGGTGGCTTCAAATAAGTGACTGGTTTTTATGGCCTTCTGTGGGCTCAGCAAAATTTTCCAGCGAGCAGCTCGCACGACATTGCTCAGAACGAGCAAAAGCGCACCTGCTCCAAATATCCAATAGTTAATGGACAGTACCGCCTGCCAGAATGGTTCCCATTCAAGATCCTTAAATGAATAATAGACCAGTCCCAAACTCACGGCAATTGAGATGATAAACTTTATTGGATGCTCTTTTATCAAGCCAACGATATGCACTATTTTCCCCTCAGATCCGCAACTTGATAGTGCAGATAGTCCTGATCAATAATTGGCATGATGAATCCCTCGTAGCTTGCCAAATAAGTCAATGAAATGATATATTTATTCCCATCATAATCTACTAGAACAAGTTTTTCCAAGCTATCAGCCTGGTCGAGGACCATGGCTAGACTTTCCCAGTCAGAGAAATCACCTGAAAACTGGAAATTGAGTCTCCGTCTCCCGTCGGTTAATTTTTTCTCACCTTTAAATCGAGCCTCATTTAAATCACCACCTACAAATAATTGCTTCAGCAACGCATCTGGAGTAGCATTTTCAAATAAAACCTGTTTCCTGATATGGTTGAGTGTAATCATCTCATTTTCAGTAACGAATATTTCCATACCAAAATCAGCAAGCATCACATGAAAATTTCTTTCCCCTCTTATATCCATTTGAATTCTTACCGTGTCACTTTTATCTGAGAATCGCCAATCAATGACCTGGTTGATGTTCACACTGGTAGATTCAAGATTCATAAAGTGATCTATAACTTTGGCAAGTTCCTTGGGCGGCTGAGCTGCAGACAAGGTTGTACTCATAAATATATAAGTCGTCAGCCATAGCAGGCGAATACGTAAGGGATGATATTTCATACGCAGGGAAATTCTGGACTTAATCATCAAGGATATCTTCGTCAAATGAAGGGTTATCCAGGACTTCAGGACCAACAAGGACATCACGAGCCTTACTTCCAGTATTTGGGCCCACAATGCCAGCCCGTTCCAGCTCATCGATGAGTCGACCAGCTCGAGCATAGCCAACTCGAAGTCGTCGTTGAATCATGCTTACAGAACCTTGCTGATGGAGGACTACCAGGCGATAAGCTTCATCAAACAAGGGATCAATTTCTCCCCCACCTTCGGTACCAGCAATGGTGGGGTCCTGCTCATCAACTATACCAGGTAAGAGCTGTTCTTCAGGTTTGGGTTGTTCCTGAATATGATCCAGGACATCCTCAATTTCTTCAAGGGTGACAAAAGCGTTATGCAATCGGACTGGTGCAGGAGATCCAGGAGCCAGAAATAGCATATCTCCGTTCCCCAATAATTTTTCCGCACCATTTTGATCCAGAATAGTTCTTGAATCATTTTTCTGTGCCACCTTAAATGCGATACGAGTTGGGAAGTTAGCTTTGATTACACCTGTAATCACATCAACAGAAGGTCTTTGGGTGGCTATCACAAGGTGGATACCCACCGCCCGAGCCATCTGTGCCAGACGTGCAATTGGCTCCTCAATTTCCTTTCCTGCAGTAATCATCAAGTCAGCAAGTTCATCTACCAATACAACGATATATGGCAGTGGCACATATCCATCCTTGCCTGTAGCTCGTTCATTATATTGATCAATATTGCGAACCGTTTTCTTGGAAAGCAGGTTATAACGCTTCTCCATCTCCAGCTCGGCAGAGCGCAGAGCGTGAATAGCATTTTTCGGAGTCGTAATAACATATTCGTCAATAGACTCACTGGTAATTAAATGATAGCCTTGAAGGCGCTTATAGGTCGACAATTCCAATTTTTTGGGATCTATCATAATAAACTTCACCTGATCAGGACGTGCCCGGTAGAGAAGTGAAGTAATAATCGTGTTAATACATACAGATTTACCTGAACCTGTTGCTCCAGCTACCAGGAGGTGGGGCATTTTAGCCAGATCAGCTACAAATATTTCTCCAGCTGTCGTCTTACCAAGGGCAATTGTTAATACTGAGGCAGGCTCTGAGAATTTTGGTGAATTGATACCACTCTTGAAATACACAATTTCCGGCTCATCGTTGGGGAGTTCAATTCCCACAGAATTTTTTCCAGGGATTGGGGCAATGATTCGGACGCTCTGTGCTTCCATAACTCTAGCAATATCATCTGAAAGATTTGCGATTTTCGAAACTCTGATACCAGGACCAGGTTCTACTTCGTATCGTGTGATGACTGGGCCAGGAGCAATATTGGTGACGCGACCATCCACGCCAAAAGTCTCTAAGGTCTGAATCAACAACTCAGCTTTACGCAATAAAATATCTTTTGATTGTCCCTTGGCAGATGGGGGTGGTTCCATGAGCAAATCCACTGAAGGCAGCTTATACTCCCGTTTGGGGACACGCCCTTGAGTCTCATCGTAGTCCACTTGATCCTCAATTACAGTATCTTCAATTTCTATTTCATTGGGTCTCAGTGTGGTTTGCTCTGCCTTGCCCAAATTAGCAGGAGGCATTTCTTCGCGTTGGATTGGAGGTGGAGCCACTTCGCCTGTTGGTTCGGCAACTGGTTCAGGCATGGTTTTGAGTGGAGTTGTAGGCTCCTCTTCACGTTGTATGGGAGCTTGTGACCTCTCTTTCAGATCCTTTATCTTAGCCCGCTTCTTCGTAGCCATCTTGAGTTTGTTCCGTAATTCAGATAGTCGGTCTTCGATCCAATCATTGACACGACGGAAAGAAAAACCACGCCAGGCCTGGACGGTGACAATACCGATACTGACCAGGATGAGAACCGAGCCTGGAAAACCCAGAAAATCTTTAAAGAGCTGGCCAATGCTAACGGTGAGATACCCAGAGTGTCTAAATAATTGGTCAGAAGCCATACCACTTTTCTCAGCGATCATGGCAAACAGAGTCATGAGAATTATGGTGGTTCCAAAACTATACCCTGTAAATCGGAAAACGGGTTGAAAATCTTTTTCAGAGAAGACAACATAGCCCCAGATGCCAATTAAGAAGGCAATAACCAGGGATCCCCACCCTAAAAACATTTTGAATAAAGCCCAGGAGATAAAAATACCTGCATAGCCCATCCAATTATGAAAATGCACACCAGGCATGATGCTTAACTCTTCAGTAGGCTCATGACTAACCAGACTTAGGAGCACAAACAAACCCACCACCATGGTGAGTATTCCAAGAATCTCGCGACTTTTTTCTTCCAAACTAATTTGCTTCTTTTTGACTACCATGGATTCAATTGGTTTTCTTATTTATAAACGGTGGTTTGATGACTTTGATGGCCAGACGACGTCCTCTAATATCAATACTGAGAGTCGTGTTCACTTTCTGGTGTGGTTTATCAATATATGCCAGTCCAATGCCCTTTTTCAAAGATGGACTCTGACCACCTGAGGTGACCACACCCACCTTCTCATCCCCTGCAAAAATTTCGTATCCGTGGCGTGGGAGTCCCCGATCCATCATTTCGAAAGCAACAAGAAAACGTGTGAGACCTGCTTCTTTCTGCTTTATTAGTGCGTCACGACCGAGAAAATCCCCATGCTCCAAATCAATGGCCCAACCCAGTCGGGCTTCCAGCGGTGTGGTGGTTTCATCAATATCATTTCCATAAAGACAGAACTTCATCTCCATCCTTAGCGTATCACGGGCACCCAGGCCAATGGGTGACAACCCATATTCTGCACCTGCTTCCATCAAAGCAGCCCAGAGTTGTTCTGACTCCTCAGGATCATGGTACAGTTCGTAGCCCAATTCACCTGTGTAGCCAGTTCTTGAGATGAGCATGGGTAACCCATTCACATCACCTATGGCAAAATGGTAAAATTCAAGACTATCAAGATTACCTGAGGTCAATTTGGACAGGATATTTTTTGATTCAGGTCCTTGAAGTGCCAGTAGGGCGATTCCATCTGAGCCATTGGTGAGTTGCACATCCTGAAATTTCTGCACCAGATCGGAAAGATGGTTCCAGTCCTTTTCCAGATTGGAGGCATTTACAACCAGCATAAAACGATCTGCAAACCGGTAAATGAGAAGATCGTCAACAATACCGCCATTTTCAAGGCACATGGTAGAATATTGGACCTGGCCTTTTTCCATTGATGCCACATTGTTTGCAGTGGCATATTCAACGAATTCCAGTGCTTGTTCTCCTGTTACCCAGAATTCTCCCATATGGGAGACATCAAATAACCCTGCCTGATTTCGCACCTTCTCATGTTCAGCAATGATACCCACGTACTGAATGGGCATTTCGTAGCCGGCAAAGGGTACCATCTTGGCACCAAGCGATTTATGAATAGCATTGAAAGCGGTTAGCTTCATGAATGTCGGTCCTCACACAATTATTCAGCTTTGAATCTAATGGGTATAAGATCAGGTCAAAATTGAAAATCAACTCAATATGGAGCACGAAGAGCGAATAAGCCTTATTAGAGTAATTTTAATGAGATTGTGCATAATTTCCATATTGCTGCTTCCCTACCCATTTCAATGAATTATATTGCTTAAAAAAGGGTTAAAAATGGCTTCACTCATCAGACTTTCACTTATTTTCGTCTTTGCCCTAGGAACGCTGATGGGTCAGACTGAAATTTCTGCTCCCATCAAATTTGCCTGGCTCACCGATACCCACGTTGGTGGAAGAACTGGTGCTGAAGATCTCAGTATCGTTGTACAGGATATAAATAAAAATGATAGCATCTCTTTTGCCATCGTATCTGGAGACATTACCGAGCTCGATGTTGGTCAAAACCTTCAACTGGCCAAAGCCATTTTAGATAGCCTCAGCATTCCTTATTACATCATTCCTGGCAATCACGATTTAAAATGGTCCTCTTCTGGTGGTCAACGCTTCGAACAGTTGTGGGGAGCAGATAGATTCAAT
>JABMOS010000086.1 GCA_013203185.1 Fidelibacterota bacterium | reverse complement strand
GTACGATTTTGATCTGATAACGACCAATGTCAATTACAATACTCATTCGCCTAAATATTCTCCTATACCTGATAGTTCCAGACTTGAGCTGCCGTCTGAATTCTTTGTTTCCGGCCATTCTGGTGGTGGAAACTTCCGTAAATTTCTGTCATAGTGATAATCTTTTTCATAACCAATACCTGGCGTAATATTATATCCCCCCGTTCCAGGTGGTGGCGCATTGCGCTTCAGGTAACCCCGTTTATCCTGCACGACACTGCCATAAATCATCACAAGGCCACGGATATCCGCTGTGCCAGTGGCAGGTATAAAAGGAGGACGTGTTCCACGCCCATCACCTTTAATGGATGTTCCATCCAGAAAAGTGTAACCTGTGGTACTATTCTGCCAGTATTGGATCATAAAGGATTCATTCATAGCAATCATGGCAGCGTTGATTCTTACATCAGCACCTCCAGCGCTATTCCTTTTTCCATTTACTGCCGTATTGGCCACAATAATGTTGCCGCCTGATAACAGTCCGAGACGGTTTGGATTCCCCGGTGGTATATAGCCATTAATCGCAGATCCAGCATAGAGCAGATCATTCATAATCCAGATGTTGCAGTTTAATTCTCGAATAGTTTCATCGTCATGGGCCATCTTATAGGGCTGTGGTGTGGAGGTGGCAATAGTGTATCGTCCTTGAATGCGTGCACCATCAGCAGTTTGCACCTGGACCTGCCCCCCATCAACCCAGATTACTGCTTCCGGTGTCATGATCACATCATCAACAATGTATTCAGTTGGGTCAGTGGGTCTAGGGAAGTCAAAATGTTGAAATTCCAGATCACCACGATACACATTCTGTCCCAACCCATTTGTATTACGGTAGTGAACAGGATGATATTTCATCATATTTTCATCGAATTCCAGTTGCTCCGCAGCACTAGCTGGCATCTGAAGAGGTGGTAGCTGATACGCCCACTGTTTGATGGCTATCTGTCCTGGTGAGAATTCAATGTTGGTCATGATATGAAAGTCTTCATGATCTGGATCAAGGGTATTGATCAGTGCATTGCCTGCATAAAAGTAGTCTGCCTTAGCTTTAACCAGATCTTGGCCATCATAAGGAGGCCACTCGATCAAGGGCATGGAATCCCTGTGAACACCTTCAAAAATGCTATTTTCGTTACAACCACCCAGATTGAAAACACCAGCTGTGTATACCTGACTTTGCTCATACTCAGTATCTGTTTCATAGTCAACGAACTGAGGACAACCAAAATTACTCATAGTGATATCATCATTTGAGTAAACCAACCCCTCAAGGACCTCTCCTGAACCAAAATTTACTGTGGTTCCCAACCAGGGTCCCCCGCCAGGAGCTTCTTCATTGGTCAAATACATAAACTCTTCAAAACCACGGGCCCTGTATTTGATCTCCATGGTATATTCAACCTCAATAGGCTCATTTACAAAACTGTTGTAGGTACTCCAGCCAGTCGCACGGCCATGACGCTCACTGCGATGGGTCCTCAGGTTTTCAACCATGGTGCCAGTTACATCCCTAAAACCACCCACCATTTCTTCCAGTTCCTGCTCATCGAGAGTTGTGTCAGCATTGGTGTTGTAGTTGGGACTTCTGATCAAGGCATTAATAGGGGTAAGACCTGAAATGGCGTTATATCTTGCTCTGGTTTCTGCGAATCTCTGTGAAAACAAGATTCGCTCCCCCATGACAAAGTGGAGATATCCCACAGTATAACCCAAACTGATCATGACCATTAATAATGATAAGAAAACGATAAATCCGTGCTCATTTTTTATAAAAGTTCTCATCGGAAATATTTATCCTTTGCCCAGGCTATACGTTTAAACTTGAGATACTCTACAGCAGATTCCCCTTGATATTTTGTTGTTACAGCAATGATGAGCTCTATTTGCCACAGACTTTTTGCCAATTTATTGAGATGGGGTCTGCCGTTAAATACATTATCGAATTCTTCGACCTCAGTCAGCTCGGTTACCACAAATTTGTCCAGTGTGACGATGCGCTGCCCCTCGTCCCGATAAACACCTTCAGCTGGAAAATCAGCAAAATCCAGCATGGGCTGGCCATTTACGGTCAGACCATCATATTCATTCCCCTGAATATTTAGTTGGCGTGTGCCGTCCTGAGGTGTGATTAACAAATTATCATAGTTGGCAAGATAGGCGCGGCGGATGACGACCTCGGCCGTTCCAATTTTCTTTATGATATAGTCCATGGATTCATAACCCCAGAAGCGGGCACCCTTTGTCACCCAATCATCCTGGTAAAAACCAACGATGGATGTTATGCCAGTCCCAACAGCTAGTACGCCAATGGAAGAGATAACCATAGCAGTAACCAGCTCGACAAGTGTCAAACCGGCTGAACGCTTAAAGTTGTTTAAACGCCTCTTCAAAAGGTGGTAAATACGGTGAGGCTCATCCGTAACTCCGTGCGTTCTTCCATGTCTCCGAGGTGATCCCACCAGCGGATATACATTTCTAATACATAGTAAGGGCTGTCATCCAAGTCATGTTCTGTATATTGTTTGAACGTAGGTTCTCTAAATATTTTAGCACTAAAATATTCACCATCCGCATCATCATCTGAATCCGGATTGTAGAGAATAACGTCCGCCCCTCTCAAGTCACCCAATTTTTCATGATCAGTCATCTGGCCATCCAGATAACGAACCATCCAGTAATCCATTTGACTTCGCAGCTCTTCCAGAGCTCGTTGTTGAATGATGACTTTTCGAGCTTCAGCCCGAGCATAATTAACACCATAAAACATGGTGGCAGAAGTGGCAGCCATGATAATAATTCCCACCATCACTTCGATGAGGGTAAAGCCAGGAGAACTTCTCGTGACCCATGTCTGCCGCTTCTGTTTCATTTATAGAATCCCCTGTTCAAATAACTTGGGATTGTCTGCAATTTGTGCTGCTGCAGCGCGAGTAATTTTACCTGCGCTTACGAGACGCTGTAAGTCCTGGTCCAATGTCTGCATACCATCCACGCCCCCTGCCTGAATCACAGAAGGAATCTGGTAAATTTTATCTTCACGAATCAGATTTCGGACAGCTGAATTGGCTATCATGATTTCACAGCCAGGCACACGACCCTTTTCATCTTTGGTTTTGAGAAGTTTCTGGGCAATAACTGCCACGAGACTCTCTGAAAGCATGGAGCGCACTTGTCCCTTCTGGGCAACAGGAAAAATATCGATAATACGGTCGATTGTTTTTGAGGCACTCGATGTGTGCAGGGTCGACATGACAAGGTGACCCGTTTCAGCTGCTGTCAAAGCCAGTTGAATGGTCTCAAGGTCTCGCATTTCACCAACTAGAATCACATCTGGATCTTCACGCAATGCAGATCGGAGTGCATTGGCAAAACTATCTGTTGAAATACCCAACTCGCGTTGATTCACCAAACAGTTTTTACTCTCGTGATAATACTCAACGGGATCTTCAATAGTGATAATGTGTGCTTCGCGGTGCTCATTGATATGATCCACCATGGCTGCAAGCGTGGTGGACTTTCCAGAACCTGTAGGACCTGTCAGGAGAATCAACCCCCTGTCACGCATAGCCAACTTGGCCAAAATTGGTGGAACATCCAACTCATCAAAGCCTTTGATGTCTGTGGGAATCGTTCTGAACACACCAGCTACCCCACGAATCTGTTTGAAGAAATTTACTCTAAATCGGCCTCTCCCCTCTAGCTCGCGGGAGAAATCTATTTCCTTCTGCGAATGAAACCGTTTTAGCTGATCTTCATTCATAACCTCAGAGGCAATCGTATCCATCTCCTCCTTGCTGAGGAGAGGTAGATTGAGCTTCCTCATGGTACCATTGATCCGGACCATGGGGATAGCACCAACACTCAAGTGCAGATCCGAAGACCCACTCTCAAGTGCATAGCCAAGTAGTTGGTCTATCTTAGAAGCCATTTGTTTTATTCTTCTTCGTCGAAGCCGTAACCGGTGAATTTACCGTCATCAGTCGTATAGCGAACTTCGTGTCCAGCACCCTGTTTCATTTCTTCTGTACTTAAAGCTGTGATTTCAGAAATACCATCACCACCACCAATAATAGTGAAAACCCATTGGCGCTTGGTAGCATTCTTCATCTGGATGTATTTAGGCTCAAGTTGTCCTTCGACATCATCTGGCCATTCTCCACGATCCTGATAATACATTTGGGCAGCATTCCATATCGAACCAATGGCGGACTGAGCATCAGATGCATAGGCACCTTTCACGAAGATTTGGTAGATCGGGAAAGCTACCGCAGCCACGATGGCAACAAAAATAACAACGACCAAAACCTCAATAAGGGTAAAGCCGGATACCCG
>JABMOS010000085.1 GCA_013203185.1 Fidelibacterota bacterium | reverse complement strand
GTCCGGAAGCAGGTGACATTTTTGAAGTTAAAAGTTAAAAGTTAAAAGTTAAAAGTTAAAAGATGTCGAAGGAGAATGGTTCTCGCAAAGTGCGCAGAACCGCAGAGTAGGATTTGAAGGTTATGTTTGTAAATGATAATGGCAACGGACTCCGTAACTTCGCATGCGTATCGAGTGGAAGAATTTGGTATGAATAAAAAAGCCTCTGCGACTCTGCGTTCTCCGCGAGAGGATGGAAAAAGTTAAAGGGTAGTAACACATAATTGGTAGTTATTGAAAATTTATTTTGCAAAAAAATCAGAGTAGGATTTAGACAATGTTAGATATCCAAACAATCAGGGAAAATCCAGAACTGGTCAAGCGTGGTATTCAGAACAAGAATGTCCAGATAGATTTTGAGGCAATCTTGAAGTTAGATCTTGAACGTCGGGATGTGATTGCTGAGGTCGAAGTACTTAAGCATGATCGAAATGTTGTTTCAAAGGATGTAGCAACCCGCAAGAAAAACGGAGAAGATGCTTCTGATCTGATCAACAAAACCAGAGAAATTGGTCAGCGCATCAAAAGTTTGGATGATCAGCAGCGGGAAGCTGAGACGCAGTTGACCGAGCTACTAATGCAAGTCCCCAATTTACCACATGCCACCACGCCTGTTGGAGCTGATGCCTCAGAAAACCCAGTTGTGAAGGAGTGGGGTGACAGATATGCACCTGAATTCAAATTACTCACACATCTTGAACTTGGAGAATCCCTGCATCTTTTTGATTTTCCGAGAGGGACTAAAATTGCCGGTCCGGGATTTCCACTTTATACTGGTGTTGGAGCCAGGCTGGAAAGAGCTCTCATTAACTTTATGCTGGATTTCCATATTGACAAGCATGGGTACACTGAAGTGCTACCCCCAGTTGTGAGCAACTCCAAAAGTATGACCACAACAGGTCAATTGCCCAAATTTGAAGATGATATGTACAAGATTCCCCAGGATGAGCTCTACTTGATTCCAACAGCAGAAGTGCCTGTAACCAATATCCACCAGGGGGAAATTATTCCAGAGGAAGATTTACCCATTCGTTATTGCGCTTATTCATCTTGCTTTCGTCGTGAAGCAGGATCCTATGGGAAGGACACCCGTGGTTTTCTAAGGCTGCACCAGTTTAATAAGGTCGAGTTGGTGAAATTCACCCATCCTGACAACTCATATGCTGAGTTGGAAAATCTGAGAAAAGATGCTGAAGATATCCTTGAAGCATTGGGTCTGGAATATCGGGTCATCGAGCTGGTTACTGGGGACCTTTCATTCTCAGCCGCCAAATGCTATGACCTTGAATTATGGGCACCTGGAGAAGCGAGATGGTTGGAAGTTTCGAGTTGTTCAAATTTTGAAGACTTTCAAGCTCGTAGGGGCGCTATTCGGTACAAACCCCAGGGCGGGGGTAAAGTGCAGTTGCTTCACACTCTAAATGGTTCTGGAGTGGCAACCCCACGATTGTTAGTAGCACTGTTGGAAACCTATCAGCAGGAAGATGGAAGCGTACTCCTTCCAGAGATACTGGCACCTTACATGGGTTCAGCAGGCTTGCACCTGAAGTAATATCATGCTCCAATACTATCTAATAATCGGGACTATTTCTCTGTGGACCGGTATATGTATTCCCCTGGTAATTTTGGCAAAACTTATCGATGGAAGTGGTCGACTTGCCCACAGGATGGGTCAAAGGTGGTCCTGGGGTGTTTTGAAAATCTCACGTGTCGAGGTTGTGGTGGATGGGCTTGAAAATATTGATGAGACGGCCCAGTACATCTTCATCAGCAATCATACTTCAGCTTTTGATATTCCCTCAATTTATTGGGGAGTAAAAAACAAGCATGGTATGCTTGCAAAGCAACAACTGAAATATGTGCCCTTCTTTGGTTGGGCCATGTGGGCGGCAGGTCACTTTTTTGTAGATAGAAAAAATCATCGGGCTGCATTGGCGGTCATGGATCAAGTAGCTACTCAAATGTCTGCTGATAAAAGTCACTCCTTAGTGATTTTTGCTGAAGGTACCCGGAGCATGGATGGGCAGCTTCAACGATTTAAAAAGGGAGCATTTATACTCTCCCTGGACACCGGTATTCCCATTGTTCCTGTAGTTATAAATGGTGCCCACAAAGCCAAGGGCAAAAAAGAACGCCACATATCTTCCACCACCATTAAGCTGTCTATTTTGCCTCCCATGGACCCCAGTGCCTATAGTACTGAAACAAGGCAACAGTTCGTTGAGGATGCCAGATCTCAATTTATAAAGCACTATATCCCACCGCAAAAATAGTTTAACCCCTCAATCTCAAATTGTACTTCCTAGAGGTGGATGCATAATTTAAATTGCGCCAAACAAGGACAATTTGGATGAATTATACAGAAGTATTGCTTCAGCATCATGCTATTGCTGAGGTGAATCATTTCAAATGGCATGCCCAGGAAAAAGATTTGGTTAAATGGTGGTTGAGTCAGGCGGAGCACACAGAAACCCTAAAAACTATTGATGGTGAGCGCTTAATTGTTTTGGATTCAGGGCGGCGCAATGATGGTCCTGGTCCAGATATATTCAGATCACGGATTCTCCTTGACGATTTTGAGATGAGCGGGGATGTGGATATGCATATTGTGGCTGGAGATTGGTATGTCCATGGTCACCAGAATGATGAGCGATATGGTGATGTAATCCTCCATGTTATTGTGGACGGCGACACGGGTCCGGATATTCCCACCTTGAAGGTAGATAGGCATTTCCTGGGGGCTGGCCGGTGCCATTCAAATCGACAAATATCTCATGACGAATTAATGGCTCACGCATTCCATCGGTTTAAAAGAAAACAAAAGCATCTTCAAATACTGGCTCGAGAGGGCCAGGGGAGACATCCACTTTTTCTGGGAATGATTGAAATTATTATGGCCGGGGGCTCTCGCTTTCAATGGCTGCAGCAAGCTGCCCGTGTTCTGGGCTTGAACCATTGGCCGGATTGTCGCGCCTGGGAGGGGAGTAACCTGTCTTACCCTTTATCGACTTCAAAATCATTGCAGTTGAGCCGAATAATGCAGATCTCTCTTGTGTTTCGACCAGAAAAATGGCTGTCCAGATCACAAGATTCCTGGCCTGATGCTTTTGTGGAATTGCAGGATAAAGGGCTGTCCCTGAACCAATGTCTGGAGTGGTTGGTAAATATTTTGGCTCCTTTCATGGGGACTGAACAGGGCTTTTTGATCTGGCAAAACATGAAAATATTCAGGCATTATGGCCTTGAAAAGGAGGTGCTTCCCCGACTGGGTCTATCAAAATTACATGGTGTAGTTGAGCAACAGGCGCTGTTGGAGTGGAAAAGGAAGTATTGTAGCGAGGGCTCATGCTCCAACTGCCCTTTAATCCAATACCATCATACTTTAACACATATCAATTAAATAACAGGATGATATAAAAGTTATAAGAGCTTGATTC
>JABMOS010000084.1 GCA_013203185.1 Fidelibacterota bacterium | reverse complement strand
GAAAGTGTCTCTTATTTTTTAAGCGATCTTGTCCGAATTACTTTGACGACTTACAGATCCGCCCTGTGGTTGTAATGCTTGTGCAAACATTACCATGCTTGATTTAAAAATGTTTATGCATTACGGTGAATATCTGGTGAAGCAAGTGGGTGATACCAATGAGATTATTGGCTCAGATGTGATTACTGCTCATCGAATGATGAAAAATGATGTTAAGGATAAAACGGGGATTCATTCGTATTTGCTCGTTACCCAAACGGCACTGCAAAAACTAGGTGCTGAAAAGGATTCTAAATTTGTGGACTACTCACTAACATTTGAGCATATCGGTGAGGTGCCAATGGGTGTTACGCAATTGGGTACATCAAGGGGTCTGACCTTCCAACCACGTTGATTCTTTCAACAGCGCAGTATGGTTTACATACTGAGATAGATCAGTGATTACAAATACGCTCAGGGGCAGTGGTAAAACCACCATCCACGGGATGAAACTTGCCTTTATTCTCAAGAAAATGGATGAGCTCGTCGGCTGTCATACCCTGTGCTGAACAAGTAAAGAAGCGGGTTTCTTCACCAAATTGTTGGTGGATGGCTGTGCGAAGTGACTCTCTGCTGTAAGCTTCACCAGAATTAACCATCATATGCATAACTTCGTGACCATGTATTGTATTCATTTTTACCTCATTCATTTTTAAACCCTCACCATGGTGAGCAGCATTTTAGTAGGCTCAAGAGCTTCCAGCGCATGATTGATACCAGCAGGCATGAGAATCACCTGTCCCGTTTTAACCGCCTGTGTCGTCTCATCAATGGTAATGTTCATCACGCCCATTAGAATCTGTACATAAGCATCCATGGGGCTGGAATGGCCACTCAGTGCCTGACCTGTGTCAAAGGCAAAGAGTGTTAAATTCATATTTTGAGATTTTCTTAATGTTTTACTGACAATAGCTCCAGGATTTACCTGGATATCGTTTATTAAATCCTGGACATGACCAGCTGGTAAATTATTATCCAGACTTATTTTTTTATTCATTTATATAACACTCCCGTTAATAGGTTGAAATTGAGCAACAGTGGTATTGGCCAGCATCTCTCTTGATGCTTCCCGGATGGGACCCCATTTATTATGAACAGGGCAGGGGGATTCTGCTCCGCAAGTTGGTAAGCCCAGGACACAACTTTCAAATACTGAATTGCCATCAACAATTAAGACAATATCCAGTAAGGACATGGCGTTGGGATCTCTGGCCAGTGAAAAACCACCAGATTTCCCGCGATGTGATTGGATGATGCCATCTTTAACCAGACTTTGCAGTGTTTTTGAGATAAAATCTCTGGAGATATTTAAATCGTTGGCGATTTGCTCAGCTGAAATATTGCCCTGATATTGTTTCTCGGCCAGGTATAGTATTCCCTGCAGGGCATATTCACATTTTCTGGAAAATAGGACAGTCATCATTAACTCTTCGTTGATAATAATTGGCCTTGATGTGAATTGCAATCATAAACGGAGTATATAGTCCGATTTAATTACTGGAATCCAAATCACCACTACCCGAGGCAGCTCTATTTAAGCATTACCAGCTTTATGGTCTCATATTCAAGCTCAGTCTGAATGCTACAAAAGTAGATGCCAGAGCTTGCCCGGGATCCTGATCCATCCATCCCGTTCCATTCTAGCTCATACCAACCAGTTGGTTGGCCATCCAGGGAATAACTGCGAACCATTTGACCCTGGATATTAAAGATGGTGATATCAACAGAGGTCTCAGATGGCAATCCATAGCGAATAGTTGTTATGGGATTGAAGGGATTCGGATAGCTGGAGACCAAGAGCCGATCAACGGGAATAACTTCGTGATTAGCAACTCCAACTGGAACGACAAAACTTGTACCCCAATCCCAGTTTGAATTTTCGATGGTTGCGGAGTGGTGGTTTTGCGTAAGATCATTGAGAACCTCACCATTACCTTCATTCATACGCCAGTAGCCAATGAGCCCGGTTTCATCTCCGTTGAGATAGTCACTCATTCTCGGAGCAATCTCATCTAGATCTCTTGCAGTATTCCAAAATCTAAGCTCATCCAGTCTTCCTTCGAACACGGCTGATCGGGTGTTGTTATTTCCTACGTGCATGGTCCAAATAGCATGATTCATAAGCGGACCAGAGGGTGCAACGTTGATGAGGGTGCGATCAATGCCGTTTATGTACAAGTGAATCTCGGAACTATCCCCAGCATAGCTAACTGCAATATGCTGCCATTCGTTTAGAGTGATGGAGTTGGGTGTAGTCCCAATTTTGCTCAGCGTGCCATCCTGATGTTTTAAGATGAGACCCAGGCTTGAGTCTGAAAACTCAGTACTTAGGTTTTTATTGAGAAATAGCCGAATAAAAGTTTTATCAATGATGCGAGCATCACCTGTGTTTTGATTCCCCCAGGCTACGGGATAAATCCAGGTTTCGAGAGTAAATGCATCTGTGACATTTAGAACATCGCTCCCAGGGACGAGCACGACATCACCAGAGCCCCCAAAGTTTATGGATGACTCACCATCAAAAACATGAATGGGTGTTGATTGCGTTGTACTGTCTTCTCTTGACTCATTGCCGACAACTAATTTAACCAAATACTCTCCAGGCTCAGTGTAGGTCCACAGGGGGTTTTGTTCTTCAGAATCCATGACACCGTCACTGTCAAAATCCCAGTGCCAGCTTATTGCTTCTGGAAAGCTGATACTGGCATCAGAGAATTGGACTTCAAGGGGTGCGTGGCCGGTGTAGGTTGAAGCTGACACCTCTGGCACCAAAATGGGAATTTGAAAGAAACTTAAGATATTTTGGATAACATTGCTTCTGGTACTTAGATCACTACCATCCACAAAATCGGAGAGGGAATAGGTTAAATAAAAAGTATGCTGACCCATATTACCTGCATTTTGTATTGCCACATTCCCCAAAGTAGGCTCAGTAAAAGCCACGACACCAGGGGCACTTACTTCGAGATGATCCAGAAAGGAATTATTAGCCTGGGTAGAATTTGAAAATGACAAGTCGGCGACGATGGAGTTGTTTTCACCACTTAAGCCCAGCATGGGGTGGTCATCTTCATACAATTCAGCATACTCGACACCAAATGCTGACCAGAGTGAATCTATGTTCGGATAGGAAAAATAATCCACGAGAGCCATCATGGATCCACCCTCTACATAGATGCTTCCCCCACTGGAAACATACGACAGAATAGTATTCAAATGTTCCTCTGCAAGTATTGTCGCTGGGGATTGAAACCCACCTAAATTTCCCAGGGAAATAAAGACAGCATCGAACCCTGAAAAAGAGGACGGGAATCGGTTAGAATAGTTCACTGCCAAATTCAGGGATTCAAGTTCATCACTGATAAATTGGCCACTATAATCCTGCCCATTCTCAATTCCCTCATAAACCAGAACACCTGAATTTACAGAGATATATCCATTTTCAATCAGGGTGTCTATGGCAGTGCCATTTGAAACGATTTGAGTAATGGAATAGGTACCAGCATCTGTAAAAGTGTGAGTGGGATTGGGTAGTTCGGAATCAATAATACCATCATTGTTGAAGTCCCATCTCCAGCTATTTATTGAATCTGGATACCCAAAAGATAGATCCTGGAATGTGACTTCCAGAGGACCTGGACCTGCATTTATATCAGAAGTAAACCGGGCTGAAACTGGGCCGTTCAAGTATCCTCTATTCTGAAACACCGGAATGATATGAGCTAGATGAGCTGAGTTATACACATCCTGATCTGCCTGAATGAAAGCATAAGCAGCATCTACCTGGTTTGAGTTAATATCCGTCATGGATATCCCTTCCCAACAATCAGTATCAGTGGCCTGTCTGCCTATGAGATCATATATAGACATGAGGGAAGATGCCCAAAGTTGTCCATCATAGTGCACTTCACCTCCCAATTCATCTGGATAGTGATTGGGGAAATCCGTGACTCTTAAAGAAGGATTACCATAAGGTTGGAGACCCCATTGTCCGAAATAGTCGTATTGCGGATCCTCTGGAGACAGTAGCCCCAGACTGCGGGTGTATGATTGCGCCCAGTAGTCGCCCAATCCCTCGCTTAAACCATCTACTTGAGAAATACCTCCAAAGGTAATCCAGTCATGAATACCATGTCCTAACTCATGCAAAACAATTGAATGATCTTCCCCAGCATCCACGAAATTGGCAGGTGAGCCAAAAGCAACGGCACCTGTACTTGGCATAAAGTGGGCATTTTGGCCTCCATCTAAGCCATGTGGATCAAATTGAACACCACCCTCATATTGATAGGGCATGACGTCAAAACCGAGAGAGTCATTCAAGTATGCCATGGAATGGTTAAGATGAAAGTATATGTTTACGGCTTCAAATTCTGGTTGATCTCGAGTATATCGAAAATCGAGAGAGCTTTGACCATAAAGCCCTGTAAAGGGCGCTTCAGCATCATTGATAGCGGCAAAGGGTCCAGATAAAAAATATTGATGATCAATTGAAGTAAGCCCCTCCAGGTCCGCTTCCACTATATAGCGGGCTAAACTGTCTGAGTTTTGATCACCATTATCGGAGAATTGAGGCTCACCATAAAAAGTGCGAGCTGCTGTAATGGGATCTGGATCGAACACCCATCCAATTCCTGTTTCTCGTGCAGCATCAAAATAACAGGCTTTGTCTTCAACCCTGATGATTTCACCTGAGCCAGCAGCAACCAGAACTTCCCAATCACCATATAATTTTTGGGAAGGTACAATGGTAACCTTCTGGGCAACAACAGCTGATATAAATGACTGTTTATATATGATTGTTTCAATATTCTCGTATGTGTTGGGGGCATCAATCCCAAGATAGGTCTTGGCAATTTCCAGGGCTTCAGCTTCTGAAATTTTTAAATCCATGTCGATTTTGGGTATGGGTTGGTAGCCGTTAGTGACAAACACTACCTCATTTGATCGATTAAGGCTAATCTTGATACTTGACCTATAAACTGGAAATCCTGCAACTTCTTGAACAAATTGAACCCGATAACCGGCTGGAGTCTCAATCATACCCGTATATGTCAGCTCGCTATTTTGAGAAGTGTGGTGCAGCAGATCGCTTTGAGCCAATAAATATTGTCTAGCCATTGCCTCTGGGTCAGAGGGGCTCACTTGATACTGGGGAGAATAGATGGCTCGAGGTATTCCTGATCTCTTTTCAATGCGCATATTGGCTACAACCTGGCTAGCAGGGGAGAAATCGTTTATGATTTCTAATGCCTTATGCTCCTGCGGCTTCATTGGAGAGGCATTTAAAATTGCTGCTAATACGAGCATCGTAATAAAGAGCTTGTGAATTTTCTTCATGTCAGAAATCCTTCAAAAAATTTGTTGGTTACCAGCCATGATCTTGATAGAGATTATCAATAGTAAATTTTTAAGATTCAATCATTTGGGTAAATCTTTATGGTCTTTATATAACAAATATAGTCATGAATACGAGTCAAAAGTGCAAAGATCCAGTCCCCATGTTGAATAGCTGGGAAGGGACTTCTGGTTTAGATAATAATCCTCTTAACCCATGAAATATTTTTGGAGATAGAGAAGTGCAGCAAGGGGGGCAGCAACGGCCATGATTTTATTGGCCCAGGTGGTATCTTTCCAATTCCAGTAAGCTGAACTGCCAGAGAGAGTTATGAGAGTCCATAAAACCTCCCCGAATTAGGTGCTACACCACCATGCTTTCTACGCCACTATCCTTGACAAAAAGACATGAAGTATTTACCGCTTCAGACAGCGTATGCATGGTATTTCCATCCAATTCATTAGATATGCCGAATATGTTTAAATCTGCGTGGGGTGCGGCTGACAAAACCTCTTTAAAATTGCCGACGAGCACCACGGCCTCAGTGGAGCCGGGTAGGCGAGCTCGATCAAAAAGTCTTTCCTGGGCTGCCTTGGCTAATTCGCCATTTTCCTCATTATCCACTGCAGTTATAAATCGAAGTTGTCCGTTCCAATTGCGGTTCAGCTGAATGGCCATAAGAATGGCAAGGTCTTTATTGGGACTGGAACGTCGTAGCCAAATATTCAGAGTTTCCTTACTTCCCAATGCATTTTTTGCATGTTGGGAGTAGACAGCGATTCCCATTTTTTCTCTGACTGCCACGGCTATCATATCTTCAAGGCGTGCATCCTTGGAGCGGTCATCACTCATACTTAAAAACATGATATTAGGGGGAAAGTACATGCTCCTCATCACCTGAGCGGTGATGCTGATACCCTCAAGAAAATGTTGACATTCAATGAGTGAGGTTGTGACCAGCAAATCCTCTGATTTAAGGGGCTCCGCCAATTGAATCAATTCTTCTTCCTGGGCATTGTGCTCCTCTGAATCTATAATGACTTCTGGACCCCTTCTGAAAAGCTTATTGCTGAAGGAGCGGATGATGCTATTCATGCTCTCAGTGACAATTTTCACAGAGAATAATCGCAGGGTTCCCGATGGAAAGACGATATCTCTCAGAAAGCTCATGCGAATTTTCCATGAGGCGGGATCTTCCACTGGCACCATAATATTGGGTTTCCAGGTTTTGGGATGGGATTGCATTTTCTCAGACTGACGGGCCGACCATTCAGCCATGGCCATAAACATCCCTGCGCGGACGTCACCCCAAGGTGCCTGCAACCCGCGTTTTACTTGAATTAAGTAGGCAGTGATTATGAGCAGCCAGGCCACGGCGGCAAAAACAGGGTTCACCATGAACATGACCACCAGGGCCCATAAGAAACCAATAATTGGGATGCTGATATGGACTCTGAAAAGGGGCCTGAAAGAAGGAATCCCAATACCCAGTTGGAGGGCAACAGCAAGATTGATGGTGGCATAGGTAATCAGGAAGAACATGGTAAGCAGGGGAGCGATAGTATTGAGATCACCAAGTAAGAGTGCCACAAGAATGGCAATGGCTGTAAAAATAATTGAGTATACACGTTCGCCCTTTTGGGTCTTTTTGGCGAAGAATCGGAAGAAGGGAATGACTTTATCCGAGCCCATGGCCATGAGGGTCCGGGGAGCTCCTACAACAGATCCCAGGGCTGAAGACAAGGTGGCACCCAATACTCCTGCTGCCAGGGCAAGTTTCCATCTGGAAATGTCCATCATAATGTTGTTGTTGGAAACCAGAGCGCTTGAATCTGTGAGGTAGTCGAGGTAATAGGCAACAACTACATAAATGACAAAAGAGACGGCTATGGCGGATAACATACCCATGGGCAAGGATTTCTTGGAGTCTTTCAAATCTCCAGACATGGCCGCTCCTGCCTCAATTCCAGTTACAGCAGGGAAAAATATTGCGAACACAGCCCAGAATGGTGCCTGTGGGAAATCTCCCCACACAACGACCTGGTGGGTTGATTGTCCTGTAGCTGCAAAAAATGAGACCAGGGATACACCGATGACAAACATGATAATATATTGGGTGCGCATGGCAAACTGAGCACCTAACAAGCTAATCCCGAGCACCAGAACAAGCACAGATACGCCAATTATGGTGGGATCGTGTGCTGGGAACAACGCAATCCAGGCTTCAGTAAAACCTGATATATACATGGCGCCACCCAATGTCTGAGACAGATAAAGAGGAACACCAACAGCACTTCCTGCTTCAAGCCCAAGAGACCTGGAAATAAGGGCATAGGAACCACCAGCACCTACCCTTGTATTGGTAGCAATAGCGGCTATAGACAAGCCAGTAGTAACTGTAATCATTTTTGCCAGCATGATTATGATCAGCGCGCCACCAAAACCTGCATTACCTACGACCCACCCCAGGCGCAGATACATGATAACGCCGAGAATGGTTAGAATGGTGGGGGTAAAGACACCAGCAAAGGTCCCTAGTTTTTTCATTTGTCCAATCCTTTTATAGGAAAAAAATAGAAGTTAAGTCCAAAATTTTCACAGCATCATATTAATGTAGAATTGAAAAAAACTTACACAATATATCAATGTTTCTGGTTTGATATATGAAACCGGGGATCTGGGAATTATTGACAAATCTTATATTCAAAACTCAATAAATCTCCTAGGGGACAACTGCAGATCTGCTTACCAGGAGATAAGCAAAGATGCGCAGGGAATAGAAGCGGTTCCCCCTGGAACGGGTCCCCATCCTGGACTCTAACTATAGAGAAAATTAGGGAAGAAACGAGTGGCCCAGCGGCAGTTCAGCTAGACTGAAAAATACTTGGCTTTGGGATGATGTACAACAATTGCCGAGGTACTCTGCTCAGGAACAATTTGGTACTCTTCAGTGAGGGTTATGTCTTCTGACTCCGCATCAAGTAATTCAAAAATGATCTCCTGGTCTTTCAACTCAGGACAGGCAGGATATCCAAAAGAATAACGACTTCCCTGATACTTTTGCCTGAAGAGCTCTTTGACCAATTCACCATCGTCCCCTGAGATATCAAGTTCCTTACGAATCTGTTTGTGCCAGTATTCTGCCAGCGCTTCTGCAGTTTCAACAGCAAATCCATGAAAATATAGATAGTCTGTATAAGCATTGTCATGATACAATTTTTGAGCATACTCAGTGGCTTTTGCTCCCACTGTCACAAGTTGGAAGGCCAGCACATCACGTTTCCCTGATTCCACACTGGCATAATAATCTGGAATACATCTACCTGGTGCTTCAGTTTGTCTGGGGAAGTCGATGAAGTGTGTTGGCTTCTCATCATGGGGGTGGGCATATATCCACAGTCTGTCACCCTCTGACTGGCAGGCGTAGTAGCCATAGATCACTTTCGGAGATAGCAAACTCTCTGCGACAACCTGGGCAGACAGCTTCTCAAAAGTAGGGAAGATGGTTTCCTGCTCCAATCGTGCATATTCCTCAGCACTTACTTTGCCACGCTTGAAACCCCACTGTCCTCGAAACAGGGCGGACTGATTGATGTAGGGAAATATGGTATCGAGATCCACATCTTCCACAACGCGGCGTCCCCAAAAGGGTGGTTCCGGGATTCGTTTGGCTGGTTGCAGAATTTCAAATTCCTTTGCGACAGCCTTCATGGTCTTGCTCTTTTTTACAGTTTTTGTGGCTGCAATATCTTCCTCCAGGGTGCCTGCTTCGATTTGCTGCATGAATTTTAATCCATCAAAAGCATCACGGGCATAAGCCAGAGGTCCTGCATAGTTCTTTCGCAGGTCCTGTTCCACGTAAGCACGCGTCAGTGCAGCCCCGCCTAAAATAATTGGGGGTGTGATGCCATGTGCAGTAAGCACTTCAAGATTGTCTTTCATAATGATGGTGGACTTGACGAGCAATCCACTCATGCCGATGGCATCAGCCTTTTCGTCCTGGAAACTTTTCAGCATGGCTTCTACTGATACTTTGATCCCCAAATTGACCACATTAAAACCATTATTGCTGAGTATGATATCGACCAGATTCTTTCCAATGTCATGGACATCACCCTTCACAGTGGCCAGGATGATCTTACCCTTGGCTGCGGCATCTGTTTTTTCCATAAAGGGTTCCAGATAACTGACGGCTGCCTTCATGGTTTCAGCAGATTGGAGTACAAAGGGTAGCTGCATTTTGCCAGATCCGAAGAGCTCACCCACTTCTTTCATACCATCCAGAAGTATTTTATTAACAATATCCAGGGCTGAATATTCCTTCAGGCTAGCTTCAAGATCTGCCTCAAGGCCGGATCGATTCCCGTCAATGATGCGAGCTATTAATCTCTCTTTTAAGGGCAATGTGGAGAGGTCGACTTTATTCTTGGCAGCAGCCACCAAATCTGTATTCAATTCAAGTAAACTCATGAGTGGATCGTAATCACCCTCTCGGTTGTCAAGAATGAGGTCTTCACAGACTTTTCGATCAGCCTCTTTGATCTGGAAGTAGGGTTGGATGCGGCCGGCATGTAGAATGGCGGCATCCAGACCTGCTTCGATGGCCATATTCAAGAATACCGAGTTCAATAAATGCCGTGTAGCTGGCTTGAGTCCGAAGGAAACGTTGGAAACCCCGAGACTTGTAAAAGCCTGGGGAAAGGCTTTTTTGATGAGACGAATACCATCCAGGGTAGCGGTGGCAGATTTGCGAAATTCTTCATCACCGGAGGCCAGTGTAAAGGTGAGGGGGTCGAAAAAGAGATCACTTTCCCTGAGCCCATGTTTGGTAACTGCTAAGTCATAAATACGTTGTGCTACTTCAAGTTTTTTCTCCGCAGTCTTGGCCATGCCATCTTCATCGATGGTCAGACAGACCAGACCTGCTCCAAATTCACGGCATAGTTTAATGACTTCCTCAGCCCTGGCCTCGCCGTCTTCCAGATTAATTGAATTCACTACGGCTCGACCAGTGATGCGCTCTAACGCAATACGGATGGTTGGCACTTCGGTGGAATCAATCATGATGGGTATTGAGATCTGACTGTTGAGACGATTGATATAGTCGTCCATATCAGCAGCCTCATCGCGACCTACATAGGCGACACAGACATCCAGGATATGGGCACCTTCATCGACTTGATCCCGAGCCATGCCTACCATACCATCCAGATCCCCGGCCAGAAGCATTTCCCGGAATTTTTTGGATCCGTTCGCATTGGTACGTTCACCAATGATCAAGGGAGCAGGTTCTTGTTTAAATGACGCAACCGAATACAGAGAGGTAGCACCGGCTGAAAAAGTGGGTTCACGTTTGGCAGGGTTAAGACGGCCTGCTGCTTCCACAACGGCTTTAAGATGTTCAGCTGTGGTTCCGCAACAACCACCGACGACGCTGACGCCCATACCTGTAATAAAGTGACTGAGGTCGTGGGCCAACTCTGGCGCGGTAAGATCATAAACCATCTCACCATCAATGTTGTGTGGTAGTCCAGCATTGGGAATGACCGAAATGGGAAAGTGAGAATGAGCAGACAATGTATGCAGGTGCTCGCTCATGGCTTTCGGACCCGTTCCACAATTCAAGCCAACAATATCAAGAGGATAAGGCTCAAGGGTGGTGAGGGCCCCCAGCATATCCGTGCCCAACAGCATGGTGCCCATGGTTTCCATGGTAACTGAGGCCATAACCGGCAAGTCAATATGTTTCTCTCTCAGGGTGTGAAAAACCGCGTTCAAGGCCGCTTTGGCCTGGAGGGGATCCTGAACTGTCTCCACTTGAAGCACATCAACACCGCCATCAATGAGACCGGCAGCCTGCTCACGATAGGCCTGATATAGTTCCTGATAGGAGATGTGTCCCAGAGAAGGAAGTCTGGTCCCTGGGCCCATGGATCCAGATACATAGCGGGGATGGGCAGGCGTTGAAAACTCGTCAGCTACTGAACGTGCTAGCTGGGCTGCCTTTAAATTTATTTCATATACCTTATCTGATAAATCATAGTCTCCCAGGACCACATGGGTGCCGCCAAAGGTATTGGTCTCAATTACATCACAGCCTACATCCAAAAAACTTGCATGAATGGACCGAATTGCTTCAGGCTTGGATAAAACAAGCAGTTCGTTGCAACCCTCTTTATCCCAGAAATCTTCACTAGTGAGATTCAAGCGCTGAATACTTGTTCCCATAGCTCCATCAAAAACAAGGACTTTGTCAGCAAGGCTTTGACGAAAATTCTTCAATCTACTTCTCCTATTGGTGCATTTTTTGCATCCAATCTAAGACTATGCCAAAATAATCGATTTGCCAGCTTTTTTCCTGACTTTGTTTCCAGACTTGTTTACATTGATTCCATGATGTACAGAATCACAATGTTGGTTTTTACCTGCATTCTTCTAATTACCTGTGATCCCGTTGGGCAGTCACTGGGTGATGAGAAGATGCCTGAAAGCCGTATACCCAGCCAGGAGAGCTGGAATCCTGTTATCAGGATCAATTCCGTGGGTAAGGAAAATGTCCAGGCCAGAGCGGATTATTCGGCGCACTATGATGATCCCCGCGAAATTCTCTTTATCGGTAAGGTCAAATTAGATTTTTTTGATTTGGATGGTGAGCATAGTTCAATAATGACTGCGGATACTGGCAGAATTGATGATAGAAGACATCTGTTTACTGCCAGAGGCAATGTGTTCTTGGAATCGGATTCCGGTATGACCCTGGCAACCAACATCCTTTACTGGCATGAAGATAATGAGTTGATTTATACAGATCAGCCCATCGTTCTGACCACCCTTACAGATACCTTATATGGTGTTGGCTTTGAATCGGATGCCAATCTAGAAAACTGGACAATCAAGGAACCTACAGGCGTGACTTATCGAGAGTTCGGCAATGACTGATACCACTCTGAGCGGTAGAAATCTCTTTAAACAATATGGTAAGCGAACTGTGGTGAGCGATGCCTCAGTAGAAGTGAAAACAGGAGAGGTAGTCGGTTTATTAGGTCCCAATGGAGCTGGAAAAACGACAACCTTTTATATGGTCACCGGAATGATCAGGCCCAACTCAGGGTCTGTTTTTCTGGGTGATAAGGACATCACCAGAGAGCCCATGTATAGACGTGCTCGTGCAGGTATCGGTTATTTGCCACAAGAAGCAAGCATCTTTAGAAAGCTCAGTGTGGAGGACAATTTGAGGCTGGTTTGTGAAACCCTGGATATAGATAAACAAGCCCAGGAAGATAAACTTGAACATCTCCTGGAAGAATTGTCCATTGGCCATGTCCGCAAAAACCTGGGCAACCAATTGAGTGGTGGAGAGAGACGACGCACAGAAATTGCCAGAGCCCTGGTCACAGACCCACATTTTATACTACTGGATGAACCTTTTGCCGGGGTGGACCCCATTGCAGTAGAAGATATCCAACAGATTGTACTGGCATTAAAGACAAAGGGCATTGGCGTTTTAATCACGGATCACAATGTCCATGAGACATTATCAATTACTGATCGTAGCTATTTGCTATTTCAGGGTAAAATATTATTATCAGGTAATGCTGAATTCCTGGCAAATGATGAACAGGCCAGAAAACTTTATCTTGGTAGCAACTTTAAATTGGATCGATAAGAACTGTGGAACTATCACAAAATCTTCAGCTAAAACAAACCCTAACGCCGCAGCAAATTCTGCTGTCGACGTTATTGCAGTTGCCATCCATGGCGCTAGAGTTAAGGATAAAGACAGAGCTTGAGATTAATCCTTTGCTGGAATTGCAGGAGGATGTTGAGGAACTTGATAATCCCGAAGAAGAGGGTGAGACCGAAGAGCCTGATATCGATCTGGAAGATTATTTCTCCAACGATGGTTACGAAGCCAAAGAGTATTATGATAAGAGCGCAGAAGAGATTGAAATTCAAAACCCCTATCTACCTAGCTTGTCAGAGGATCTCCTTGATCAAATTGCATCACTTCTGATTTCAGAGGATGAAAGAGCTATCCTGGAGGAGATGATTTGGAGTATCGATGAAAGAGGCTACCTCAATATTGAACTCGAAGTTCTTGCTGATAAATTTGAGGTTGATCTGCATCTCATTGAGAGATTGCATCGTCAACTCATGCAACTTGAGCCCCTGGGAATTGGATCAAGAAACTTGAGAGAATGCTTGCTCATTCAAGTAAAAAAGATTCATCCTGACACACCAGCCCACTATATCATCAGGGATTATTTTGAGGAATTCGCCAATAAGCGATTTGAGAGAATATTGCGCAAGCTGCACCTTACAAAAGTTGATTTAAGGGATGCAGAGGAGCTGATCTCACATCTTAATCCCAAACCTGGGGATGGACATATTGAAGCCAAGAATAACTATGTGACCCCGGATTTCTATATCAGTGAGCAGGATGGGGAATTTATTGTCACACTAAATGATTCGTTTATTCCAGAATTACGCATTTCCGGCAGCTACAAGAACATGTTATCTAACCAGAAAAAGCTGGATACAGACACAAAGCTATTCTTGAAGAAGAAGGTGGAATCTGCCAAGTGGTTTATCAACTCCATCCAGATGCGTCGCATCACCATGCTGAAGGTGATCAATGCCATCATTGAACGTCAGAAGGGGTTCTTTTTATTAGGCGCAGATTATTTAAAGCCCATGGTCCTGAGAGATATTGCCGAAGATATCAGTATGGACATATCCACTATCAGTCGTGTCACCAGCGGCAAATATGCCCAGACAGATTGGGGTACATTTGAATTGCGATATTTCTTTAGCGAAGGAATCGAAGCAGAAGATGGTGAAAATATTTCAACCAGACGTATTAAAGAGCGCCTCCGGGTTATCATTGAGGAAGAGGATAAATCGCATCCAATTTCTGATGAAGCAATCTCCAAAGTTTTGCAAGATGATGGTTTTCCAATCGCTCGTCGGACGGTAGCCAAATACCGAGAGCAACTCAATATACCAGTCGCCCGCCTGCGCAGAGAAATCTAAATTGTAAATCTCCCAGTCAGGTTTTGACTCCAGACCTGGTTTTTTTCCACGAATTAATATTTTAGTTATAAAGTCTTTTATGAATGGCTCTGAGCACAACTAAAGTGTTTAGGAGTGTGAGACCAATAATCCAGGCGAAATGTCCAAGTAATTCAACACCCCACACCTGATTAAAAATTCCCCGGCTTAATTCTACCCCATGATAAAGGGGGGTGAACCAGGCTATGATTTGAACTGCCTGGGGTAGCTGACTCAGGGGAAAGAAAATTCCAGAGAATAAAAAGAGTGGTGTGAGAAAGAGGGTGAAAAAGTAGTTGAATAGTTCTATTTCCTTGATCATTGAGGTAAACAGGAGGCCAATGGTGGCGAACATAAAGCCAATGATGAATATCATAGGAAAAATGAGCAGGATGCCCCAATGCAGTCCCATTCCAAACAAAAAGAGAATGGATAAAAAGGCACTACCATAGATGGTTCCACGGGTTGCTCCCCAGAATAACTCTCCCAGGGCCAGATCCTTGGGATTGATAGGGGTGGAGAGGATGCCATCATAGATTCGATCAAAATTCATTTTGACAAAGACGTTGTATGTGGTCTCCAGAGTCGCACCCCACATGATGCTGGAAATCAGCAGCCCTGGAGCAATAAAGTTTATATAGGGCATACCTTCCATCTCGGTGATATATGCGCCCAAGCCCAGACCCATACCCAGTAGATAGAGGAAGGGCTCAAAAAAGTTGGGCAGGATATTCAGTTTCCAGGTTCGTTTATATACTGTGGCATTTCTCTGCCAGACTCGTAGAGCCGCCCTCACTCTGACCCTGGGAGCTTTATTTCTCAATCTATGAGCTCCCTTCCTGTCAGTTTGAGGAATACATCCTCCAGTGAAGATCGTCTGCTGAGGAGGGTTTTAACGGGAATATCCATATCTTGAATATGAGCATGGAGGGGTATTGCATCTGCGGTGTAGAGGAGTAGACGGTCAGAGAGAGCTTCATGGAAATCAATCTGGTCCACTACTGCTTTTAAAATTTTATTGCGTGCTGCCTCATCACCACGAATCTCTACAACATAGGGAGACACTTCTGATTTTATCAAATCCCAGGGCGAAGCCTCAGTGATGATATGACCACGATCCATGACGGCTATTTTATCGCAAAGTTGTTCGGCTTCATCCATGTAATGGGTTGTAAGCAGGAGGGTGACACCCTGTTCTATCAATTCATGACACTTGGACCATACATGATGCCTGGCCTGAGGGTCTAATCCTGTGGAAGGTTCATCTAAAATGAGTATGCTGGGTTTATTAATAAGCGCTCGGGCAATTTGGAGTCGTCGCTTCATCCCGCCGCTCAAGGTGCGCACATTCTCTCCGCGCTTTTCTTCTAATTGAAAAAATTCAATGAGTTCGTCTGCCCGGCGGACCGCCTGCTCACGGGTCAGATCGTAATAGCGAGCATACACCAGTAGATTGTTGATCACATTCAGATCATAGTCCAGGCTATCATCCTGGGTAACCACTCCAATGCCTCGTTTAACCGCACTCATATTTTCCATGACATTTTCACCATTTACAGTGAGTCGTCCTGAAGTGAGGGGCGTGACACAATATATCATGCGCATGACCGTGGTTTTGCCGGCTCCATTTGGTCCCAGGAAACCGTAACAAGTACCAGGCAGAATTTCAAAATTTATGGCATTGACAGCTTTGAGGCTGCCATAGGTCTTGCTAAGCTTTTGGGCTGTGATAATGGGAGTTGAATTTTCCATGAACCAACTTAAACCAAATTCGCAAAAGGAAAAAAATTCATTTCCCAATCAAAATGCCTTGCATTGTGAATATAATGTTCTAATGTATCAGTGCAATGAAACATGATTTTAACCATACTGAACTGACACACATTCTTACCTCTCTTAATGATGAAGAGCAAATGGGTAGATTGCTTCAGGCATTTCTCACACCTCAAGAACTGGAAGATCTCGTCCTCAGGTGGGAGATCATCAAACTTCTCCACAAAGGTTTACCTCAAAGAGAAATTGCCAAGGAGCTCGGAGTGGCTATAGGTACTGTATCCAGGGGAGCTCGTGAATTGAAGTATGGTCACCATGGGTTTATGCAATTGCTCAATTCATTAGAAGAGAAAGATGACCAATGAAATTCTCTGCTGAGCCTTCACGACACCCATTATGGTGGACCTGGCGTATGTGCCGGGTTGCCTTTCTTTAAACAATAATACAAGAAGAGAACCCGAGGAGTAACCGTGAAGAAAATTTTTCTTTCAGAAAACGATATGCCGAAAACATGGTACAACATTGCTGCAGATTTGACGTCAGCACCTTTGCCTCCATTGCATCCTGGAACCCTCCAACCTCTGGGACCAGATGATCTGGCACCCCTTTTTCCCATGGCTTTGATTGAACAGGAAATGAGCATGGAGCGGGAAATTGCCATCCCTGAGCCAGTTATGGAAGGATTAAGGATGTGGAGACCATCGCCCCTTATCAGGGCTACTGGTCTGGAAGCAGCACTGAAAACACCAGCGAAAATTTATTTTAAGTATGAAGGTGTCAGCCCTGCAGGGAGTCACAAACCCAATACAGCTATTGCGCAAGCCTATTACAATAAGCAAGAGGGTGTAGAGCGGATTGCCACTGAGACGGGTGCCGGACAGTGGGGAAGCTCAATGGCGCTGGCTGGACAGATGTTTGGACTTGAAGTTAAAGTCTATATGGTGAAAGTCAGTTACACACAAAAACCATATCGCAGATCCATGATGGAAACTTGGGGTGCGAAAATTGTAGCCAGCCCCAGTATGGATACTCAATTCGGTCAGAAAATCCTGGCTGAAAACCCTGATAGTACAGGATCACTGGGTATTGCTATCTCAGAAGCAGTTGAAGATGCAGCCACTAAGGATAACACCAAATATGCCCTTGGATCTGTGTTAAATCATGTGCTGCTGCACCAGACTGTTATCGGACTTGAAGCAAAAAAACAGATGGAGATCGCCGGGGATAAACCAGATATCGTCATCGGCTGTGTGGGGGGAGGCAGTAATTTTGCCGGATTGGCATTCCCATACCTCCGCGATAAAATCAATGGCGCAGACATTGATTTTAGAGCCATTGAACCTACTGCATGCCCAACCTTGACACGGGGAAGTTTTACCTATGATTTTGGAGATATGGCCCAGATGACCCCCCTTGTATCAATGCACACGCTCGGTCATACCTTTATGCCTCCAGGGATTCACGCCGGTGGATTACGCTATCACGGCATGGCACCCCTGCTTTCCCATGTAGTGAAACAAGGCCTGGTAGATGCCTACGCCTATCATCAAGTTGAGGTTTTTGACGCTGCAGCTCTCTTTGCGAAAACAGAAGGAATTATCCCTGCGCCTGAATCTGCACATGCCATTAAAGGAGCTATTGATGCTGCCATTGAGGCACGTGAAGCAGGCGAGGAAAAAACCATCCTCTTTAATCTCAGTGGACACGGACATTTCGATATGTCAGCCTACGATGCATATTTTGCAGGAAATTTGACTGATTATCGCCCCACGGATGAAGAATTGGCAGTGGGCTTTGCCTCCACGGAAGGCCTTCCAAACGCAGACTAGAACTCTCACAAACCGGCGTTATTAAACACCAAACGCTGGAACCTCCTTGGTTAATGAAGCCCCTGGCGATCTTCAATGTCAGGGGCTTTTACATTTATGCACATCAGGAACGAATCTTTCTTCGATAGACTGGGTCAACCACCAGTATCTGAACCCGTATGGAGGGTCATTGCGAGGGAGTGCATCGACCGTGGCAATCCCCAAACTCTGGGCTTGGGAGGGTATGGAGATCGCCAAACTCAGTACCATCGCTCGCGAAGACTACATGGGATAAGCCCTTATGTCATCACGAAGACCCATCTATTTCGGAGCATATGCTTCAGATTTCAAAAGATGATATTTTCCGTTTCAACTATGAATTGAACATTTCAAGACTATTTTCGTGTCCTTAAAAAAAGTAGACAAGAACCTATAGAAGTAGTTTAGGAAAAAAGAAAATGAAAAAACGCACAGAAAAATTTTACGATAACCAGGAACTCATACATAGCCCCAGGGGTCGCCTCTTACGCATCATGAGCGAATATGTGGGACCTGAGGAAGTATTCAGGAAAAATAAGATTCAGGATACTATCGTGTTCTTTGGATCAGCCAGGACCCAGCCCAAACATATTGTCACCCAGGCCATTGAAAAGGCCAAAGCAGAGGGAAGCAGTGTCGAAAAATTAGAGCAACTGGAACGAGATTTGGGGATGTCCAGATATTATGAAGATGCCCGCGAATTGGCCTACAAAATGACAGCCTGGTCAAAAAAATTAAAACAAAGCAAACGTCGCTTTATTGTTTCAACAGGCGGTGGTCCAGGCATCATGGAAGCAGCCAATAGGGGAGCAGCTGAAGCAAAAGGTCTTTCAATTGGTTTGAATATATCATTGCCTTTTGAACAATCTGGTAATCCTTATATCAGTCGTGAATTGGAGATGGAATTCCATTACTTCTTTATGCGGAAATATTGGTTTGTCTATCTTGCCAAAGCATTAATTGCTTTTCCTGGTGGATTTGGAACTTTTGATGAATTGTTTGAAACCTTAACTTTGATACAAACCAAAAAGATCAGCAAACATATGCCCATTTTATTGTTTGGATCCAGGTTCTGGGATAAGATGATTGACTTGCAGGGTCTGGCTGATTTCGGAACCATAAGTCATTCGGATCTAGATCTCTGTTATCAAACGGATAGTGTTGATGATGCCTTTGACTATCTCACCAAACAGCTGACAGAGCTCTACCTGGAAGAGATTCCCACCAAAGACTAACTAGTTTGCGGCTCACATAGTTTACCCAGCGTGACTGCCTTTCGAGCCCCAGTTACGCTGGGTAAATTTCCAGTTAATCCATTTGTAAATAGATATCCAAGATAGGCGAAGCCGAAGGCCTCCTTATTGCCTGCAATCACCCCTCCCACATCAAAATTACTCATGGCAATGCCAGGAACTTCATTCCTCAATAAATCCATAAGGGTTTTATTAAATGCTCCGCCACCAGAAACTAACATTGATACAGGTGAATACATGGAGGAAAGGGATTCAATACTTACTGCAATAGTTTTTGCCGTCAAAAGCGTAAGCGTGTATATGAAATCTTTAAAGGATTGCTTACTCTCTGGATAAAACTGTTTTAGAATATTTTGAAAATAGGAATCACCAAACTGTTCCTGTCCTGCAGATCGTGGAGGAGGGCGTTGATAAAACTCATGTCTAAGTAACTCATCAAGAAGTTTTCTATTTACTTTTCCCTGGGAAGCGAGTTGGCCATCTTTGTCATAGGCCAGCTTACCATTTGTGAACAATCCAACTGCCTTGTCTATAAGCGTGTTTCCAGGGCCAGTGTCCCATGCTAGCAAGGGAGCTGGGTTATTTGATCCAGGCACAATCGAAATATTGGCAATACCACCAATATTCAATGAAAGAACATCAGAGTATTCCTCTTGAATCAGGTATTGCTCAACGATGGGGATGAGGGGAGCGCCTTGCCCTCCCTGTCCAATATCTGCAGTTCTAAAGTCGTAGATCACTGGACAATTGAATTTGTCAGCCATGGCCTGGGGCTTTCCGATCTGGAGCGAGAAGAAGGGTGGCTCGTGTTTAATGGTCTGACCATGGGAAGCAATGAAATCGAACTCAAGATTAACCTTATCGATTTCTGCTGCAAACCACAAGCCCAGCTCTTTATCTAAAATGGCGATTTGATCATCGCTCAATAAAAGTGGGTTTCTGAAACTTTTCTGGAAGGACGCTGGATATGGAATCTCTTGGCTGTACAACACTTCAAAATCTGGGGAATGATCCTGGCCAGTAAATCCCACCAGACACAAATCCAGACCATCTGCTGAACTACCTGTCATCAGCCCCAGGATTTTAATTTGTTGAACCGCTTGATTCTTAGCCATCCCTCAAACTGCGATTATTCTATTGGAAAATCAATATCCCAGACAGCCATGGCAATAAATATTCAGTGTTGAAGCTCCGGTGAAAAGGAGCACGGATTTTCATTCCACTTGCATGGGTTCCCAACTATCTTGCCTCGCTATTTTGGAATGATGCCAGATATAAAAAAATGTGATCTGGCTTGAATATAGATTGAATGGGAGAGATTTGTGGATATCAAGATTGAAGTTGGGAAACCTCACGAAAGAACACTGAAGATTAGCGTGGAGTGGTCCGAAATGGAGCCCGGTTTCGAAAAGAAATTGACCAAACTAAATAAACAGGTAAATCGTCCTGGATTCAGACCGGGGAAAATACCCAGAAAAATTATGCTGCAATCCTATGGGCCTAGCGTACTGGCTGATATTCTGGATGAGACGGTACAGGCTGCATATTACAAAGCCATCATGGATAATGATCTGGCGCCTATTGATCAGGGTAGTATTGAGGATATGTCTGAATTTGATATCGGTAAAGATCTTGAATTTTCGCTTAAACTCCAGGTAGAACCAGATTTTAAAATGTTCGACTATCAGTCTGGATTTAAGATTACCAAAACCGAATACTCTGCCACTGATGAAGATATTGCCCATGCATTGGAACATTTGCAGGAACGTTTTGCAGAAGTTGAAATTCGTGATGATGGCGCAGTAGATGGTGATCTAATAAAGGGTGATCTTCAGTACCTGGATGAAGAGGGAGTTGCCATTGAAGGTAGCTCTGTGGAAGATCGTTACATTAAAATTGGTGATGGTGTTTTTGGTGGAGATGTGGGTAAGAAACTCATTGGCTCTAAAGTGGGCGATGAGGTTAGTTTTGATATCCCGGCCCAGACCAAGGATGCTGAGGATCTTCATATTCGCATGCAAGTAAAAGCAGTTGAAACTCATGTTCTTCCTGAATTGAATGACGACTTTGCCAAACAGGTTGATCCTAAATTTGAAACTCTCGATGCTCTAAAAGAGAGTAGTCGCGAGGATATTCAGAAGCAATTGGACTATGATGTCTTGAGAGCTCAGGATCAAAACCTGGCCAATAAGCTGGTTGAAGAAACCAAACTTGAAGTCCCTGAAGTTATGATTGAGGACTACCTGGGAAAGCTTGTTGAACGCGTACGCCAGGAACGTGGTGCTGATGTGAACGAAGAAGAAGTTCGTGAACAAAATAAAGAACGCGCTATCTGGGAATTATCCTGGTACCTCATTCGCAAAAAACTCATTGCCACTGCAAAGATAGAAGTCACTGATGAAGATGTAGAATTAAAACTCGATGAGCTTGTGGCACAAATGCCTGGTGATGCCGAAAAGATGAAAGCACTTTATCGTGATAAACAATATCTACCTCAGATTAAAGATGATATCCTTGAGAAGAAAATATTTGCTCACATAGAATCATTCGCAAAAGTAAAAGTTAAAAAAGCCACTAGCAAAGAAATCGGAGGCTACCATGCACACTCTCACTAATCAACTCGTACCGATGGTTGTTGAACAAACTGGCCGTTCAGAACGAGCTTATGATATATATAGTCGCTTACTTAAAGAACGCATCATCTTCCTGAGTACACCTATTGATGATAATGTTGCGTCTCTCGTTGTTGCACAGTTATTGTTTCTAGAAGCTGAGGATAGCGAGAAGGACATAAACTTATATATAAACTCTCCTGGTGGCATAATCACATCCGGTATGGCCATTATGGACACCATGAATTTTATCAAACCTGATGTGTCCACCATTGTGGTTGGTCAGGCCTCCAGTATGGGTGCCCTCTTACTAGGAGCCGGTGCCAAGGGTAAGCGTTATACGCTCCCCAACTCAAGAATTATGATTCATCAACCTCTGGGTGGGACTGAAGGACAGGCATCAGACATTGTCATTGCAGCTGAAGAGATTCAGAAGACCAAGCATAAGTTGAATCAGATGCTGGCCAAGTTTTGTGGCAAGCGGGTTTCTCAAATTGAGAAGGACGCTGACAGAAACTATTTTATGTCTGCCCCAGAAGCTGTTGCCTATGGCATCGTAGACGAAATTCTCGAAAAACGAGGTTAAATCTTTGGCAAAAGTAAAACAGGGGAAAACTTGTTCCTTTTGTGGAAGACCCCAGGATGAAACTGGTATGCTCATCGCCAGTCCAACAGGTTCAAACATTTGTGGGCGTTGTATCGATCAGGCTCAACAGATAGTTAAAGATGAAGCTCCAGGAGTGAACAAATCATATAGTTTGTTTTCCTCCATTGAAGATATCCCTAAACCAGTTGAAATTAAATCTCATCTCGACGATTATGTCATTGGTCAGGAGCAGGCTAAACGTGCTGTATCTGTGGCAGTGCACAATCACTATAAACGTATTATGGTTCAAGACGATGAGCACGAAATTGATCTGGAGAAGAGCAATATTTTACTTATGGGACCCACAGGCACAGGTAAAACGCTTCTTGCCCGGGCCCTGGCAAGTTTCCTGGATGTTCCTTTTGCCATCGCTGATGCAACTGTGCTTACAGAAGCTGGTTATGTTGGGGAGGATGTAGAGAATATTCTGGTCCGCCTTCTTCAGTCTGCAGATTATGATGTTCAAGCCACTGAAGCCGGTATCATTTATGTAGATGAAATTGACAAAATATCACGTCGTTCCGCCAATGCATCTATCACCCGTGATGTTTCTGGTGAGGGTGTCCAACAGGCACTCCTCAAGATATTAGAAGGTACTGTTGCTCAGGTGCCACCAAAGGGTGGCAGGAAACATCCTGAACAGCCCTTAGTCTCTATTAATACAAAAAATATTCTGTTTATTGTTGGTGGGGCATTTGAGGGGATTGAAGACATCATTGCTCGTCGCCGCAAAAAGACCTTATTAGGGTTCTCCAGTTTTGATAAAGAGGATACACCCCTAAAAGGTGCTGAACTTTTACGGGTTGTAGAGCCTGAAGATTTGCTGCAGTATGGACTTATCCCGGAGCTAATAGGAAGGCTGCCTGTACTGGCTGCTTTGGAAGATCTCACCAGAGAAGCTTTGCATTCAATTCTATTGGAGCCTCGTAATGCTCTGGTCAAGCAATATCAAAAAATGTTTGAGATTGAAGGCGTTGAACTGATCATTGAAGAAAAGGCCTTGGATGCCATTATTGATG
This sequence comes from Fidelibacterota bacterium, assembly GCA_013203185.1. Lineage (GTDB taxonomy): Bacteria > Fidelibacterota > UBA8477 > UBA8477 > JABMPR01 > JABMPR01. The sequence goes on along the minus strand of JABMOS010000084.1, from coordinate 10,627 downwards.
AGGCTCAACAAGTGGGTACAGGTGCCCGTGCTTTACGTCGATCTATGGAAAAGGTTATGCAGGATATAATGTTTGATTTACCTGACTGGGAGGGCATTAAAAAATGCGTAATTACCAGGGCAGTTGTCAAAGATGGTAAGCCTCCTCGTCTCAGCTAGGTATTCATTTTTACTCAGTTTTTATTATCCCTTGGGTGGCAATCATTACTAAATGAGTCCCAGATTACGCTTCCCCTCGGTTGGGGGTTTGTTTCTTGCGATTTACCAAACTGATTCAATTGTTATAAATGAACATGCTACAATGCACTATATAGAATTTACATACACGCGCACCATCTGAAACAACGAGGATGGAGCTGTTCCTTTCTATGCTTGGGTTTTCAGAGATTGTACAGGTAATTGTTATTGCTGAATAATTCCTATAACTGTTGATAAATAAGGCTTTCATGAGTGCCACAAAAAACTTGCAAGGCCATTTATTTTAGACTATTCTTAAAGTCGATGCGTTAAAGAAACGTTAGTGGAGGAAATAAGAATGAAATATCGTCACTTGCTGACTGGGCTTGTCATATTCATATTGGCAGTACAGCTTGTTTTTGCTGGAACCACTGGAAAAGTCTCCGGTGTTGTAACCGACTCAAAAACCGGAGAGCCCCTTCCCGGTGTAAATGTTATAATTCAGGGCACAAATTATGGAACAGCTACTGATCTTTCAGGTCATTTTTATATCCTGAATGTTCCCCCTGGTATTGTCTCCCTAGACGCCTCATTTATTGGTTATGCCAGAATGACATTACAGGAAGTCCGAGTTGTCGTAGATATGACCACAACTGTAAATATCTCCATGCAGGTCGAAGCCTTGCAGGGGCAGAGTATTGTTGTTGTTGAAACCCGTCCTTTAGTTGATTCCAAATCAACCAACGAACGCCGTACGATTCGAAGTGAAGATATTACCAATCTGCCAGTACGCGATGCTGATGAAATCGTTGCACTCCAGACAGGTGCAGTCCGTGTTGGAAACAACCTGCACATCCGTGGTGGAAGACTTGAAGAAGTCGCTTACTACGTTGATGGTGTGTATCAGGTGAATGATTTTAATAGAATTTCCAGACCACAAGCTGCTGAAGTATCTAGTCAGGCATTAGAAGAACTTTCCTTCCAGGCTGGTGGATTTGATGCTGAATATGGCTCAGCAACGGCTGGTCTTATTAACATGTCTACCAAAACTGGTGGAAGAAAATTTAATATCGCTGGTGAAATCGCAACAGATGAGTTTCTGCCTTCTGAAGATGGTGGCAAGCTGTTGGATAAATCAGACGATGGTTTCCTGAGAACCTATTCTTATGGTCAAAACATTTATAATCTGTCAATCAATGGTCCTGTCCTCCCAGACCTGACATTTTACCTGAATGCTGAGTACCAGTATGCTCTGGATAGAAGAACGACTTCAGGATCACATCCTGAGGCACAATACCTTGGTGATCTGGATTCCAATGGATATGCCACATATGAAGAATATGATGTCGTCGCCAAATATGGTCCACTTCCAGACAACTCGGAAACAAAACTATTGGCCACAGGAAACCTTCTGTATGCTAAGAAAAACATCCGCATCAAAATCGGCGGGAATATGGCTCAGACCAGATGGAACTCTTATGCAACCACGAATGCTTCTTTCAATAAAGCACCATTCGCCCCTGAGAGTATTCCACTATGGAAGAGTGAAACTCGCGCAGGCTATATCAGAGGTACCTGGACAATTAATTCCAAGACCTTGTTAGATTTTCAGGTTTCGTCATTTAATGATGGCTATGAAACGGGTCATGAAAAATTATGGGATGACTTCTTTCTCTACGGATTAAAGGACTTTCCTAAAGCTGACCTGGATGCCCTGGCTGCATTAGATCCTGCTGACCTACAGCAAATGCTGGCCAATGAGTATGGTCCTATCATGGATATCATGAATAACAGGTCTAAATACGAAGTGATCAGTGGTTCTGACACCACATATGTGTACCAGCCTGCATTAAGAGCAAACGGTACAGATCCAACTCCCCAGCGACAGTTTGCGAACTTTAGCGCTCCAGGAACCATCAATTCTGCCTATGCCAGGAATGAGACAGGTTACTGGGGTATGAATACCAACCTGAAAATGCAGAGAGGCGTACATGAGCTAAAAATTGGTGGTGAGTTGAGACAATACTTAATTCGCTACTATCGTTTAGGTGCACCAGAACGTCTGGCCTCCACCTTCTTTAACAATACGCCACGAAATCAGGAAGAGTTTGCTACTGATCTTGCTGCCGGTGATCTTGCCCTGGGTGAATATGATCAATACCAGGACTACATTGATAACTACTGGTTCCAGGCTTATAAGAATGCTTATTCAGAAAATATGGGCTACAGTATTGATGGTTCTTCCCTGGTGAATACAGATCTTGGGGATGACAGAGATGGTGCTCGTCGCCCAACTGTTGGTGGTATCTATGTTCAGGATAAGGTTGAGATGAGTGACCTTATTATGAATATTGGTTTACGATATGACTATATCGCAGCCAATAACTATCAGTTTAGAGATCCTTCGAAGATCATTCTAGACCAGGCCGGTGCAATTTCAGAACAGGTCTATATGGATGCTGATGGCGTATACTCGAGTTATGAACCTACTTTTAATCTTATTGGCGAGAGCGTTGATGCTGATGGTACAAAGCAATTGACGCTGAGAGATCCTGTTCATATCATCAGCCCAAGACTTGGGTTGGCATTTCCTGTGACTGACAGAACCGTCTTCCATGCTCAGTATGGAAAATATGTACAACAGCCACAATTGAATCGTCTCTTCCTCAGCTATACTCGATTTGCAGCAAACCTGAGCCAGGGTAACTACACGACTTCAGGAAATCCAGAATTGGATCCTGTACGCACAACTTCTTATGAAATTGGTTTTCAGCAGGCTGTTGGCGATGCTGCCAGTCTTGATATGACCGTCTTCTACAAACAAATGACAGGTTATGTCCAGATCAGAAACGTCCAGGACGCAACCCCTGTGATTTATGCCCGCTATATCAACGGCGATTATGGAAGTATCAAAGGTCTCTCAGCCTCATTTAACCTGAGAAGAACTGGATATGTCCAGGCCACTGTTAATTATACACTGCAATATGCTGGTGGAACTGGATCCACTGGAGCTGGTCAATATAAGATTGCCTGGCAATCAGGAAACTATCCATCATTTGTGAGTCCTCTGGACTTTGATCAGCGCCATACTGGTTCTGTCAATGTTGACTTCAGGACGACTTCCAAGGATAGAATCCCTGAAGCTGGCGCAAATATCCTCTTCACATTCGGTAGTGGAAGACGCTATACACCTACAACAGTTAATAGCGAAGTATTTCCAGCTACATCAGATCAACCTATTGCTGGTCTGAACTCTGGTGTTATGCCCTGGTTCTATCAAATGGATCTAAAATTGGATAAGAACTTCACAGTAGGTCCAATTAGACTTAACACCTATATCTGGGTTAAGAATCTGCTGGATCGTTCAAATGTCCGTGATGTATTTGATGGTACAGGTGAAGCAGGCAACGATGGTTGGTTGAATACGGCATCTGGTCGTACATGGGCAGCAGATCCACAGAATTCTGTGGAGTTGTATAACATGAGAATGAACCATCCCTTCAACTATGAGAACCCCAGGACATTCCTGTTAGGTGTTCGCTTTTATATGGGTAACTAGGGGAGAGGTGAATACATGAAATTTGAAAGTAAATCTATGAAGCAAATTGTTATCGCGTCGTTGTCCCTCATTCTTCTTGTTAGCGCAGGCTTCGCAGATGTGAGAAGACTGGGGAACAGTAGTGGCTTAAGTAAGCCTGGAACACTTGAATATATCTTATATGATGCTAACCAAATCCGCTCATGGGTGGGTAATAATGGCCACATTGTGAGTCATATTCCCACAGGTGATGCTGGACTAGAGTGGCCCAGCGGATCGGGCAATACTGCTGTATATGCATCAGGTCTCTGGGTTGCAGGTAAGGTTGGGGAAGATATTCGCTCCGCAGCCGCTGAGTTCTCATCTGAGTTCCAGCCTGGAATCATTATTTATGATCCAGCTACACAGACTCCCTCTGGTCCTGATTCTCCAAATGATGCTCGTTTTCAGGTGAGTTCCATCAATAAGACAGACAATGCTGATGTGACCTCTCCAGATTTTAACCGTGAATATGCCACCTGGCCAGCTGCTGATGGTGCACCAGCCCATGATGGTGAATTTTTCAATGATACCAATTTGAATGGTGTCTGGGATGATGGTGAGCCCTGGGATGATTTTGATGTCGATGGTATGTATGATGCTCCAGATGGTGTCATGGTCAGTGGTGAAGATCCTCCGCAGATGATTGGTGACCAGATGCATTGGTTTGTAATCAATGACGCTGAACCAAACACTCACTCAAATCTATGGTCAACAGAACCATTGGGTATTGAAGTCCAAACAACAGTTTTTGGTTTCGATCGTGCTGATCCTTTGGGCAACGTCATGTTTGTCAAATGGTTGGTTATTAACAAGAGCGGTGGCGATATCGACTCCATGTTCTTGTCAATCTGGTCTGATGCTGATTTAGGTTTTGCCAATGATGACTTTGTAGGTTGTGATACTGTATTGTCAGTAGGGTATTTTTATAATGGTGAAGCAAATGACCAGGACTACGGATCAAAACCACCTGCAGTGGGTTATGACTTCTTCCAGGGACCCATTGTCCCTGCAGCTGGCGATACTGCATTAGTTTCTGGAACTCAGATTCCAGATTTTAGAAATCTGCCCATGACTTCCTTTGTGAAATATACGAACTCAGATCCTGAGTTCGGTGATCCTGAGACCGCTGAAGAAGCATTCAACTATATGAAAGGATTGACAGCTCAGGGCGAGCCCTGGTATGAATTGTTAAATCCTGCTAATCCTGTCACCAAGTTCCTGTATCCTGGAGATCCAAACACAAGAAGTGGCTGGACGGAGTATGACGATAGTTCACCAGAAGATCGAAGAATTCTTATGAGCTCCGGTCCATTTACGATGCAGACATGGGTTGATACCGATGGAGACGGCTTCCCACAGGTTGGTGAGCCCGGTGTTCAGGAAATTGTATCAGCCATTATCATTGCAGCTGGTACCAATAATACCAATGCAATTGATGCTATGAAATTCTTTGATCAATTTGCACAGGGTGCTTATGATGCTCAATTCAACCTGCCCAGCCCAACTGCTCCAACCGTTCTCGTAAGTGAACTGGACAATCAAATCATCCTCTCATGGGAAGAAGGCGCTGAAGCTATTGAAGCCTTCTCTCAACTAGAGTATGAATTTGAAGGATACAATATCTATCAGGGTGAATCAGAAAATGGCCCTTGGGAACTTGTCCAGACCTATGATGTGCCTAATGGCGTTGGAACCATTCTGGATAAGAATTTTAATATTGATAACGGTCTTATCCTTGAAGGTCCAGTTCAATTTGGAGCTGATGAAGGAATAGAACGTCTTATAGATTTGCGCCGGGATGCAGTTCGCGGAAATATCGATCTCATAAATGGTCGCAAATATTACTATGCTGTGACCTCATATGCGTATAGCTCATCGAAAGCTCCCAAGACTGTGGAGAGCTCAAAATCTGCTATAGTTGTACGACCCCATGCACCAGCCCTTGGTCTGGTTTTAAACGCCGCCACTGGTGATAGTGTTGGGTATAGTCATCTTGGTATTGCTGAAGCCTCAGTAACAGCTGAAATCATAGACCCCTTGCAATTGACTGGGGATTCTTATGCCGTTGATTTCACATTCGACTCTACCAGTATGTCAGGATGGTGGGCCTTTGGAAGAACCGATGCATCTGATGTCTTGGTTGATACCTTGATCAAATCATCCAATACCCAGCTTGTCATTGGAACAGATACGACTGATGTTGTGAATGGTCTTTCATCCTATAGATCGGATATGATTGATGGCTTTGTGTTTGATGTCGATAATGTTTCATTTTCAGCTCCTACTGAGAATACTACCTGGAGTCAAACTACAAATCTGGTCGGTACTCAATTTGAAACCATCACATATCTGGCTGTTTCACCAGGTGGTGTGGATTCACTAGCCTGGTTAGATGAGGCCCAGACACAAATGGTTCACATGGATACACTCTATGGTCCTGATTACTATTATGACTATTTTGAGAAAAGAGATGTGATTACCCTTACCTACTTCGATCTCTTTCGCGAAGTGAAACATGATGTTCTCATCCAGGGTTTCGGGCACAATTTTGGAGGTGTCGGTGGTGATAGACTTGCTGATATCCCAAACGTTGGTGGTGGAAGTACATCCATTATTGATTTACAGGCAGATCTTCAGATTAGATTTACGGAAGAGGGTCAGAAAGCCACGAGATGGTTGAGACGTGCTGATGATACACTTATACACGTCCCCTTTGAAGTCTGGGATATGGATCAAAACCGTCAGCTCGTGTTGGGTATTAAGGATAATAACAAGTCAGGTGGAATTCAGGATACATCCCTGGACAACTGGGAAACGACTCTGGACTTAGACTGGGTTGTTGTATACTACCTGGATTATGCAACCCATGCTGATTCCCTACAGGAATTTAAAGACAATCCTAATTCCGGTTGGACCTGGCAGTTTAATGATGGATCTAGATTTACTGTGGGTGACGTTGTGGATATGAGCTTCTTGAATCCAGTTAAAGCTGGAGAAGATAGATGGTTGTTTTCACCAACCTCGCTCATGGCAGCAACAAAGAATGAATCAGAGGATCAACTTGATCTGCTGAATGTCTTCCCCAATCCATATTTTGCTTTTAATGTGGAGGAGAGGACACCGCTTAATCGGTTTGTGACCTTTACTCATCTGCCAGAAGGGGATGCTAACATCCGTATTTACTCTCTGGGTGGTCATTTCGTAAGAGTAATTGATCATGGTGCTTCAAGCTTTGCTGGAAGTTCATTTGATCAATGGGATTTGACAAACAATGCAGGTATTCCAGTTGCCAGTGGAATGTACATCGTGCACATCGAAGTCCCTGATGTTGGGGATCGCTTTCTCAAGCTTGCGATTTTCCAACCTGAAGAACGCTTAGATGTATATTAGAATTTCATTGAGTATAGAGGATAATTATTATGTATAAAACACAAAGACTTTCAAAGGGATTGATGTTCCTGCTCATTACTCTCCTTGCCGTAAGTATTGCATTTGCTGGTAGCGATAAACGTCGTGGTACCGCAGGTGCTCAGGAACTATTGTTACCTGTTGGTTCAGTTGGAACTGCCATGGGTGGCTCCTATAGTGCCGTTGTTTCAGGTATCGAAGCTGCTTATTGGAATCCAGCTGGTGTGGCCAAGATGGAAGGAAACGGTGAAGCCATTTTCTCCCATATGGATTATATCGCTGATATCGATGTGGAGTATGCTGCTATAGCAACTCGTGTTGGGGCCCTGGGTGTTTTAGGTGCCAGCTTGAAAACCATCAACTTTGGTGAAATACCAGTGACGACTACAGAATCTCCTGATGGAACAGGAGAAACGTATTCACCTCGTTATATGACCATCGGTGTCATTTTCTCAAGAGTGATGACAGATCGTATCAATTTTGGTGCAAAACTGAATTTGATTTCAGAACAGATCATGCGAGTCAGCGCCAATGGCGTGGCTTTGAATGCTGGCGTCCAGTATCGGACTTCTGATGATGGCTTTATGATGGGTGTGACCCTGCGCAACCTGGGAACAGACATGCTTTTCACAGGAGCGGACCTGGAACAGACCGTTGTTGGGCCTGGAACAGAACCGGGAACCCGTAGCGAACCCCTGCGTATTCCATTGTCTTCATTTGAGTTACCTACTCAATTGGAGATTGCAATTGCCTACGGTGTTTATCACAGCGGGTCAACTAAATTGACTCTTGGTGGGTCATTCTTAAATGATAACTTTTCCCTTGACCAATACACTATTGGCGCCGAACTTGAGCTCATGGACATGATTTACCTACGGGGATCCTATGCTTTGGCTGAAGATCCTGAGACTCACGAGCTCTATTCTGGAAACGAAGAATTTCTTTGGGGACCAGGATTCGGTGGTGGATTGAAGCTTAAGATGGGTACTGCAAACCTTAAAATTGACTACGCCATGAGACCAACGTATTTGTTCGCAAATACACAATGGCTCTCATTTCGGGTAGGCTTTTAATAATTAATACACAAACACAACCAAAAGGAGGACGTGTATGAACCGCGTAAAAACGCTACTTCTAACAGTAACAGTTATGTTGCTGGTATCAAGCCTGTTCGCAGGCCAAGAGGTTATTCCCTTTCGTGGGGAATATAATGCAAATCCAAATCGCACAACTGTTACTCGCGATACGGATGTTACAATGTCAAATGTAGATGGTCTGACTGTCAACACCAACTTTGGTGGCTGGACAAAAGATTATTTCTTAGAGTATTATGTACCAGCAGCTGATGGGTATGTAAATTCTATTGATTTTAATTTTTCAGATCTGCCAGACGTAACTGGTGGTGGTATGGCTATCTGGATTTATGAAGCCAACTATCCATGGCCAGAATTTAACACAGAAGCTGTTGCTGATGCTTGTGGTGACGCTAACCTGGGTTACTATGATGAATCAACAGGTTATGAGAACGTCGGAACAAACTGGGTTCAAGGTGGAGTTAACACCGTTGAAGGTGCCATAGCTGATTATAATTATGATCCTCTTGGTGCACAGATTTGGCCAGAGTTTGGTGCCGGTAGTATTTCTGTCGAGCCAAATCCTGATGATGGCGGTTGGGTCACAGCTGACCTGGTAACTCTTGATGGTGAGCCTGCCTATTTCGAACGTGGCGTGCCAATCATTGTTGTTATCAAATTCACAGGCTTCCCAGACGGTGCTGACGCAACTGAATACCGCATGGGTTTTCTTTCTGCTACCAAGCATATTGATCCTCAGCCAGCTATGAAATTTTATAGCACCATTTCAAGTCTTGCAACCGATGGTCGCTGTGCTTCTGTGGTTGGCGACTGGGGTTGGTATATTCGTTCATATGCATGGGATTGGGACCTACAGGCTACATTAACTGGCGATCGTGGTCCAGTTGTTATGATGGACGGCCTGGTTACAACTCTCTCAACCTCTGCTCAGATGGTTACAGCAACTATCACAGATGATAACCCAAGTGGCGGAGCCGCTGGTGTTGCATCTGCATCAATGTTCTATACACTTGATGGTGGAACTGCAGTAGAAGTTGCCATGACTGGTTCAGGCGATGATTTTTCTGCTTCAATTCCTGGTCAATCACCTGGAACTGAAATTATGCATTGGGTAGAAGCAACAGATGTTGGTGGTATCACCACTGTTGGCGAAGCCAATACATTCTCAATTTTCGCAGCTCTAAATCCAATGCTGTTTGTATATGATACAGATGAGTTGGGTGTTGGAACAGCTGAGTATTACTATAACGTAACTCTGGCTGATACTTTCTATAACAATTTTGATACTTGGGAAGCCAAATTTGGTCCTGTTAGTGCAGAATTGGTTAGCCGTTACGAAATCGTCTACCATGTAATGGGTGGCGGTCCATATAACGATGCTTCAGATTATAGCATGGTATATGGCGATTGGCTAGGTACGGGAACAGTTGAATCACCTCGTCGTCTTTATATCACTGGCCAGGACTATGGTGTAATCTCAGGTTTTGCTGATACTACATTCCCAGCAAGTGCTTTTGAGAACATGTATCTTGGTGTTGAGACTCTTGGACCACAGGATATCAACTATGACGGTACAGCAGCTTCTTATGAAGGTCCTTATGCAGTTGACGCTGTTGCTGGTGATCCTACAACTGGTCATTTCGCAGCATTTGAAGGCGATAGTCTTCAGTTGTTCTACTGGCCTTCTTATGAAATTGGCTTTGATAACTGGATTGATAATCTGACTCCTTCAACTGGAACTGTATGTTTTACTGATCCTAACCAGAGTGATGCAGCCGTTGCTGTATATAACGAAGGTACCGGTTGGAAAACTGCTTTCTGGACAGTAGATCCTCTTTCATTGAGTTTCTATAATCCTGCTGATTCAGGCATGTACCACTGGGGTTTAAATGTTGGTGGCGGCCCTGTCGCAGCAACATTTGATTGGTTCGGCGCTCCAACTATGACTACAGTTGGAATTGATGATGTTGAAGTTGCAGTACCTACTGCTTCTAAACTTCATGCTAGCTATCCTAACCCCTTCAACCCAACAACTAACATTGCTTATGAATTAGGTAATGCTGGTGATGTAAACATCACTGTTTACAACATGCTGGGTCAAGAAGTGGCTACATTGGCTGCTGGTTTCCAGGCTGCTGGTGCATATACAGTTCAGTGGAACGGAATTGACCATGCTGGTCATTCAGTCCCATCAGGTCTGTATTTCTACACCATGCAAACTGAAGGATTTAGCGCAACTCAGAAAATGATGTTGCTCAAATAATCCCGGTTTAATTGTTTTACCAAAAAGGGCTGCTTCGGCAGCCCTTTTTTTGTCTATAGGGATGCTTGTTTCTGAATCATCTAAATGTCACTACTTACACTGGCCT
>JABMOS010000083.1 GCA_013203185.1 Fidelibacterota bacterium | reverse complement strand
TCCGGTAACGCTTTGCGAAATTTCGCAGGAATATTCAATCGACCTTTTGCATCAATTGAATAACGAAATTCGCCTGTAAATGTGTTAGTTCCCATTTCCCGTTTCAGCTTTCTAACAGCAGGGATATTTACCCACTATTAACCATAAGTTAGGGTTTACAACCCACAAAACAAGAGAAAATGGCAAAATATTGGAATAATTGTGTCAATGAAGGAGGTATAAGCATCAATCTATAACTAGGTATATGCTAGAATATATCATGCATAAAACCATATAATACAATATGATAGAACGATACATGGAATTATGGAGGCTTGGAAGTGTGGGGGTTAGTGGACGAAGCGTGGGTTAAAAACCCACAGATTTTCCCTGATTAGTGCTGGGAATGGCACCTATATGGTGAGGCGAACTAAAGGGTTGGATAGGTTTGTAGATGTCCACCTGTGGAATCTGATGTAACAACTAACCAGGAATTGCTAAATGGTGACCCTGGCAAGGTATCTCCTTTTACTGATAGGAGAGCGGCTTCACCAGGATACAACTTCAATTCAGTTGAATCCGTGAGTAGAAAGCCAAGGGATCGTCCCGGTTCCTGGAAGAGAGTATCTGATTTAGATGGACCATCATTTCGAATAATAGAGAGAAAGTCAGTTGCAGTTACCGTGAGGGTATCCTTGTTCGCAGAGAGGAGTGAAACTGAAATATTCATCGATTCTAAACTCTCGGTAATATTCATGGGAGGCAGGAGCGAGGAAAGACCTTTGGAATTGGATGCGCTATCCGGTTGTAAGAGACTTTTACCAAAGATGATGACGACAATCATTACAACCACCACGCCCACCAGACGAATCATATTGCTCTGTGAGCCTTTTTCCATTTCCATCAGGTTCTGGGCCTCAGAAAGTGTTGCTCCGCTCATATCCATGGATGCATTCAGATCTGAAGCAATATTACCTGAGACGCCTTGCTCCCCAGTCAATTTAAGTTCATTTTCCAGACCGCGGAGAATATCCTCAACAGGATAGTCGATGGCTTGAGCATAGGCTTTCATGAACAATCGAACGTAGGGTACAGGGAGAATATGATAATCACCCTGTTCTAATGCCTGAAGGATGCGAACATTGATTTTTATATCCTCGGAGATCTCCTCCAGGATGAGTCCTTTTTTCAGGCGATGGTTTCTTAAGTCCTCATGAAATGCCACGATAATTCCTTTTCCCTAAGTGCTGCTGAGTTTAAGTATTTTTCCACGTAAATCAAGACCGCAGAAAGCATGGGACAGGCTTTTATATGTGATTTTCTCTGTAAAGAGGCAAAAAAGATTATATCAGGGTGATAACGTGGCGATGGAGAAGATTATTTAGCTTTTCATTTAAATCAGAAAGTGGCAAACCAACAACATTATAAAAGCATCCTTCAATTCGATCTACAAAAACACTGGAGTAATCCTGAATGCCATAGGCCCCAGCTTTATCGAATGGTGCCCTGGTTTCTATGTAATAGTTTATGTCTTCTGGATGAATATTTTTAAAATGAACTTGAGTTAATACATGATGTACTTCTTTAATGCGAGCTGACTTTAAATGAAAACTGTAGGCAGTAATTACCTGGTGGTTCTGACCAGAAAGTTGACTAAGCATTTTATAAGCTGATGCATCATTTTCAGGTTTACCCAAAACCTCCTTGTCAATGACGACAATGGTATCTGCTCCAATAACAAGTGCATCTGGATATTGATTTGAGATTTCGTCAGCTTTTAGACTAGCAAGATTTGAGGCATACAGCGCTGGATCATCATTCTCAAAGGGAGGCTCGTCCACATGACTGGCGATGACCTTGAAAGCATATCCAATCTGCTCAAGGAGAACCTTTCTCCGAGGAGAGCTACTGGCTAATATGAGTTGTGTCTTCAGACTCAACGGCTGATGACGATCTTTTGTAAACTCTGTGCTGGCTCGTTGAAATCATCGCTATCTGCTTCAACAACCAAGATATAGACGCCATTAGCCAACTGACTTCCAAATCGATCTCGACCATCCCATGGAAATGAATTGAAACCCTGGCTCTGATACCCCTCGGCACCAGAGATTATTTTACGACCAGCCAGCGTAAAGATAGCATACTCCACATCTGCAGGGTGAGAAAGCATATAGGTGACATCTGTTTTCTCCCCCATGGGGTTTGGGAAGTTGAAAAGATCGTATATGCGGAAATCATTCGCAGCAAAAAACTCCAGCCGGACGCTGGCTTCACTGGGATTATTTTGACTATCCCAGGCTTTTGCAGACACAAGGTGCTCACCTGGTGGGATTTCAGAAAGGTAGGCAGAGAGTCGACCTAGATCAGAATGATCCAGATCATATTCAAATAACTCTGTGACTTCAAAAGCGTTTTCCCAATCCCCATCAATGGCAAGTGTGATACCATGTCCGGCAACACCAGTGAGGTTGATGCCCTGGGCATCGCTTATTTCGATTTCCAGCGCTTCATTTGCAGAAAAATGATCTCCATTCAAGAGTACCATATTGTCAGAAATGAAAAGAATCTCTGGACCTTCTGTATCCAGGGCCGTTGAATCGGTGCCCATAAAACTTAATGTGTCAATAAATATGCTGCCATCCAGTCCAGTCTCATCCCAATACTGAACCCTGAGAATACCCCCTGTACCTGAATATTTTATATCCTTGGGTAGGGTAAAACTTCCTGAAAAGTCTCGGTCATTCACGGAAATTAAACCTCGAAAAATTCGCTTACCAGGTAGGACATAGGAAATGTTTGCAGAGGTATTATTATAACTATTGTAAAATGTTCTGGTAACAGGAGTGGGTGTATCGAAAACCGTGACGGCCGCTCTTGCATCGACTCCGAGAACGGTATCAGCAACACCACTGTAATTAATGCGACCCATAGCTTGCATGACAGATGGTGAAACAGAGTCGATGTGGCCTTTCCGCACGGGAGAGGCCAGGCGCAGTGCAGGATCAGAGAACAATATATATTTCTCATTATTCGGATCGGATCCCGCTGTAATATTTTTTGCCATCATGACAGCATCGCCTACCGTCAAGGACCTGCCTGCATCAAGCTCTGGAAATAGAAAATCAAAGAAGTCGGAAAGGAGTATCTCATTAAACACTGCATAGGTTTTGCGTGTTGTTGATAATATTCCAACGGCGCCGTTGCTTTCCATGAGCATAAGCTCTTCAGGTACGCAGGATGAGTTTACGTCATCATATTTTGCCCAATCGCAGGTTCCAGCCACCCAGAAGGGTAGACGCATACCTGTTTTGACGAGGCCTAGATCAGAGGAAGTAAATACTTCCTCTTGAGCCCAAACTGTAGGGGAACCGTGGCCCAAATAGTTTACCATTAGCGTGCCGTTATACAGTGTCTGGAGGAATGCATCCCGTGCTTTTGGTTTTTTTAAGTAGGGTGAGTTGGGGTCCTGAACTTCAGGATACTCAGTGAGGTAAACCTTGTTCACATGCATACTTGCGGGCAAAATATTAGCAAGTCCCTCAGTATCTCGGACGTGCTCGTATTCCACTCTGGTGCGACTTGGACGAAGGGGGTCATCTGCAACAAGAGTAACTGTGTTGCGCCAGATTCCCGGCTCCGGACTCAGTTCATAGCTGATAATTTTGTCTATCATGATCTCTAGTTGGTCATTTGTTTGAGCAGGTAATCTCCCGATGGCAAAATCTGGCAATCGGTCCCATTCTCCAGATGCTATATGTGTAAATCGGTCGTCTGTGGAGTAGGAACTTACATCTGTGTTTCCATCTTTTTGAAAGCTGGGTATGATCATTTTACTCTGACCGGTAATATTTCGGAAATCATAGTCCGTATCACCAAGAAACAAGACATACCTGAGAGTAGGAGATCCCCAGTAGAAGTATACATAATGTAAAAAATGTTTAATGGCAGCGGCATCCTGAGTTCCAGCTGAAAACTCATTATAAATATCTTCTATAAAGACAATCTCAACACTGAGACGCTCATCAACTGGAACCTGCTCTTCACGAAGCATCTTCATTCGCTGAGCTTCTGCCTCAAATAGTGCAGGGGTGATAATGATGTAGTCAGCTTGCATATCAGTGCGTCTAAGTTTTGGTTCACCTAAATTGACTGATTCACTAAGAATGACCTGCTCAGGCTGATCATCAGTAAACCCAATCACCTCACGTAGGCCATTCTCCGTGATGGTGAATTGATTATTGGTAATTTGCCACTCAGCAATCGCAGTGGGGTCTGTTATGTCCCAAAAGTGAAATTGGGGACCAGCATCATTAAAGATCAAGTTATTCACACTGCCATCAAGGTCTACTGTTCCAAATAGATAGTCCGAAGAAGGGGCTAACTGCCGGTCATAAATCAATCTTAAGCTATCAAGGTATAAAATGGAAGCATTGGAATTGCTCTGGTATCCAATACTTAGCGTATTGGCTCCATCACGTAACATGTTTTCACCAGCGGTACCACTGAGGATGATTTGTTTGTAGGTCCCTGAGGAACTATTGACGTTAAAAGTGACGCCGTTTAATTTAACATCCAGGAAATGCTGATAAATAGAGGCGTCATAATCGATGACCATGAGCGCGTTAAATTTAATTTCTGAATCAAAATCCAGATAATTATCGGTAAAATTGATACTGAATTGGTCTGTCGTCCCTGTGAGCTTTTCTCCAACCCAGGTTACGCCTGAATGAAGTTGGTTGTGGAGTTCAGATTCATGATAAATACTTTTTTCGTAAGAGGTGATAGTATTTGTTGTCGCCTCGGTTGATTCTTGGAGTAGGCTGATGGTGTTTGAGGTCTCATTATCCTGATCAGGGATGCACAACCAATAGTAACGCTGCGTTCCATAAAGATGGGTAAAATTATTGCTTTTAAACTTTCCATTTAAGGGTTGGGCAAAAAAGAGAATTTCGTCATCGCCACTCATTACTCCATCTTCCAGACCCTGAGTTTTCATACTGATTGCTTTAAGGTTATCTGGTGGGGGACTCGTATTGCTTATCTCGAAGGGCAGAGACTGACCTTCAAAATGTGGGGCATAAACTTGCCAGCTAAGGGGGTTTGAAGTAGGAACATTTCCTTGGAATGAAATTGCATTAATTCGTTGAATGCCCATTTCATTAATTGGGAATCGAAACCATTGACCGGTAGGTAGGGAAGAAGTCATTCGTTGCAAACTTTTGGGCTGTATTTTCCCCCAGTTTGATGCCATCTCCGAATTGAGATAGGTTGACACAAGATCAGTATCTTGTGTCTGACCGCCTGGAATAATCTCGGGGAATATCAGTCTAAAACTAATGCTTCCCAGGCGTTGGCCCAATTCTGCATAAGGCATGATCAAAATTCTGGCTGTATTGAATGCCCGAAAATCTTCAGCAGGGATGACATCAATAATTTGTGAGCTTTGGACAGTTGGTAAATCCATATCGTTGTTGAGCACGCTGCTTAGTATTTTATCGGGAAGTCGTAAGTCCTGAATGGATTCTGAATAAAGAATTTCAATTTTAGGAAGGGTACCATCTGGTGGGAGCAGAATGGGGAGGGTAAAAACAGGCTGAATTTTTTCCTGCTCAGGTTGATATACAAATTTTGCATCAGACCAACGGGGGAGTTGAATAATTCTCCCATCAATTTCATATTCAGATAAATGTGGGGTATCAAACTCCAAGTCAATGGTCATGGTATGATTTTGCACGCCAGATACAGACAGGTCCATGCCCAGGAGAGTGGTGGTGAGGACGATAAAGACAAATAGTTTATTCATGAATTCCTAAACGTAAATCCAAGGGGATTGTTCCTTAGTCATATTTGGTAATAATAATTGAAAAGTCACAGCCACAAAGGGAAATGATGCACACACAAAATATTAAGTGTTGAGAATAGTGCTTAAAGTGATTGAACCAGAGATGCCCCAATAAAAATTTCAACCCTCCGATTGACCTCGCGTCCTGCTTGAGTTGTATTGTCGCCAATGGGTTGAAATTCACCAAATCCACCGATGGCAAAAATAGAAGCAGGTAGACCGGTTCGCTCTTGAAGTTGGATCATGATGGATTGAGCTCTGGCGGCACTCAACTCCCAGTTGTCTCGATACATGGCATTCCGGGTCAACGGCATATTATCTGTGTGGCCTTCAATTCGAATTTCCGCCTGCCAGCGTAACCCTGAAGACTCGAGCTCTTTTAAAAATGTTGCATGTTCAGTATCATGAAGATGAAAGATATGAAGATTCTGGATAGAGGCAGCAACAGCGTCTAGTTGGTAGAGGTGAGTGCGCCGCGGTTGAGCTGATGCGACTTCAAAAAGTCTGGGATCTTTCAATGTGATCTGAACACCTTTCGAATTGCGACTGACTGAAATCTCCTCTATGTCAGCTTCATCCATGGCGACCTGGACTTCCCCAGCAGCCTCATCGAGTCTATCGTTTACCCAGGCATGCACCTTGTTAATCTGACCAGCTCGCACTGTGATCATCATGATAAAAAAACAAATCAAAAGGGTGACAGTATCTCCGTACGATAACACCCAACTTGATCTGGCGTTGCCTGCGGCCTTGGCGATTCGTTCGGATCTGTTAGCCATTCTCGATCTCTACCAATTGGATATCCAGGTATATTTCCACACGACGGTTTTCATCATAATTACGCTCATCAACCAGAGGGTGGAAGGGACCATAGCCAGAAATGGAAAAATAGGATTCTGGAATGCTCGTCTCACTCATGAGGAACTGTGCAACCTGATGTGCTCTCGCTGTTGATAAATCCCAATTGTCCCTAAAACGGGAGGATCGTCCCAGGGGAACGGCATCAGAATGACCTTCAATGCGAACGTTAATTTTTACTGTTTTCCCTGTAGCTTCCAGCTTGGCAAATATGTCTTTGTTCCGAATAGGAATTTTTTCCAATTCCAGACCACCTATTATTCGGGACACGGCTCTCAAGTAAAATATGAAATTGATGACAATTTGATCTTCCCCTGATTCAAAAAAGGTTTGTTCGCCAATGGCAGAGGGAATGAGGAGTTTTATACCCTTGGGTCCTGCATGTTCAACATACAGCCAATCAAGCTGCCGATCCTGCTTCTCCTTCAGGACCTTGGCATAGATCACATCCTTCATTTGGTCAGCAAATTTGAAAGTTGTATTTGCATCTTGTTCAGCTTTAATAATTAAAAGCAGGAAGAAAGCCAATAGACCAGTGAGGAGGTCACTGTAGGTAACCTTCCACGAGTTGGATGCCCGTTCAGCAATTAATGATAGGTCAGGCATATAATCTTAGGTTGTGGTTTGTCTTGCTGCCTTCCGTGTATCAGTGTCTACAAAGGTAAGCAGCTTCTCACGCATGATGAGTGGGTGTTCTTTGGAATGAATACTAAGAATGCCGGCTTTAATAATATTAAGTCCGTGCACTTCAGCATCTGAGCGTGTTTTTAACTTACCTGCAATAGGAATAAAAAGCAGGTTCGCCAACAATACACCATAAAAGGTAGTTACAAGGGCAATACCCATACCCTGAAGCAGAGCAGACATAGAGTCCTGTGCTCCAGTTGCATAACTATCTACTGTGGAGGTAGATGCCTGACGTGTCATCATCAGAATTAACCCCATCACAGTTCCCAGCAGACCAAAAGCAGGTGCGTATGAACCCATATTATAGAAAATTTCCTGACCATTTGAATGACGATCAATCATGGAGTTTAGCTCATTATCGAGGAAATTCTCAAGTTTTTTGGGGTCTCTTTCAAGGATTGCATTCTCAAGACCCATCTGCAAATAGTGGTTGTCTATCCCATCCAGGATTGTTTCAAGAGAGGGAAGCCCCTTTTTCCTGGCCTGTTCAGAATATCGGGCAAGTTCGTCGATGACTTCAAGATGGTTGAAAGTACTTCCGTTCGAGAAAGCTTGAAGTGAAACCTTGAGCATTCCGATAACATTTTTTAAGGGATAGTTCACCAAAGTAGCTGCGAAAGTTCCACCTAATACAATGGCCAGACCTCTAAGATTGAAAAATGTATCAGGAGGTGTAAAGGTACCAGGCTCTGACATTCCAAAAAAGACCAGGAACAAACCGAAAATTAATCCAATTATGGTTGCAATATCCATATTCTCCCCTTGGGATTCTATCTATAATTCATAGCGCAATTTAATGTGAATACAACGTGTTCGCCCAGTCCACAAGCGACTCAATTTGACTGTCACTCAAACTCGCATTTGGGTGCAAGAGCAAGTAGGGCAGGATGGGCATTTCACCCTCTTCTAACACTTCCAATATATCGTCAGCAATATCGGTGCTATCAAAAGCATCCATATCAGCAAATTCTGAAAAATTAAGATGTTTTCTACCTTCTACAACATCCCTAGTAATGAGGAATGAACCTGGTGCTATTCGGCTATACCAGGGCCATTCGGTTTCATTTGAATGACAATCATAGCAAGAATTTTTAAGTATTAATTTTATATCTGAGGGTGCTGAAGCATCCTGAATAATAGGTGGGTTTGTTTGATTTAGCGGAATGAGTTGTATGATAATTAACAATCCAACAACAGCGATCAGTATGATTTTTGTTCGAGTCACAAAATCCTCCTTTTAAAACCAATTATGACAACATAATTAATGAAGAGGAAATATAAAGTCTTATTTAGGTGAGATTCATTTTCCAGCGCTGTCTTATAAATAAAAAACGGGAAGCGAACTCCCCGTTTTTTGAGACAATATGTAAGTTAAAACTTAAAGCATGCGCAGACGGTTGTCCATAATCTCAGCATTTTCCCGAAGGGCTGCCAGATAATTATTCCAGACTTCATTCTGTCGTGTTTGAGTTAGACTCTCATACAGATCACTAAATTGAGCAGTAAAGTCTTCATTATCAAAGTCTGAACGGGCATTTAATCTGACTATAATAGCACCACGAGGTGTATTGAAAACAGGGGAGATAGAACCAGCCTTAGCATTTTCTAGAAAACCGAAAATCTCGTGAACACGACCCAGGCCCTTGAGGCTGGCATTGCCTTTGGCGCCTTGAACGCGTTCGTAGGTCAGAGCATCGCGATCATCCACTTTCATGCTGGCCCAATCATTTTCAGCATCTAGCTGACTGAGCAGGGCAGATGCTGCATCATTGGCCAGAGATTGCTTTTTCTCATTCATGAGTTTGCGCTGGATGCTCACCTTTGCCTGATCATATGGTCTAGGACCAGCAGGTGCAATTTCAGAAAGCATAAAAATTGCAAAATGTGTTTCATTTTGCATAACGTCACTATGGGCACCAAGTTCTGACAGGAATGCAAAACGGACTGCAGATTGAAAAGATCCAACTCCAGAAACGAAGGTGTCCTTTTGACGGAGTTTATTGCTGGCGGTCGAGCTCATTCCCAGTGAATCGACTGCTTTTTCAAACCCAACTTCATCTGCCATAAATTCGAGGTTTTTCAACTCTCTTCTAATTTTATCGCGCGTGGTTTCACTAGGTCGAACTTCTATGAGGATGTGTCTAGCCTCAACTTCTGGCTGGCCTTCGACATCTCTTCTAGATTCAACTTTGATGAGGTGATAACCAAATTGAGTTAGCACAGGACCAACAACTTCACCTACTGGAGCTGCAAAGGCTGCCTCCTCAAAGGGTTTCGCCATTTTGCCTTTTCCAAACCATCCTAGGAATCCACCGTTGGGTGCAGAAGGACCCTCGGATTGAATCTTGGCAGTGGCTTCAAAAGATGCCCCAGCGACTATATCAGATTTGATGTCCTCGATAAGGTTGAGAGCTCTGGTTGAGTCAGATGCAGTGGCTTTAATTTCAGTTGCCACCACCTGTAGCATGCGAGTTTCTTCTTGCTGATACTCATCCAGGTTCAGGTCATAATAATTTTGAGTCTCTGCTTCAGAGATCTCTATTTCATCATCTTTCCAGAGAGAAGTTTTCACGAAAAGATAATCAAGATCATATGAGATATTGTTTTTCATGTATTCAGCACGCACTTCTGAATCAGATACCTGAGTTGTGGCCAGTACCTTTTGTTGTAACTTTTCAACAGGTACAATGGAGGCAACCTGTTGCCTCATGGCAGCCCAAAAACTACTGGCTTGAGGTGAGTTAACTGCTTCCTGGTATGCGTTAAAGTCAAATTCTCCAGCATCGGAAACAAAATATTGTCTAACGCTAGGGTGAATATTCTCAGAGAAGTAGTATTTTAGCTCATCAGAAGAAACAGTAATGTCCTGCTCCTCTATCTCTTGTTGAATAAGAAGCTGAGTTACCATGGTTTCCCATACCTGATCTGTTATTTGAGCCATCTGTTGTTCGGTAGGTTCGCTTCCGTTGCGTTGTCTATAATTTTCACGTTCATTTTGCAAAGAACGCATAAAACTTTCTCGGGTAAGCTCCTGCCCATTAACCAAAGTAAAGGCATTGGGTTGATTCCCACCGATCAAATCCGTGATATCGGCGCCTCCAACCAATCCACCTACAGACATGGTCAGTACGAAGACAACAACCAGAAATATCATGATCCCTGCCATGTTGTCCCGCATTTTATTCATCACACCCATTTTGTTATTCCTCCTGCGCTACTCGTAGCGTATAAAATTTTGGATTTAAAAAAAGCCGCCCAATATAGTTTGACACACATGTGGTTGCAAGGGTGGCTGGTAGTGAATTAGCATAGTATTGGAATCAATTTTTAAAGGGTTTCAAATTGTCTCAAGAAAAGCCGTATTTATGGGTCTAGGATACCCTGAAAGCACTGGGGATGAAAAACAGTTAGGTTAAATGGTCACGGCAGTGACAATTATGACAATATAGATCGCAATAAATGTATTAATGAATATATTGATAAATGATTAATCAAAAGATTAAATTCAATATTTCTCATAAGTCACTGTTATTTATCAGCATTTTAATGCTGATCCTATCTTGCCAAGGAGACTCAATGCACGGATCCCACCCCTCTCCAAATAGACTTGCTAAATCCTCAAGTCCCTATTTACTCCAGCACGCCCACAACCCTGTTGACTGGTACCCCTGGGGAGAAGAGGCTTTTGAAAAAGCACGCCTCGAAGACAAACCAATATTTTTGTCCATTGGCTATTCCACCTGTCATTGGTGCCATGTGATGGCTCATGAATCCTTCGAGGATGAAGCCGTGGCCAAGCTAATGAATGAAAACTATGTGTGTATCAAGGTTGATCGGGAGGAGCGCCCAGACATCGATCAAGTATATATGGCTGCTGCCACAACCCTCATTGGGAGAGGAGGGTGGCCACTCACCATCGTAATGAGTCCGGATAAACGTCCTTTTTTTGCAGGAACTTATTTTCCCAAGGAGTCTGCCCCCGGGAGGACCGGTATGCTAGATCTATTGCCCAAAATTACAGAGGCCTGGAAAACTCAAAGAGAAGAAATTGAAGCAGCTGCTGATGAAATCATGCGTGCCCTCCAGCAAAAGACGCCAGAACAGGCTGGTGAAACATTGAACGGTGAAGTCCTGGCGAAGGCTAGTTCAGATTTCAAACGTAATTATGATTCAATAGAGGGCGGTTTTGGCTCTTCCCCAAAGTTTCCTTCACCCCATAATCTTGTGTTTTTACTCAGGGAAGGGCATCGAACTGGTGATTCTACGATTTCCAATATGGCACTTCATAGTCTCAAGCAGATGAGGTTAGGTGGCATATTTGATCACATTGGCTTTGGTTTTCACAGATATAGTACGGATGCAAAATGGCATGTCCCTCATTTCGAGAAGATGCTCTATGATCAGGTTAATCTCATGCTGGCGTACACAGAAGCCTGGGAGCAAAGCCGTGATCCCCTGTTTCTCCAGACAGTGGATGAGATTTTTGTATATCTCTCTGACAAACTATTGTCGCCTACTGGCGCTTATTACTCAGCAGAAGATGCCGATAGCGATGGCGAGGAGGGTAAGTTTTATGTCTGGTCCTGGGAGGAACTCCAGAAGGTCATGGGTAAAGACCCACTCCTTAAATTTGCACCTATCTTTGGGCTGAGACGTGAAGGAAATTTTGAAGATGAAGCCAGCCGTCAACCATCTGGAATGAACATATTTGATATTGACGCTGGCTCAGACTTTGAGTCGGCAGTAAACAGCAGTGAGTGGACAGAGTTGCGTGAGAAATTGTACCAGCTACGAGAGCAAAGAATCCATCCTGGTCTGGACAACAAAATATTGGCAGACTGGAATGGTTTGGCGCTTTCGGCCCTGTCTCGAGCTGCCTCAGCCACAGGAAACTCAGCGCACAAAAAGGCCGCTTCGAACCTGGCCAACTTTATAAAAGATGAAATTATCAGGGATGACCAATTATTGCATATGCCAGAATCTATGGGTAATAAAGTGGAGGGATTTCTTGATGATTACAGTTTTATCATCCAGGGATTTCGAAACTATTACGAAACTACATTTGATGCAGAATACTTAAAACTGGCAATACAATTACAGAAAACTCAACTCAGCAAATTCTGGGATAAAAATGGTGCCGGATTTTTCTTTACAGAATCAGGGGATAGCGATCTGTTTATTCGGCAGAAAGAAATTTATGACGGGGCTATCCCTTCAGGAAATTCAGTAGCCGCTGAGAATCTTTACTATTTGGGACGCCTTGCAGAAAAACCAGAATGGGAACAGCTTTCAAGGAAGATTGGTGAGACCTTTTCTGAACAGGTTAATCGAACGCCACGTGGGTTTTCGGCACTCTTGCAAAGTGTTCAAGCCCATGTAAGTGGAACTCGTGAGATTGTCATTGCCGGTGAACTCCAGGATCTTGAGGATGCCCGCAGTGTGATCCGCAAGTTTTATGCTCCCTTTAAACTAACCCTGTATCGACCCAATGAAGGTTTTGCCCTGATTGAGGATATATCTGGATTCTTGTCTTACCAAAAAGCTATTGATGGGGGACTGACCGTTTATATTTGTGAGAACTATGCCTGTCAATATCCTTCAACTGATTTGCTCTCACTGGAGAAAACCCTCCAGGAAACACTTCGAGATTAAACCATGAATGCTTCTCCCTGTAATTCCTGCACAGCCATAATTCTTGCCGGTGGAAGTGCCAAAAGGATGGGAAAAGATAAACGCTTTTTAAAAGTAGGTAAGGAGCAATTGCTGGATCGTCAAGTTCGAATCTTAAAACAATATTTTGAGGATGTCCTCATCTCTGCCAACGATCCTGAAAAATTGGCCTACCTCAATTTACCTGTAGTGAAAGATCAGCATCAGGGTCGGGGACCCCTGGAAGGATTGACATCGGTTCTCAGCGCTTCACGAAGCGAATATAATTTTGTTGTGGCAGTAGATATTCCCACTATTGACATGAGCCTTGTTGAAAAAATGCGATCACATCTGGATAATGTGTCTGCTGTTATCCCTACACTCGTTGATGGGCGTCAGGAACCCTTATTCGCTTTTTACAGCAAAAATTGTATACCCATTTTTAGATCAGCAATGGATGAGGGAGAATATGCTATCCATAAGGCTTTAAAAAAATGCCCGGTCTATTTCTTCCCAATGAAGGATGAGAAACCCCTGATGAATCTAAATCGGGAAGAGGACTACGAATCTTATCTCAGGGAGCAATGATAAACCCCTTTTTGATGGCCTGATCCAGATCTGCCCATTGCTCCTTATCCCACTTATCAAGATGCAAATCCAACCCTGAAAGCCAGCCCCAGATTGTTTGACCATTGGGACTAACATATCTTTCCTTTTGAATGCTCCCGATCAATAGTCGAACCGCCTTTGTCTGCAATGCTATTCCATCACTGGGTTGTTCTAGAGCTATCTTTATTTCAGCCTGCGTAAGGAGAAGATCCACATAAGCCTCCACCAATTTGGAATCACCCAATAAGGTCAAGGCTGTGTTCTCATCCACCATCTCAACAAGATCGGCGTGCTCTGGCATAAGTGAGTGGAGGACATTGTCAAGAGTCTGATCTGCTTCAACTATTTTTCCCATGGTTTTCAGGTGAAGAGCAGCAGTTATTAAATCACCTATCATCTGAATCATACGGAGGATATAGTCTTCTTGGATATTTGACACAATTCACCTTGATTGAAGTTTCAAAATTTCTTACAATGTAGACAAACAGTAGTCAGTTGGGCAGAGCAAGTTCAAAGGGGAAGGTGGAAACCACGACCTTCAGCATTGGCTTTGTCTCACAATTAAAATTAATTAAACTGTTCCCCGAGCATTAGCAGGAAGGTAGTTTCTTACATGAAAGCCAAAATCACGCGGATAAAAAACTTTAGCAAAAATTCCCTCATCCAGGGGTTTTTTCTGGTGAGAGAAAAACATCTCAGAAGTACGCGCACAAATCACCCATATCTGCAGTTGGATTTGCAGGATAGTACAGGGACGATTGAGGCAAAAGTGTGGGAAAATGTGCCAGCCTTTGAGAAATCATTTGATGTAGGAGACGCTGTGGTTGTGAAAGGCAGGGTTAGCCTTTACAGAGAACAATTGCAGCTGGAAGTCGAGGATATTGGGAAAGCATCCCCTGAGAAGCACGGGGAGTATGGATTTGACTTAGCAAAGTTGATCCCCAGCACCAAGCACAATGTGAATCAGATGTGGCGCGACCTGGCCAAAATTATTAAAGAGATGAAAAATGCGCATCTCAAATCGCTTATCAGCAATATATACAAGCAGAATGCAGATATAATTAAACAGCACCCCGCTTCAATGAAATTGCACCATGCCTGGCTGGGTGGCTTTCTTGAGCATGTATTGTCCATGGCGAAGATTGGTGTCCACCTTGGAAAGCATTATGATGTTGATGGCGATCTTCTCCTCACTGGAATCCTGCTACACGATATAGGAAAAATTATAGAACTGAATCCAGCTCAACAACCAGGGTATACCGATGAAGGTCAACTTTTAGGGCATATCGTCCTAGGACGTGATTTGGCCAGAGAAGCCATGGCAAAAATTGATGAGTTTCCAAAAGATTTGCAACTCAAAATAGAGCACATGATACTCTCTCACCAGGGCAAATATGAATGGCAATCTCCCAAGCGACCGAAATTCAAGGAGGCGTTGCTGCTGCACCATATAGATGAATTGGATGCCCGCATGAATATGATGGAGGAGGTTATGGATAAAGACGGAGAACCAGGTGTTTGGACCAACCGTTTTAATTATTTTCGTATCCCACTATTAAAGGGTGAAGTGGCAGAGGATGAGGATGTCTAAATAGCTCATGGAAATGTCTTTATCCCAGTACAGAACTATTGCTCTTATGTCATTGTGGATAGGCTTAATTGTCACAGTTGGGATGGTATTCGCGCTAATTCCAAATGTTGAATTGATTATTCTATCAGCCTTTCTCGGAGGTGTTGCACTGGGACCACGGCGTGGGTTGATAGTTGCCATAGTAGGTGAAGCCATCTTTTCTGCTTTCAATCCCATTGGTTCTGGACTGGGGTTCCCTGTTCTGTACGCATTTCAAATAATCAGCATTGGCTTGAGTGGTCTGACTGGTGGGCTATTATCCATGGTTTTTGTGAGAAAGCGTCCCTACCCGACAGTCGCCGTTTTACTTGGATTCATTGGATTTTTATTGACCTTGATTTATGATACACTCACTGCCTTAAGTTTTCCCATCAGCTCGGGGCTGGCTGAAGGAACGATATGGGTGACTCTGAGTTTAGGCGTCATATTTTTTGTAGCACATCTCGTATCAAACACCATCATATTTAGCCTTTTTGGCCCTGGATTGGTAAACTTGGTTCTTCGCCAATTGGAGATGCACGGCTTATTGAGGGGACAACATGCGAGCTAGAAATATATTCCTCACTATTCTGGGGTGCTTCCCACTTTTATTATTTTCACAACTTGATCACTTCGCTGTTGTTGGGAGTGGCTATCCTGATTTTGGTGCTGTAAATGGAACCTGGGGCCATCTTCAATTTTATCGGCCTTTTGGAATAAAGGGCATTGTCGTTGATGATTGGCGGGACCTGACGGTTGTATCTCCCTTGAGTGGTGAACCATTTAATACCGATCGGCAGGGATGGATGCCATTTGACAGCCAAGCAACCCTCTGGCAGCAAATGCATGCTTCACTTACGGCACCCGCCGACACGATCGTGGCATCAACTCTGGTGAATTACCGCCAAGGGGCTGGTGAGTTTAAAGATTTTACCCTTTGGTATCATAATAGTCTCGATTCAGATACTCGATATGGGTGGACATCAAAATTGAGATCTCATCCCCGCATTGCAAATATTACTGTCTATGATGAACAAAGACACAGATTTCAGGTAAACACAGAAAAAAGTGACCAATATTTTAAACTTGAAGCCGGGTATGATCATAAGATTAACCCCCTCTATATGATTGTGCAGGACAGTCTTTCTGCATGGTATTATGATGATGTGCCCCAGATACATTCCAATCGCTGGGATGGAAGTTTTGAATGGAATAATCTCGATTCTACTACCGAAGGAACTGAGCTTTTTGCATGGGTGCAGAGCGGGGTGTGGAATTGGCCTGGTGGTAAGCGGAAATCGCTTTCTCAAATGGCTTACCTAAACCATAGATTCACTCTGTTTAATCTGGGAGCTGCAGGGTTAAAATTAGGATGGATTTCCAAACAATTTGGTGGGAATAAACGTGCATATCAATTTTCAGAGTTCATTTTGCCAAAGTGGTCCAGTGATAATTATTCACTGGAGTTGGGCGTGAGACTCATGGGAAAATCATATTTTTTCCCAAGGGTAGATGCTCAGTATAGAATAGGCCCGCTGCTCATCAAGTATGAAACCCATCAAATGGTTGAAGAAAGAATGTGGGAACCAAAATTCTCCACCTCTACTTTTCAAGAATTCACAGCCAGACTTGATTATAGCTCGTTCGGCTTATCTTTAAGTTCCTGGAGCGGTGTAGATGAAGGGTATGCCATCTCTGGTTACTCTGGGGAAACCCGCATGAGCTTCCCCTGGCGAATGTCTGCCATGGTGGGGGGTGCAATCCTGAATAAGACACAGGATTGGGTATTCTCAAAGAAATATATCAACTGGGAAGTGAATCAGGAGCTCACCCTGTTCAAATCAGCCCTTCATGGTGAGTTGAAGGTCTGGGGGAAACACTTATTCCATACCCAACTTGGAACTCTGGATGCTGAGAATCTTCAGACTTCTTATTCCATCTATCCAGGTGAGGAATTACTTCACCTTCTCAATTATACCATTTCTGGACAAGTAAATACTGTCGTTGTGAGTTTTACCGACCAAAATTTTCTCCATGACCAGGTTTGGTCACAAAATGGATTCACTTCCTGGAACACCGAATTTTCAATTATGGCCAATCAGCTTACCAATTATCGGTATCGATATTTGTCAATTGTCTGGACCTTCGATAACTAAATATTTCAACCATCTTAACCTTTTGCTGCTGGCAATCATCTAAACCCCCAGTGATGACAAAGACTGCAGATATTGTGCTATTTGAAAAAGTTCAAAGCCGTGACTCCAGGGCTTTTGATCAACTCATGCGCGATTATTCCCCTGAGCTGTACAACTTCATTTTGAGGATTGTATCAAATAGTGAGGATGCTCAAGATATTTTGCAAGATACCTTTGTTCGTGTTTGGGAAAAAAGCCATCAGTTTAAAGGCAACTCAAGTGTAAAGACCTGGATATTCAGGATTGCTATCAACCTCTCATACACACATTTGAAGAAAAGGAATCGTTGGAGCTTATCTATCCTCGATGAGGTCAAGTCCCTGATTTCAGGATCTGATCCAGTCCAAGATACGGAGAGAGAGTACAATTCTACATTACTTGAAAAGAGCCTGGCATTTTTAACTCCGCGTCAGCATGCTGTTGTAGTGGCGCGCATATATCAGGACCTTCCTTTTGCTCAGATAGGAGCCGCTTTGGGATGTTCTGAGAACTCGGCAAAAGTGCATTTTCACGAAGGTAAAAAGAGAATCGAAACATACATAAATAGGCAGGTGGGCTAAGATGGACAAAACAGAGAAATTTATTAAAGAGGAATTGTCATCGGGAGGTGAGAACATCCAATTTGATATAGATGCAATTATTGAAGGAACCCATTCTACAATAAAGAGGCGGTCGATTCGTAGAAAAGCCATTTATTCAAGCCCAGTCGCCATTCTACTGGTGTTGATTGGTATAATGGCAATTCCGGGAAATGAGGAGAGCTCACAACTTCCTGGTGGCGAACTATTCATAGCCGGATGGGTATATACCTGGACCGAAACCCAGGACCTGGATATTGGAAAAACTGAAGATTCTGTGTTTTATGAGCAGAGTGTAGACTATTTAATTGATGAAAACTATTTTTCATACGTAGAAGATGCCGATGAGCTTCTGGACGAAAACGATCTGGAAGCGCTTCTGGGCTATTTAAAGGAGGCATAGTATGCGAACAAAGCTGCTATTTTTAACAATTGTTTTAATAGGAACCTCACTGGGGCAACCACCTCAAATGGAAGACCGGAGGAATCCTCAAAATATGGATGCCATTCGCATCTGGAAGTTGACTGAGGTGTTAGAGTTAACAGAAGATCAAGTGGTGACATTCCTTCCTCTGGTTCAGATTCATGAGCGCAAACTAAAAGAAATTCAGGGTGAAATAAGAACGCTGGCTAAGGATGCTTATGCACTCAGGGAAAAGGGTGAGGTGAACCAGAAACAAGTGGATAAATTCTTAAAGCAATACGCTGAGAAACAGCAAGATGTGTTCAAAATAAAAAACGATTTTATCACGGGACTGCCTGATCACTTAACTCCTGAACAACAGCTTATTTACATTGGTTTTGAGGCTCGCTTCAGAAGTGACCTCAGGGAGTACATGAAAAATGAACGTCGTGGTGAAAAGAATCTTCGAAGAACACAAAAAAAAGATAAGAATTAATTAATTGGAGGTTGGACCTATGAAAAAGTATCAAATTATGGTTTTGTTCGCTCTCATTCTAGGAATGTTTATATCGTGTGAGGTTGCTGAGAGCGATACGAATACATCAATTGAAGATGCAATAATGAAGGTGATTGCTGCAGATGATAGCACATACGGGATTGAAGGCATGGGTGATAGTGAAGATGAATATTTTTCCCTTGGGAAAGCACTTCAGGTTGGTCAATCCGGTGACATGGCGTCAATAATGTCAGTAAGAGATTCACTTTATGTCTGGAAATCCGGTCGCAGAGGAATGGTAGTTGAGCAATTGGTTATTGTGGAAGTCGAAGATGATAGCTCCGCACTAGCACTTATTAGCAATCATATCACAGGCACTTTTCACGTAAAACAATTTCACCGGGTATGGACAAGTGATAGTGAGTGGGAGATGGGTGATTCAGTAAGGTTTAGCACAAAATCAATTGATATGACTGCCAATCGTCACGTGACATTTAGAAAAAGATTGGATTCAGCTGGAGAGGAGCACTGGAGACCAGTTGCAATGACCTTACTCAGTGGACATTCTGGCGATGTTCTGGATATTGAAGCTCTAGAATGGGTTGCAGAAGATTCCACTCTGGTGTTAACAGATTTCGAAGATGTATTCTATGACCGCAACCATGCACTTGTCCTTTCTCAACTTGGGGTCAATCAGATGAATGTT
Source organism: Fidelibacterota bacterium (assembly GCA_013203185.1). Taxonomy (GTDB): domain Bacteria; phylum Fidelibacterota; class UBA8477; order UBA8477; family JABMPR01; genus JABMPR01. Next base: position 3,736 of record JABMOS010000083.1, on the reverse strand, counting down.
GTGTTGAGCAATGATCTAGAAGGTGAAGGGGAAATGGTTTCTGGGAGACTTGGATATCATCCTAGGATGGCTAATCCAGACGCAAGATCACGGTTCCATTTTTATTATGCAGAGACCCTTGATACAGGCGATAAGGTATATACCCAGCGTATCCTTCCCAGTCGACTGCATCGCAGACACTTCAAAGGCTATCTGGAAGTAATAGATTTTCGGACTCTGTTTGACCATGACTATGAGACCTATACCTCAGCCACATTGGGATTTATTTATACCACCCGTGAAAGGGTGAGACCTTAGCATTAATAAAGATGTAATAAAAAAGCCCAGCTAATTGCTGGGCTTTTTTTCTATCTTTTTATCAAGTTTAAAAGTGCAGACTGCTCTTTATTCCAAAACCAATCCCCTTGGCTCCAGAATTGATTCCATCAAATAAGGAGAGAGACAATCCAGCCTCCAGCATTCCAAAGTGGAGGCCAGTCCCAAATGTATGAACGGGTTCGCCATAACGGGTTTGGTGATAATAGCTTAGATCCAGCCACTCTGTGGCGAACATATTCAACTGGTAGTAGAGTTCAAGGTCTGGACTATAGCCAAAGCGCACATCATCTGTGAACGCTTTCTCAATTCCCAACCCAATAATAATCCTTGGTATTGGTTGATAATAAGCGGCCAAATTGAAGACAGTTGGTAAATCAATGGACAATGTCTCATCAGTCCCCAACACAGTGGTTTCATTGGTCTGATATTGCTCTGTGCTGTCCGTATCAGCACTCCCTGGTGCTGGTATGGCATTCACAAAAGTCCATGCCTCGTGGGTCAATCCGGACCATTTATAGCTGGCACCAATATTCTTGAGTGAAACTTGAACTTCAACATCCTGGTGAATCATTGGTTCTAGATTCATGATGGCACCCAGATCAATACCGAATGTAATATCCGAACCTGTGCTCATAGGGTCAAAGTCATCCGTATTTAAATCATCAAGTTTACCCTCGATACCACCTTGGGTTGCCCAGCCTTCACCGCTGGTTGTTGTTATAATGGAATCTTCAGTTATGATCTGGGTAAACTCATGGTTCACAACGCTTATGTAGCCAACACCCTTATAGGTATTCAGACCTAATCCCACTTTGATCTCTCCAATGGGGGTTTCTAGAGGCTGACCGTATGACAAGGTTGCTTTTCCCATAAACGGAATTGATTCCACTTCCAAACCACTAAGATCTGCTGGTTCATTCAGCAAAATATCTTTAAAAGGTAATCCCAGTAAATTTCCTGGTATCTTCATTTTCAGGTGAGATTGACCAGAGAGGTTAAAGCTGAAATTCCCCGTAGAAAAGCCAAATAGGGTAGGAAAATTAGGAGAAATATTGACGACCATATTTTTTCCCTCTAGAGTAGAAAGGTAGTCTTCCTTCATGGCCTCATCCCAAACACCGCCTACAGTCCACCATTCTTTGTACCAGCCAGGTGTCAGCAAAGAATTTCTGATGCTAACTCTAATATCAGGCAGGATATTTAGTGAAACAGAATAATCAAATTCTCTGGCCAGGTTGGCAGGATTCCTGATAAAATCATCTAGTGCGCGGAACTGCCGATTCCTGATTCTCCTGGTTTTGAGTAGGGCAGCTTGACGATCCAGTTCATCTTGATCAACAATAGTAAGGGTTTCTACAGCACTGGTATCTTCCATGGCAATGGCAACATATTCTGAACCAGCAATATCCTTAAGATATGCATCCAGAGCCGCTACGATAGAATCAGCAGGGGCTTCAATGGCAACAACTTTGGTAACAGTATTGTAGATTTGCACGTCGCTGCTGTCATCTTTCGTCACGACGACATAGTTAACACCGTTTCCATCACTGGCCAGCAAGTGGCATACAATATCAAGACAGTCGTTGGCATTGACGGCAATCATGGTCGGATCTACAATCGAAATATAGGGGAGTGAGGTAAAATCCATCCCATCTAACATATCATTAGTCCAGAAATACAAATTGCCTTCATTCACTAAACCAGCAAGGGCTGTAGGGACAGGGTCATTCTGTACCCATCCCATCTCTGCTTCAGGAGTCTGGACAGTATCTTCAGCCGCGAAAGTAGTTGTGTCAGTTGCCATGGAATCAAGTTCTGAAAACTCCACCATGGCACTGTCAGTTTCTACAGCTTCTGCTTCAACCATTTCCTGCACCTCGGTTGTATCTGCAAGTTCAGGAGTGGGTTCCACAGCCTCAACTGTGGGCTCCTCAAGGGGCGCTTCTGTAGCGGTACTGTCAGTTTGTGCCATAAGAAAACTTGATAGGCTCAGGATGATGAGGATATTTATTAGAGTCTTCATTAGAAATTCTCCCCTTGGATGGTGTACGATATTGTACCCCAGGTTCGTATAGACAGGGAATCAGTTGCAAAGAATCGTGATGGGATGCTATTTCCTCCTTCATCTGTTCGCCCAAGGAGCTTTACTTCAGGTTTTAGGAAAAGTTTTTCTTCCAGAAGTACCAGCTTATCACTGGTCATCGCTACTGTTGTAATGGAATGCTCACTTACTCCCACATTTTCGAGAGGCAGTAATTCCAAGGATAATAACGTATCAGCAGCTGGTGCAGTACCTGCTTCAATGGCTAGGCTATCAAAGGCCAGACTGTCATTGCTGGCAAGGACCACCACGGTGGCACCAAATTCGAACATATTCGTCACATCAGCAAAAATCGTGAATTCATCAAGGGCAACTGTGCCTTCTTCAGGAAGTGGCGAATCCAAACTGGAGACATCCATATCCAAACTGGGTGGATCATCGATGATAAGTGAAAGCGGTACGTTGATATACATGACAGGGCTCATACTTTGACCCCTGGCAATAGTGGAAACTGTGGTGCCATCGCTAATGATGGCCTGACCGCTTGAGATGATGGACTCAGGATGAATATTGAGTAAGTCTGCAGCATCAATATGAACCACATCGTCGTCTGCGGTGAGATCATGGAGTATTTCAAGTTCTTCAGTATTTCCCAATGAATCCGTTCCTGAAAGCAGCAGCGAGAGTTGAATGGGAATATCAAAAGTACTGTTGAAGTCAATATCAATATTGACATGCTCGAACATGAGATCAGAAACCATATCAGGCAGATTAAATGTCACTGTATCTGGATCAATAATTAGCGTATCAGGTTCGATGATTCCTTGAACGCTCTCCATGGCGAGATTGGTGATGCTGACGTCTATGAGGATGGAATCTCCAAAAGTCAGCGTCATCTCTTCATCATCTGGCAGCGTGACTGTAGACACATAATGAATGGCCTGATCCACGCCTGGAAGCGCTGTATCAAAGATTAGATTATATTCGGCCATATCGATATGAGTGATCTGAGGATCTTCCGTTGCTTCCAGTCGGAAATATGTGCTGAGCATTTCGCCATTCACCTTGTGACGAAATTCATCAATCTGGAACATAACATCAGCGACAACTCCAATACGATTGGTCATGGTAAGCGCAAGATCGCCCATTTCAAAATCAGCTACAGTCAATTTGGTTGCTTCATTCAGGATAATTTCATTTGAATCTACCATGGCATCCTGACTAAAAAAACCGGTAACGGTTGAAAACTCAAGGTCTGAGACAAGAATTTCAACATAGATTGAGTCTTCAAGCCCAAAGCGTCCAACTTCACCCACCGTGTGCGGCGTCAGACCAATTCGGTTCATTTGATCTAAATAAATAAGAGATACTTTGGGC
>JABMOS010000082.1 GCA_013203185.1 Fidelibacterota bacterium | reverse complement strand
TGATTATTCCAACTTTTAACTTTGAGGATTGTTTTTAAAGTTTAGGCTATATTAATGCATAAATCGACGCCTGGCAATAGCTTTCAATGGAGGAATATCAACTATGATCAAAACCTTTTCCAGAGAGATGAAAGACGAACTCATCCAAAGGATTAAAGCCTATTTTTCAACTGAGCTAAGCCAGGAATTAGGAAACTTTGAGGCAGAATTTTTATTGGATTTTTTTAGTGAAAATATTGGTCCACACTATTACAATCAGGCAATCCGCGATGTTCAGAAGCATCTCTCAGGATATGTCGATACCCTCAATGAACGCATTGATGAGCTGGAAAAGCCCCTGCCTGAAACTGCTTAGCGGTAAACCAGAGTAAAGAAGACTTTGGGAAGTAAATATTCCCTCTCACCATCTAGAACAGAAATAAAACGTGCATCCCCCCTCAGGTCAAGTCGTTTGCCTAATCGATAATTCACACCCATCAAAGGTCCCTGCCCTTGCCAGTGATCAGTATCTCGAGAAGCAGCTGCGTATTCAATGGCCCTCTGATGCGTCAGGTAGCCAATCCAGCCCTCCCAGCCTCTATAGCTGTAGCTCAGTTCCACATTCATTTCAGATTGTTCTCTGCTGCTGCTAACCTCCTGAATAAAAGCGTCCCATTTCAACTTGCCTTCATCCTCCCAGCGAAAAGCTGCTTTGGAACTAATTGACCAACGCTTGCCAAAATTGTATTTGATTTTTTTTGTAAGCTCTAAAGATCTATGAACAAAACTTCGAGAGGGCTGGTCTAACTCAATAAATAAATCATCGTAATCATAGTCAAAATAATTGCTGCGTATACGCGCACGACCATCCCCTGACCATTTGTGTCTTCGCCAACTTACTCCTGACCACAAGACCAGATTACGGTTCCAATGGTTTTCAGAACTTCGAGTATTAAAAAGGTAAATAAGATGATACAGCCCTAATTTTGTGCCTAGCTCAAGCCTATAAAAAGGGGAAGGTTCCCAGATCGTTCTAATTTCAGTGTTTAGTCGCCACTCGTCTCTATCATCATCGTTGGTTGTATCTGGTGTATCATACTCAAGCCGTGAAAGAGATGATGTCCACTGAAGTGTGTCCAAGGGCCCTAGCTTTTGCCAAAGTAGGGACTCCTTAGCTTGATAAAGCACCTGGGTATAATCCACATAGTATTTATTCTGGGAATTCTCAATCTTGAAGGCCGTGAGAGTGGAAAAGTTGGGATTATTCATCTCAAGTGAGATTTCGTTAAGAAGCGAAAATCGCTTCCTGTCCTCACTTGATAAATTGAGTGTAGAAGTTTCATCAACCCGTATTCGACTAATCTTTGTTAACTGGTCTCCCCACTCCAATCGATGCGAGAGATGGAGGTTTTTTCCCAGATGGTAGGTGAACATATTCTGCCAGTTCAGATTTTCATTATTCCTGGATTGAGAACTCCCCAGGGAGTCGGTAAAAAATGCCTGCAATCTGGCTTCTCTGTAAATTGAGGTTCTATAAGTGGAAATACCACCAAAGCGAATTTGATATTCTCCACGGGCATTGAGCGTGTGATTTAAATGTTCTGTTAATTGATCTCTGGACCCATTAATATTTATAAGTGACCGCTGGCCGGCGGATTGCCAGGATTTGCCAATATCCAACTCAGTCGTCCAACCCTTATCCACTATCCCATAGCGCTCTACGGATCGACCGCCAATAAATAGGGACAAATTCTCATTGTGCTTTAAGCCAGCAAGCAAGGCCCAGTTATCAATGGATGAGGCTAGACCAGTACGATGATCCTGATGTTGCCCACTTTCCAGTCGAATACTCCTGGTGCGAGACTCACCCCAGGTATAATCACTACGCAGTCGATGTTCTACGGAAAATTGTTTTTCGTTTGAAAGGTCACTATCATAGGAGAATACTTTGTATTTGAGTACATCGATGACTTGGATATCACTATTTTTGAAATGTTGCTTATAATTGAGCTGGAAGTCATTATTGGTAGAGAGATTATCCTGGCGAAAAATGTACGCTAAAGAATCTCTATCCTCTGCCAGCAAGTCACCTTGTATTAACACACCCAGGAAAAGCAGGGCAGATAATTTCGTGACTATAGGTAGCAGTTTGTGAGTTTTATCTGGAAGTGTTGAGAAAATGGTGACCCCACCAATCTCAGACTCGAGGACGCTCCTCCGGGAAGTATGATATTGCCAGATCCGCAATCAATTCTCATACTTTATAAGGCATACAAAATTCGAGCGCTTATTTCGGCTTTATCCATTTATCGTGTTTCTCCGCGAGCCTTGGTTTCCGTAACCACATGAAACACTTTTTCACCTGGTTTCGCCATGCGAAATCGCTCCCTGGCGATTCGCTCCAGATAGTCTGGATCATTTAATAAGCGGTCACGCTCACTTTCCAACTCAGCCTTTTCAATTTCCAGGCGAGCGATATGGGTCTCCATATCCCTGATTTCCTGCTTGAGCTGAAGCAAACTGTAGAGTCCCTCGTCTCTCATCACGAAGATTTGGAATAGGATCAATAATATGATGGCTCCTGAAATCCAGGCGACCTTATTGTCAAATACTCCACCCGTTTTACGAGAGGAGCGACTAGTTGTTGAACGTGACCGTTTTTTTGCCATGTGAATCCCTATTTAGGATTTAGGGCTTTAAAACCTTTGAAGGTAGCCAAGTCGCCCAGTTCCTCTTCAATGCGTAGAAGCTGATTATACTTGGCAATACGATCGCTACGTGAAGCAGAACCAGTTTTGATCTGTCCTGCGCCAGTGGCAACGGCCAGGTCGGCAATGGTGGTATCTTCTGTTTCACCAGAACGATGTGAAATAACACAGGTCATATTATTTTCGTGAGCCAATTTGATTGTGTCTAATGTCTCAGTCAAAGTACCAATCTGATTCAATTTGATTAAAATGCTATTCATGGCAGTCATATCGATAGCTTTCTGGAGCCTAACAGGATTGGTCACCGTTAGATCATCACCAACCAACTGGATTTTGTCACCTAGCTTGGCGTACAATTTCTGCCAGCCTTCCCAATCATTTTCGTCCATTCCGTCCTCGATTGAGACGATGGGATACTTGGAAACCCAATCAGCATAAAAATCTACGATTTCATCTGCATTCAGTGTCCGTCCTTCTCCAGCAAGACTATACAATCCAGTCTTAGGATCATAAATCTCACTTGAAGCAACATCCAGAGCAATAAAGAGATCCTTGCCAGCCTTGTAGCCCGTCTTTTCAATAGCTTCAAGAATGACTTCTACTGCCTCTTCATTGGAACGGAGGTTAGGTGCAAATCCACCTTCATCGCCAACTGCAGTATTCATACCCTTGCTTTTGAGCACCCCCTTGAGCTGATGAAAAGTCTCAGCACCCATTTGAAGTGCCTGTTTGAAGGTTGTGGCTCCTAGTGGAAAGACCATAAATTCCTGAAAATCAACATTGTTGTCGGCATGCTCGCCACCGTTGAGGATATTCATCATTGGCGCTGGTAACAGTGTTGCATCCTCACCACCAAGATATTCATATAGTGTGAGATCAAAATCCATGGCGGCGGCTTTGGCTGTTGCCAGTGATATACCCAATATGGCATTAGCACCATACTTGGACTTATTGTTAGTCCCATCTGCTTCTATCATTTTTTCATCTACTGCGCGCTGTTCTACCGCTTCCATTCCAATAACTACGTCTGAAAGGATATCATTTACATTGGCTACAGCTTTGGTAACGCCTTTTCCAAGATAAACCGATTTGTCTCCATCACGCAACTCCATGGCTTCATGTTCACCTGTAGAAGCTCCTGAAGGAACAGCTGCGCGTCCGAATGCACCACTTTCCAGATAGACATCCACTTCAACTGTTGGATTCCCACGAGAATCCATGATTTGGCGACTAAAAACATCAACAATCTTTGACATACAAACTCCGATTAAATTTTTCGTTTATGGGGTAATTAATAGTGTACTGTACAGTGCTCATCCGCCCACAATGTAATCTAAAAGCATAGGGTCTGAAAGAGTGAGAGTAGAAACTATGATAACTCAGTTGCATTAACAATTAGATCGGTTGATCAAATCATCAATCAACGGGGTTTCAAACCATTTGCAATCAGGTAATAGAGTCGGTGGAGGTCACGAATTTTGATAGCCTTCAGCCCTTGCTAAAACTATTATTAAGCATGCTGGACACTAAACTTTCATATCTAATCCTGAGTATGCTGAGCATTATCCTTTTGGGGACCACAGGCTATGTCATTATTGAACATGTCAGATGGTTTGACGCCTTCTATATGACGGCTATTACCCTGGCTACAGTAGGGTTTCAAGAGGTCTGGAAGATGTCCGATCTTGGTCATCTCTGGACCATTATTATTATGTTCTCAGGAATTGGTATGTTCTTCTTAATTGCTGGTCATATTGCACAGCAAGCGGTGGATTTTAAACGCTACAGGAGGTTTCGCATGGCGAAACGAATTAGAAAATTAAATGAACACTTCATTCTCTGCGGCTATGGCCGCATGGGGCAAGCCATCGCCAGAGAACTGCAAAACGCTGGGAAAAGTTTTGTGGTAATTGAAAAGGATGAAGATAAAATTGCCTCCATCATACAAAATGATATAGTCCTTGTGGAAGGCGATGCCACTCGGGATGAAGTCTTATTGAATGCAGGAATTGAGAATGCCACCACGCTTATTGGTGTTTTGAGGGATGATCAGGACAATCTTTTTTTAACCCTCTCAGCCAGGAGCTTAAGGAGCGATCTCTTGATCCTAACCAGAGCTGCAGTTCCAGCCTCTATTGCTAAAATGAGTCGGGCTGGCGCTAATCACGTGATTAACCCATATGATGCAGCTGGGACAAAACTGGCCCGACAGGCTATGGCTCCTGGTGTGGTGGATTTTATTGAACTCATTATGAATCGAGGAAATCTGGACTTGGTTCTGGAAACCATAATAATTGAAGCGAACTCACGTGCGGAAGGCAAATCACTCATTGATCTTGAGGTACGGAAAAACCACGATATCATTATCACCGCGGTTGAACAGCGCACGGGGGAGGCAAACTTTAATCCTGACCCCAACTATAAACTAAATGCTAACGACAAATTGATCGCCCTGGGCTCTAAGGAAAACCTCCTGGGATTTGAGAAACTTTGCGAGGCTTTAATTTAATGTTTCGAAAAATTTCTGTTTTAATCCTGGCCTCCATATTTCTGAGTGTCTCGTGTTCTAATGAAGAAGCTGCGCCTGAACCTAAACGCATCGTTGTGGCAACAGTGGATCAAATTGAGATTAGCGAAACCAGCTTCCAGCGTGCCTACCTCCCAGTATTATTGTATGGTGACAAGTTCGACAGCGAGGAAAATCGTTCTGAGATGATCAATTTCCTCATCGGTCAGAAAATACTCGCTAAAAAAGGTAGAGAGTCAAATGTGGATACCAGCGCACACATCGTGAGGATGAGAGAAGCTATTGAAAATCGGGCCTTGTCGCGACAATTATACAAGACCTGGGTTAAGGATCAGTTGGAGCTTCCAAGTGAAGAGGATCTCAGAGTTGGTTTTAAGCGAGGACAAAAAGGGCTGTTTGTACGGCATCTTTTCGCTAAAACAGAGGATGAAATAAGGGCCTATTCGCAAAGATTAGCATCTGGTGATGAATCTTTCTATTCCCTGGCTCAAGAGGTTTTCACTGATACCATGCTCTCCAAAAATGGTGGAGCTCTGGGCTGGATGACGTTTGGGGATCTGGATGAAACCCTGGAAGACACAGTATATAGCCTGAAAGCAGGGCAAGTATCCCAGCCTGTAAGGAGTCAATATGGTTGGCACATCCTATCAGTAGATGATACTCAGGAAGAAGTTTTCATTACCGAGGAAGACTATCAAAAGAATCGTGATTTGATTTACAATAAGATCCTTGAACGCCGCGAAAACCTCCTCGGTAAACAGGTACTCAATGATTTTATGAAAAATTTCAAAATCGAATTCAATCGTGAAATTACCAAACAGGTGTGGCCGCAAGTGATTGCCCACTTAAATCCTGATGGGGCTCAAACTGGACCCGCACTGGAAGTATCAGGATTATCAAGTAGTCTTGACAATCTGAGAAATGAAACTTTACTCACTGTAGATGGAGACGTGTGGTCAGTCGCTGAGATTCTAAAAAAATTGCCAGATTTGGACCGATCTCTCCTTTATGGCAATTTGTACATTGCAGCTTCAAACATTATTAGAGATGAAATGATAGCCCGTGAGGCACGAGAGCTCGGGCTTCAAAACCACGCCGATGTGGTGGAAGAAGTCCAGGATAGTCAGGATCAAATAATTGCAGACACTTATGTGGGTTTAATTGCAGACACACTTGAATTTACCCCTGATCATTTTTGGAATTACTATGAGGACCATAAGCTGAATAAATATCATGCTCCTGATAGCCTAAAAATTGAGATCTATGGATTTTCAGACAGCACCGTTGCTCGGAGGGCACTCTATAAACTAAGGGATGCAAATATTTCCACTGATCCAAGTGAGAAAACACTCTGGATCACGGCTGGTGGTGAAACCAACCAACTTTTTACTCTGAGCAGGAGTATTGCCATTGGTACCATGGCTGGCCCTGTTAGATATAACCAGCAGTGGAATCTGGTTAAACTACTTGAGCGCAAACGTTTCCCGCTTCCCTTTGACTCTATCAAAAGCAAGATTATAGAAGATATGGAAAGAGAACGATTTGCCACCACAAGGGGCATTTTATTGGATGCGTTTCGTCCAGAACATAAAATTTCCATTGATTATAAATTGTTAAACAAATAAGATGAATTAGGAATAGTAAAATGGCTTTAACCTGTGGAATTGTGGGGCTACCAAATGTTGGTAAATCTACAGTTTTTAACGCACTAACTGCTTCAGATATCCCCGCTGAGAATTACCCTTTTTGCACAATCGATCCCAACGTGGGCATTGTGCTTATCCCTGACGATAAATTGCGGGCATTGGCAAAGATTTATGAACCAGAAAAGACCACCCCAGCCGTGATGGAATTTGTGGATATTGCTGGTCTGGTCAGGGGTGCCAGTAAAGGCGAAGGTCTGGGGAATCAATTCCTGGGGCACATTCGGGAGGTAACTGCTATTGTTCATGTCGTTCGCTGTTTCGAAGATGACAATATCACCCATGTGGATGGTTCTATTGATCCCATCAGAGATATTGAAACCATTGAGAGTGAACTGATCATCAAAGATCTTGATTCTGTTGAAAAACAGCTTCACCGTGTGACAAAACTTGCCCGATCAGGTGATAAAGGTGCCAAAGCGGATGAAGCCATACTTACTAGAATCAGAGAACATCTCGATGAAATCAAACCCGTGAGAAGCATGGATCTTGATGAGGATGAAACCACCCGGACCAAGGGTTACTTTTTACTCACTATGAAGCCGATTCTTTACGTGGCAAATGTGGATGAAGATGAAATTTTAGCTGAGGAGAGAAGCTCTCTGACTCAGCGTTTGTTCGATTATGCAGAATCTACTGGAGCCGGCGCCTTACGTCTATGTGGTAAACTTGAGCAGGAAATTGCTTTACTAGATGAGGCTGAAAAATTTGAATTTTGTGAGGAATATGGTCTGGCTGAACCAGGCTTAAATAAATTGATCCACCGAGCTTACGACTTATTACACCTCCAATCATTCTACACAGCAGGTCCAAAAGAAGTGCGGGCATGGACCATAAAACAGGGCTCAACTGCCCCTAAGGCTGCTGCTGAGATTCATACTGATTTTGAAAAGGGCTTCATCAAAGCAGCCATCTTCAAGTTTGATGATCTGATGATTCATGGATCTGAGAAAGTACTGAAGGAAAAGGGGTTAATATCCTTGCAGGGCAAAGAATATATCGTTCAAGAAGGTGACTGTATATATTTCCACTTTAATGTATAGTCAAGGCTAACGCTGCATGCCTCAACTGGATCAAATTTCAATTTACCCCATCAAATCCTGTTCAGGGATTCATCTCCAGTGCAGCCAGGTCCTGGATCGTGGATTTCCTCATGACCGAAGATGGCTTCTCATAGACCAAGAAGGTCAGTTTATCTCACAACGATCCACACCGCTCCTGGGTCAAATTAAAATCTCGTTAAATAGTGACCGACTCCAAGTAACAACCCCTGGGAACGATCCCCTCAGCCTAGATTTGAAGCATCAAAGCAAGGTTCGACGTAAGGCCATGATCTGGAAGGATAAGGTGGATGGGCTGTGGGTTGGGCAGGAATCTGATGACTGGTTTAGCGATGTCCTTGGGCAGCAGGTGCATCTCATACACATGAATGATAAAGTGCATCGCCCCTTGATCAAGAAGAACCTCCCTCAAGATCGTTCGTTTGAAGTCAGTTTTGCAGATGGCTATCCCTACCTCCTGACTTCCCAGGCATCCCTTGATGACCTCAATAGCCGACTGAGCAACCCCGTTCCAATGGATAGATTTCGGGCCAACCTGGTAGTGAGCGGATTTGATGCCTTTGCTGAAGATGGCTGGAAACGGATCAGGATAGGTGATGTTGATTTTATGGTGGTTAAACCTTGTGCCCGCTGTCAGGTTACAACTATCGACCAAGAAACAGGTGCTTCATCAAAAGAACCTCTCAAGACGCTGGCCACCTATCGGAAGCAAGATGGAAAGGTCATGTTCGGTATGAATCTCATCGCTCTGAGTGCAGGGAGTGTAAATCTCAATGATCCGGTCACAATTATCGTTTAGGAAATACCAATGCCAAAAATTGTTTTTACCTGTCTGATGCTCCTTACGCTTAGCACTGGGACAAAAGCCCAATATGCTCCTATCTCACCCTATCTGATTGATCCTGCCCTCAACATTGGATATGTGGATAGCTGTGCTCAATTCTGGATGAATACCCTCGATGAAACCAGAGGGGGATTCTTTACCAATATTGATCGAGAAGGTGATGTGATCACCTCGTGGGGTACCAATAAAAATCTGTTGACCCAGACTCGAAATGCCTATGGCTTTACTCGGGCATATATGATGACAGGCAATGACTTGTATCGTGATTATGCACGGGCTGGATTAGACTTCATGTACGAAAATGCCTGGGATGGAGTCAATGGGGGCTGGTATTCACAATTGGATATTAATGGCAATATTTTGGGAGCAACAAATGGTCGCTCAGCCTTCGATGAACACTACGCATTACTGGGTCCTGCAGCAGCCTTCGAAGCATTTGGTGATTCAACTGATTTAACAATGCTCCTCCAGGGATACGCCCACTTAGAAGATGTCTACTGGGATAGCAGGGATGACTTCCATGGATATTACGACTGGGCTACCTATAATGGATTGAATGCCTACAATAAAAGTTTTAATGCCACTGTAGATGCAATAACAACCCATCTGTTGAGTCTATACCTTCAGACTGGATCGCAACCATATCTGGACAGGATGCATGAAATTTCAGAAGAGATCATTGAGCACCTCGTGGGTTCCATGGCATCACAGGCCATAGGATTTGTGGAAGAATACAATGCGAATTGGGCCTGGGACAATAGCGAAACCATGACCATTATGGGTCATGTGCTCAAATCAGCCTGGTGTCTTGTTCGTGTATATAACATTGATCCACATCCTGAATATCTAGAGGCTGCAGAAGTGCTCATGGCAGATGTTTTGGACCATGGATATGATCACGACTTAGGGGGTCCATATAAAGATTACAATCGGGTTACCGGTGACATGCTCATGTGGGGGAATCCGGATACAGCAAAGGCCTGGTGGCAAATGGAACAGGCCATCACAGCTGGACTTCAGTTATATAGTGTCACAGGAGATGACAGTTACCTCGAGGTAGCAGACCAAACGCTTCATTTCTTTATGCAACATTTTGTAGATCACACCTATGGGGATGTGTATGAAAACAGGACGCGTTATGGCAATGAAACCTGGGGATTGAACAAAGGTGGAGGTGGAAAAGCGGCCTACCACTCTATTGAAACCGGGTACTATGCCTATTTGTATTCCTCACTGTTCCTAAATGAAACCCCTTTTACTCTATACTACTGGTTTGAAGCTGAAGCAGTCGATCGGAACATAATTTTGACGCCATTGCACAGCAATTCTTCACCTATATCCATCGAAGCTGTTCAACTGGATAACGAGGAATACACAAATTTTCTTGGCGTGGGCAGAAGCTTGCATATACCAGCCAATATTGGTGGGGAGTTCGAAGTGACTTTTACGCCTGGGAGTCCATCTGTCACAGATGCGAATATGAAACCTGAGGCTTCTCATCTTTCCCCTGTCTATCCAAATCCATTTAACCCCACCGTCTCCTTAAACTTTGAGCTGGATCAGAATAGTCTAGTAGAGCTGGCCGTATTTGATATCCAGGGTCGAAAAGTCAAAACTTTGATTTCATCAGATTTTACTCCTGGTCAATATAAAGTAGAATGGAGTGGCTTGGACCATTCTGGAAAAGAAGTACCAGCAGGCGTTTACCTTTTTAAAGGAACTATGGGCACCCAGCAGGTCTCGCAGAAGGGGTTACTGCTCAAGTAATACGGATGAGACTTCACTACCGAAAATATGGCAATGGCGAGCCTATCATCATATTGCACGGTCTATTCGGATCATCTGACAACTGGCATACACTGGCGCGGAAATGGGGCGAAACATATGAAGTATTCACTCTGGATCAGCGCAATCATGGAAGTTCACCCCATGAAGCAGCCATGGATTATGCTGAGCTGGTCCAGGACCTCCACCAATTCATGGCCCAGGAGCGATTGGAGTCTGTAAATATTATTGGACACTCCATGGGTGGTAAGGTTGGGATGCTCTTTGCCTCCACTTATCCAGATTTAGTCAAGAGTTTAACGGTTCTGGATATTGGTATGGAACGCGTGGAAGGGAAGCATGAGTCCATATTGAAAGCCTTATCATCAATTAATCCGGATGAATTCTCCACCCGCGAGGATATCAAGCAGGAGCTTCAACACCTCATTAAGTCACCTCCGGTTCAACAATTTCTCCTCAAAAACATCTTACGGAGACTGGACGGTAGTCTAGGATGGAAATTCAATCGAGAAGCCCTGCTGGAGCACTATGACGACCTTACCTCAAGCCTGAATCTCAGCCAGCCCTTCATTGGCTCAGTACTTTTTCTGAGGGGTGAAAATTCAGATTGTTTACCTTTAGAGCTCCCTCTTGAAATCCTCCAGTATTTTCCACTTGCACAATTGCACACCATAGACAATGCAGGACATTGGCTGCATGCTGACAAACCAGATGAGCTGTCCGCATTGGTTTTGGATTTTATCAGTTGATTGTCTTGACTCCTCCCCACATATTTTAAGCACAATATTTTGTTATCTTTCATCATTCTATAAGCGAGAGAAATTATGAAAAAAGTTTTTAGCCTGATTGTCATCGCCCTTATCATTTTTAACTGTGGTCCAGCACCGACTGCGGCACCAGAGGTAATGGTTGATCCATTGCGCTTTTCTTCTGCGATTGCAGATTTTAAGTCAGCAGATTCATTGAATAGGCCTCGACCCAATTCAGTTCTCTTTGTGGGTAGTTCAAGTATCCGTGGCTGGAAAACTTTAGCAGCAGATTTTCCTGAGCTTAGCGTCATTAATAGAGGTTTTGGTGGATCTCATATGTCGGATCTAATCTTTTATTTGGAGGATCTGGTTTTCCCTTATCGTCCTAATGCCATTGTGGTTTATGAGGGAGACAATGATATTGCATCCGGTAAAACCCCGGAGAATATTTTGAGCGACTACAATATTTTTGTATCAAAAGTTCTGGAAAGATGGCCAAAAATACCCATCTTTTTTATTTCGATAAAACCAAGCCTGGCCCGTATTGATTTTCTGGAAAGCATGGCACAGGCCAACGCCCTGATCAAAGCGCGGACAGAAGAAAACAATACCCTATACTATATTGATGTGTTTACACCCATGCTGGGTGAAGATGGAACCCCTCGTAAAGATATTTTTGGACATGATGGCTTGCACATGAATGAAGTTGGATATGCGCTGTGGACGAAAGTAATTAAAGAGGAATTGGGACTATAAGTTTTTGAGTTTAATGTTGGTAGGCTTTGATCGAGAAGGAGTAACAATTCTCGAAGCAACACATTGTTGTGAGAATAACTCAAATCTTCTAACTTTTAACTTTTAACTTATAACTTTTAACTTTTAACTTTTAACTTTTAACTTTTAACTTTTAACTTTTAACTTTTAACTTTTAACTTTTAACTCCTAACTCC
>JABMOS010000081.1 GCA_013203185.1 Fidelibacterota bacterium | reverse complement strand
TGGCTGGACTTACCCAAGTGATGGAAACAGGTTGGCTGGAAGCACCCATTATTCTCACAAATTCACATTCAGTGGGTCGGGTACATGATGGCGTTGTCAACCAAATGATTAAAAAATACCCTCTTCTTGGAACCGAAACCGATGTGGTTCTACCTGTAGTTGGCGAAGCCGACGAAACGATATAAGAGTTGGATCCTGTTCAGCACAAGACACTATTAAGGCCATAAAAGCGGCATCATCCGGACCGGTAATGCAAGGCTCGATTGGGGCAGGTACGGGAATGACAACTTTTGACTTTGCCGGAGGGATCGGTACTTCTTCGCGAATATTGGACCTTTTTGGAAACGATACATTTACGGTTGGAGTGCTTGTACTTTCAAACTTTGGAAAGATGCATGCGCTTACCATAGATGGAGCCGTTGTTGGTAGACAACTGAACGAGGAATTTGATGCGATCGGACGTCGGGAGATGTCAGAGGGATCAATCATCGCTGTGGTTGCAACCGATCTCCCACTCATTACCAGTCAACTAAATCGTGTCGCCAAACGGGCTGCTCTTGGTCTTGGCCGAACAGGTTCTTGTGCGGCCTCAACCAGTGGTGAAATCATAATTGCTTTCAGCACGGGTAACCGTAAGCCTCGGCAAGCCACCACAAACAGTAAATTTTTAACTTTGAAATGTATATCCGATTCTCATATAAACTTGGTTTATGAAGCGGTAATCGAAGCAACTGAAGAGGCTGTATTAAATGCAATCTGCTGCTCCAATGGAATGACTGGACGTGAGCAACGCTGGTGTCCGCCAGTTCCACACGAACGCATTATCGAACTATTGAGAAATGGAAGAACAATTCATGAAAGTAATTGAGAAATATAACGACAGTCAGCACAATCCATATTGGAAGTATCAACTTGGACCGGGTACCTATGAAGTAAAAGATACGCCCCAACGCGTTGAAGTCATTAAGAAAGCCCTACAGGCCGATGAACGATTTGAATTTCTTACAGCAAAGCCTTTTCCGGAAAGACTAATCACCCGACTACACCCCTATCACGATTATATCAGGAATACAGCATTAAGTTTACAAACCGATGAGGAGGAGTTTTACCCCGATCTTTTCCCTGGCGAAGGTGCCCATCGCCGAAAAAGATCTGATTCACCACTCTGGGGAGGGATATGGTGTACCGATGCAGTTACACCTATTAAAAGAAAAACCTATGAAGTTGCTCGTGCCTCTGTTGAAACTGCATTGACCGGAGCTGAATTAATCCGCGATGGCCATGAAAAAACAGTATATGCCCTGTGCCGACCCTCTGGGCATCATGCAGGACCCCGTGTCTTTGGCGGCTATTGCTACTTTAATAATGTAGCTACTGCTGCCGAGTATTTGTTACCTGAAGGTAAAGTAGCGATTGTAGATATAGATTATCATCATGGAAACGGAACACAGGAGTTTTTTGATGATATAAAGTCTGTATTTACTGCATCCATTCATGGTGATCCTGATGATGAATACCCCTACTTTTGGGGCTATGCCGATGAAAAAGGCAAAGGTCAGGCTATGGGTGCAAATCATAATGAACCTTTTCCCAAGGGTGCCCAATTGGAACAATACAGCAAAGGTTTAGATCGCATATTTGATAAAATTCGTGAGTTTAATCCTGCGTACCTAATTATTGCCGCAGGTTTCGATACACATGAGGCTGACCCAATTGGTGGGTTCAAGCTTACCACGGAAGATTACTTTGCAATAGGTAAACGGTTTCAATCTCTGGGAATGCCCACATTGGTATGCCAGGAAGGTGGCTACAACATTGATGTTTTAGGAGAATGTGTGAAGAATTTCCTGCTTGGACTGAGCTAAAACCAGTGCTGCTGATGAAAGAAAAAACAGTGCGCCAAAGGATCCGCTGCAGAGGTAACATCTCATCGATCTTTACATGAGTGAAAATTAGCCACAACAAATCACCGCGGTGGAGATAGCGAGGGTTATTGATGATATGGATTGGCCAGATTTAGCCTAAGTCCTTCAAGGGAGAAAGAAACGGAATCCGGTCAATATCCGTGAGTAGGAATTGGCGAGTGACTTTCAAGTTTGAGGAAGGCAATGCTCAAATTGCAAATTATGAGGACTATCACTCACGAATATGAACTATCCGCCCCATCCAGTGAAGTTCATCCGTGAGATATAGATTGAACCTTATGGAATTAATGCGAGAAAGATTGCAAAGAATCTTGATGTTGCACTTTCGACCTTTGTTCGCCTGTTAAATGGTGAAAACAATGCGTGTCTTGAAATGGCATTGAGATTACCACCAGTTCTTGGCACAACTGCGGAGAGTTAGCCTGCAATGAAGGTTAATTATTCACTCTGGATAGCTAGACAGCGAGTTGCTTTGTCTGGGGTTAAGGAATTGGAATTCGTTGCAGTATAACAAGAGCTGACTCACAAACAATTCGGGGGGAACCTAAAATCATGTGGAAGCACACAAGGATACATATCTATTTCGGCTATTTCTCAAGAAGCAGCTCAAGCCTAGACAGTAAGGTTAAATCAAAATAGAGCAAAGCTGCTGTTGTAAATCGTCAAAGTGATTCAGACAAATTCGCTTAAAGTAATAAAAGACACTTTTGGAGATTCTCAGAATCGTTTGATATATGATGGAGTCCCTGACCTCAAAACTCAGAGACTACTTCAAGTTGCTGTGTGTTGCTTGGCTGGTAATGAGTTCGGGCGTGAGATAGTGTCTCTTAGCTACAGTCCGAATTGCTTTGACGAGTTAAAGACTAGCTACTTTACAAAAATTGTTGAGCTAAGAGAGGGAGGACAACTTGATCTTTCAGTTAAATTGGCAGCATGTACTATAGCATACTTGCAATTTAAGAGTTTGTACGTTTTTCTTTGACCCGTTCCTAAGTGTAGATAGTATCTGCACTTGAATATTCTCAGGCTAATTGACTCATGCTTTAAAAAAACGTGCCAGCATAAAGGTTTAATCTACCTACGTTTACGCTTCTTAGCGGGTGGTCTTTTTTCTTCGTCTTTCTTTCCAAATAATTGTTTAAGCAGGTCGGATCGGCCAATCTTGTTCAGGGTAGATTCTATCTGCTTGCGGTATTTGCTCTTGTACCAAAAGAGGAACATACGTTGGTTGAGTTTTTCAGATTTCTGTCTGGCAGTATATGGCTCTTGGAGCGTGTAAGGATGTATACCAGAATAGTAGATCACCGTGGCCAATGTCATGGGGGTCGGCGTGAAATCCTGTACCTGCTCAAGTTTAAAGTCTATTTTTTTTGTTTCCACTGCCAATTTTGCCATCTCCTCATCAGTGCTGCCTGGATGGCTGGATATAAAGTAAGGAATCAACTGCTGATTCAGGTTCTTCCGCTTATTAATCTCGTTGAAAGTTTTATTGAACTCATAGAAATAGCTGAACGAAGGCTTCCGCATAAGCTTGAGTACTGCATCGGATGTATGCTCAGGTGCCACTTTGAGCCTGCCAGAAACCCGGTTTTCAATCAGGTCGACGGTATATTCTTTGTGGCTTGCCTGTTCCTTTGAACTGGCTTTTTTGTTCAGCAGCATGTCATAGCGTACTCCACTGCCCACAAAAGCTTTCTTGATCCCAGGTGTTTTATTCACCTCTTTGTAAATATCAAGCAAGGAGCTGTGATCGGTATCCAGGTTCGAGCAAACTTTCGGGAAAATACAAGATGGCAGCTTACACTGTTTGCACAAATCTTCATCCTTGCCCTTCATGCGGTACATGTTGGCACTGGGTCCCCCAAGATCAGAAATGTATCCTTTGAAATCGGGCATATGGGTGATTTGTTCCACTTCCTGCAGAATGGATTTCTTTGATCGCGAAGCAATGAATTTTCCCTGATGCGCAGAGATGGTGCAGAAACTGCAGCCGCCGAAGCAACCTCGATGAAGATTCACTGAGAACTTTATCATTTCGAACGCAGGGATGGGCTCTTTTTTTCGGTATCTGGGGTGAGGCAATCTGGTATATGGCAGATCAAAGGAGGCGTCAAGCTCTGCTTCGCTCATGGGAGGATAAGGCGGGTTAATCACCAGCAAGGAGTCGCCAACGGGTTGAAGCAGGCGTCGGGCTTTCCAACTATTAGATTCTACTTCGATATGCCTAAAATTCTGGGCAAATTTCTTTTTATCATCCAGGCATTCCTCGTGACTGTATAGTTGAATGTCCTGCCAGCTTTTGTTTTTTGGGAGTTTTTTGCCTTTCGCTTGCAAGATTGCCGTTTGTGGAATGGTGGTCAACGATTCGAGGGGAATCCCCTTGGCCAATAAATTCAACAATTCACGTAGAGGCTGTTCTCCCATGCCATACACCAATAGATCAGCTCCAGTCGATTCAAGGATACTCGGTTTCAGGCGATCCTGCCAATAATCGTAATGAGTCACCCTGCGCAGCGATGCTTCGATACCCCCGATTACCAGAGGTACTTCTGGATATAGTTTCTTAATAATTTTTGAATAGACTTCCGTCGTGTAGTCAGGTCTAAAGCCTGGTTTGCCACCCGGGGTATAGGCATCATTTGAACGTAATCGGCGATTGGCAGTATAATGATTTACCATACTGTCCATGCAACCGGCAGTAATACCGAAAAAAAGTCGAGGTGTTCCGAATTTCTTGAAATCGCGAAGGTCGTCTTGCCAATTGGGCTGCGATACTACCGCTATATTAAAACCCTCGCTCTCGATGATACGTGCAATAACAGCGGCTCCAAACGATGGGTGGTCGACATAGGCATCGCCACTAAAAAGGACCACATCCATTTCCTCCCATCCTCTCAGTTTAGCCTCTTTCGGGGTGGTAGGGAGCCAATCGCTTATTTGATATTGCATATTCATTTATAGGATAAGTAAAAAATCGGATAAAAGGACAAGAAAGTGTGAAATTAGCGGAATAAGCTGAAAATTCTATTTCTTCCTGACCCGTCCCAGTTCCGCTCCTTTTTTTAAATTCAAATTCGAATGCTTCATCTTAATCATTATGTATTATGCCGTCCAGTATGGCGATCTCGATAATCCCGACCTGACGGCACCTTTTTCTTCGATTTCTTTCAGCTAAAGTCTGCTTCGCAAAGCATTATCTGTATCCTGTCAGAACAAGCTGGAGCAATTAGCATGATTTTCTAAGAGACACTTCTAGAATATAAGATGTTTTAACCCTTCAGACCCAGCAATAGCCTCATTTACCCGCCTGATCTCAAAACTTTTTCAAAATAGTCACTTTTAGTCACCGACACTCCAAAAACCCTTGTATAGCTCAAAAGGCCAGGGATTTCTAATCCGTAGGTTACGGCTACGCTTCGTACCTCAGCTACGCCGCACAGGCACAGGTTCGAACCCTGTCCGGAGTACTAAAAAGGTCAGCGTTGCTGGCCTTTTTTGTTGTCTCTATAAATAGAACTGGTATCAGGTAGTTTTGTGGCAGAACATCAACATCTAAGATTATCGATCTCAGGGATCCCCAAGCTAGCTCAGCACGATTACAAGTTGCTGTGTGTTGGTTGGGTGGAATGAGTTGGAATGCGGGGATCGAGTCTCTTATTATTTTAGCGATTTTGTCCGAATTACTTTGACGACTTACAAGAGGGACTTCACCTAATCACCCCGAAGTAAAGAGTATTAATTCCAACTGAGTACGCAAGCACTCCATAAATCCGACCTACTAGACACCTGATACCAGAACAAGCTAGCATATCATAATGATATAATCCATATCATTATAACCACAATATAGCTGTAATGCGGATGTTGTGAAAAGACGATAGTGCTCCTAACAGCATATAATACAAACACATAAGTATAAATGGCAAAAAGTGGCATATCGCTTGCGTTAATCATAAGTGCAAAAGGATTAATGAAAATCAATTAGCCCAGAGGGGAGAACAAATCATGATAACGAGAACATTAAAGAAAATTATGCTGATCACATTGTTAAGTGTGATTGGGCTTTACGCAAAACCAATGGAACTTGCATCCGTAACTCCACCCAGACCAGTAGGTGGTTTTCAAACCGTACAGGATCGGGCTCAATACCCGGTACAGGCACTGGAATCACGTTTCGAATCCAATGTATTACTTAGCTTTAGGGTTGAAAAGACAGGCACCGTTTCCCATATAAAAATAATTGAAAGTGGGGGGTCTCATTTTGATAAATCAGCCATTAATGCTGTGATGAGAACTGAATGGATTCCGGCTTCTCATAACAATCAAAATGTTCCGATTAGGTTTGAACTCCCCTTTAAGTTTAATGTTGAGTAAAATCTTTTAGCGTGGTCACCCCTCTTCGCATCTCTAAGAGAGGTAGATCACGGCATTGATCAGCTATATCCAAAACAATTATTAGTACATATTCACAGGAGAGAATAATGAAACATCAGACGAAACTAGGGATCATGCTTGGCTACTTTGCACTCGCAATAATATTATCAACAGCAACAGCTTCAGCCTGCTCCACCTTCAAACTTCAAAAAGGCGACGGACTCGTATATGGTCATAATTTAAATGAAGGCGAAATTGGTGTCCCGGGATTATTATTTATTAATCAAAGGGGTATTTTTAAAACGGGACGGAGCTGGAGTGAATTAACGACCAAAGAGGAAATTAATCCATCCAAGCACACATGGATATCAAGATATGGTTCCTTAACATTCAATTGTTTTGGCAAAGATCTTCCAGATGGCGGTATGAATGAGGCCGGACTGGTGATTTGGGAAATGAGCCAAGATATTGAATATCCTAAAAATGACAGTCTCCCCAAGCTGGCTCAAATGAACTGGATGCAATATATTTTAGATAATTATGATACGGTAGATGAAGCCATTCAATGTGCCCATGATTTTCAAATTGATGGCTGGGGCTGGCATTATTTTGTTGGAGATAAAACAGGTAACACAGCCGCTATCTCCTTTATTGAGGGTCAGGTTGTTGTGAATCATGACGAAGATATGCCCATACCAGCCCTGTTTAACTCACCCTATGCCAGGGAAATGGAGCTATTGAATTACTACCAAGATTTCGGTGGGAGTTATCCAATTGATATCCATGATCCCAAAATTCCACGCTTCGTAAGAACGGCGAAAATGATAGAGCAGTATAAGCCTTCTCGGAATATTGTAAAATATGGGGTTAAAATGCTTAAAGA
>JABMOS010000080.1 GCA_013203185.1 Fidelibacterota bacterium | reverse complement strand
GAGCATTATGGTGTAGATATTCCCTATTGGAAATTAAATCCACTTGAAGACCTGCGGACACAGGAGCTTATTCGAACTGCCCGAACCATGGGTTGCTTCTATGTAGAATCACCAGCAACGCGACAACTCCTGAGCAAAATGCAGACAGGTGATTATGAAAACCTTGTGATTGCCTCAAGTATTATCCGTCCAGCAGCCAACAAATGGATTCGTGAATTCGTCCGACGCCTCCATGGAGGTGAGTATGATCCACTTCACCCGCTACTTGATGAAACCCTCAAAGAGACCTATGGGATAATGGTTTACCAGGAAGATGTAACCCGGGTTGCAATGCGTATGGCTGGTTTTGACGCAGATGAAGGCAATGAATTGCGTAAGGTCATGTCCAAGAAACACAAAGAGGCCAAACTCCGTGACTATTGCGATAAGTTTGTCAGGGGTGCCAGGAAAAATGGGGTAGAGGATAGTGTCATTGAAACCCTTTGGGAAATGATCATGTCCTTTTCTGGATATTCCTTTTGCAAACCTCATTCTGCATCATATGCCTTGGTTTCATTCAAGTCAGCCTATCTGAAAGCCCACTATCCTGCAGAATTTATTGCCTCAGTTATGACCAACCTGGGCGGCTACTATTCCACCTTCGGCTATTACTCAGAGGCACGTCGTCTTGGTCTGAAAGTCCTACTCCCCAGTATCAATAATTCAGAGATCCGACATACTGGTCTGAATGACTGGGTGCAGATTGGGTTTATGCAGTTGAAGGGGATTAAACGGAGCGCCCTGGAATACATTGTTGCTGAGCGGGAGTCAAATGGCCGCTTCCTTTCATTTGAGACTTTCTTGCGGCGTATGCCTGAGTTGGATCAGTCCGATGTACGTATTCTTATCAAAGCAGGCTCTTTTGATGGTGTAGAAGGTATAGAGGCGCGACCTGCTCTCATGTGGCAGCTGTATCAGTCCAGAGCAAATCAACAGCGTCGGGATAAACCAGTATCGCTACTGGATCTAAATGAGCGAGATAGCTATTACATCCCAGATACCGGTGCATATTCTGAAAAAACAATGCTCATTCATGAAGCTGATGTATTGGGTTTCCTTATCTCTCGTCATCCCTTGAGTCTCTATGCCAAGCTGCTGCAACACTTGTCTTATGTCCGTGCCTGTGACCTCAGTAAGTATGTTGGAAAGGAAATCCCCGTTATTGGGTGGCTGATTACTGGCAAAGTTGTTCATACAAAAAATGATGAGCCCATGGAGTTTATCAGTTTTGAAGACACGACGGCCATCTACGAAACCGTGTTCTTTCCACGGGTATATCGAAAGTTTTGTCGTATGCTCAGCAACGCACGGCCCTATCTTTTACGTGGGCTGGTAGAAGAGGACTTTGGGGCCATCTCTCTGACAGTCAAGCATATAGAGTTTCTTGATAAAGTAAAAGTATCACCCAGAATAGGACGCCCTCAGCCCAAAACATTACCCGAAGGTAACCAAAAAGCCTTATCACCACCTAATCCATAGAACCCAGAGAACTCATGAACTCAATATACCACCCTTCGAGTCTCCTCGCTTTGCTCGGCCTCAGGGAGACAATCCAGAGAATTTAACAACCCACCAAACTCATCAACTCATCGAATTCAGTAACTCAAACACTCTCCAACTCACCTACGCCATCCACAATTGTCTATCCAATGTGCGGTATTGAATTGCTTCAGAAATATGCTGTGATTCAATCTCAGAACTCTGGGAGAGATCAGCAATAGTTCGGGAGACCTTGAGAATGCGATCATAGGCACGGGCACTAAGTCCCAGATTGGTAATAGCTGACTTAAGTAAAGATGCGGACTCAGTGTTAATCTTACAGATACTCCGAATCATTTTTGGGGGCATATCAGCATTTGAATGGATTTGTGGGTCATCAATAAAGCGGTTGATCTGCAGATTCCTGGCCGATTGGACCCTATGTCTTACATGAAATGATGACTCTCCATCCTGTTTACTAGAAAGTTCTTCAAAGGGAATAGCAGGCACTTCAATATGGAGGTCAATACGATCAAGGAGTGGCCCAGAAATTTTAGCCATATATTTTTGAATGCCAACACTACTGCAAGTACACTCATGCCGTGGATCGCTACTATACCCACAGGGGCAGGGATTCATGGCACTTAAAAGAATAAAGTTAGCAGGATAGGTGAGGCTCATACTGGCGCGACTGATTGTTACCTCTGTGTTCTCAAGGGGCTGTCGTAGGACTTCCAGAACATTTTTTTGGAACTCAGGCAATTCATCAAGAAAAAGTACACCATGGTGCGCCAGGCTAACCTCTCCAGGTCTCGGAATTCGACCTCCACCCACCAATGCTGCATCTGAAATGGTATGGTGGGGAGATCTAAAAGGTCTTGTGGCTACCAATCCCTCAGTCTTGACCATGCCAGCTATTGAATGAATTTTCGTGGTTTCCAGCGCTTCATCCAGAGTCATTTGGGGAAGTATGGTTGGAAAACGTTTTGCCAACATGGTTTTACCAGAACCTGGTGGGCCAATCATTAGCACATTGTGACCACCAGCAGCGGCTACTTCCAATGCTCGTTTGACGTGGGCTTGCCCTCGCACATCAGCCAAATCAACGGCATAGTTCTGAGCCTCAGAAAACAAATGCTCAGCATCTACTTCCAGAGGCTTGATAATTTGCTCGCCATTCAGAAATCGAATGGCTTCTAAGAGCGTATTCACTGGAATAACATCAATGTTTCCTGTTACAGCAGCCTCTCGGGCATTTTGAGCTGGTAGAATGAGTCCCTTCATCCCATGCTCATGTACACCCACAGCCGAGGGGAGGGCCCCCTTTACGCTGCGCAAAGTGCCATCTAGAGAGAGCTCCCCCATGAGGACATAATCT
Organism: Fidelibacterota bacterium; assembly: GCA_013203185.1. GTDB lineage: Bacteria > Fidelibacterota > UBA8477 > UBA8477 > JABMPR01 > JABMPR01. Next base: position 18,468 of record JABMOS010000080.1, on the reverse strand, counting down.
TCCAGGTCTTCATGCATGACGATTCCCAAAGCAGCCAGAATTCCGATAGCGATTGGCAAGTCAAAGGCCGAGCCTTCTTTCTTGATATCAGCAGGGGCAAGGTTGATGGTATAAGCTTTTGGTGGAAATCGGAATCCACTATTTTTGATGGCAGATATAACCCTGTCTTTGCTCTCTCGAACAGCTAATTCCGGTAAACCCACTGTTGAATATCGAAAAGCATGTCCTTCAACATTCACTTCGACCTCAACCAGGTAGGGGTCAATCCCAATTAATGAACTACTTAATACGCGTGCCAGCATAACATACTCCTTTTAAAGAAACACGGATATGAAAGCAATGAACGCTTTCTGTTTATGGTACTGTTATTGGATGGAGCAGGTGAGAGTGTACCTGGTTAGCTGGACAAATTCTCGAGGATATGATTTGGATCAGTTCTTTACATACAGTCCTGATCAAATGCCTGTTCTATAATAAGCTTATTCATGTATTTAAATCGCTCACTATTTGACTGGGCATTAGAAAATTTAAGATTGAAAGCAGACATGCTTTCAAAACCATGCTTTCTGGCCAGCGTTTCAAGCTTCATAGGATCTTGCAAGCTATCGGGCTGATTCTTGTTAAGACATTCCGTCTCAACAGCCAGAGCAATGATGCGGAGCTCTTCATCAGTAAGGACAAAAGCGGTTGACGGTGAAGCACTCAAAGGCTTATAGGCCATGGGAGGATCAATTTCTATAGCACTATCAACGCTTTTTCTAGCCTCTGAAGCAGCGATTTTTCTCTCAATCGCCTTTTGCTCGAGAACCTCGTCCTTAGGGAGTCTTGATTCAGGAGCTGTCGTTTTGCCCCAAAATAGCTCGAGGACAGATTTGTCCTCAGATTTTAGCTTTTGATGGGCATATTTGATGGCGTTAATGAAGGGTGTCGATTTATTAGAATCGATTTCAAAATAGAGATCAATCCAGCCAACAAATTCATCCATAGCCGCGTCGCCGTTGTCTTCCATGATTAATAAACTTTGCCAGATAATGAATAAATTATCAACCTCTTCATTAAAATGGTGAGTATTACGAGGAGAAGTTGCTATGGTCTCGTTTACGAGCTTACGTATTTCATAGGCGCTGGATATATATGCAAAAAGAAAGGTCTGCTTCTCCTGTGGGGTTAGAGCTGACCAATATATACTCTGGCCGAAAGCCACATGTTCTTCAGCAGTATTAAGATTTCTAGCTTCTTGAGCAAACGAGGGCTGGAACAGAGTCATTGTAAATACAGTGATGCAAAAAAGAGTGTGCCTCATAGAAATTCCTAGTGGTTTATTAAAAGTACCCTAAATCTAAGCTCAGATTCAAATACGGGTACAAAAAAAATAGCTGAAGAGATCAAATTAAGGGTCAACCCAGTACCCTTCACTTTTTATTAATTCGATCAATGAATCTACTGCTTCAAGTTGAGGTACATGAGGGCGAACCACCAGCTGTCCCCGATACAAAGAAACCTTGCCTGGTCCTGTACCTACATAGCCAAAATCAGCATCGGCCATTTCACCTGGTCCATTCACAACACAGCCCATTATCCCAATCTTGACACCCTTTAAATGACTGGTTCTCTCGCGAATTTGAGCAGTGACCTCCTCAAGATCAAAAAGCGTACGACCACAGGATGGACAGGCGATATACTCTGTTTTGGTCATTCGACTTCGACTTGCCTGTAAGACACCAAATGAAAGCTCATTGATATCAAAAATACTGAGCGTGCTGGATCTAAGCCAAATCCCATCTGACAATCCATCGTTCAGGATCGCTCCAATTTCAGCAGATGCGGCCAGCAACAGTTCCTCACGACGCTCGTCTTTTAGTCTGTTAAGGAGAATAATTGGTTGGGTATTACCCTGATTGGTTAACTCCAGAATGAATCGTCGTAAATCGGCCATTTGATGCTCGTTCTTTGAGCTGAGAAGCCATATAATGCCAGAATCACCGGGAAGGTTGCCAATAGATTCGCTGGTCTCAACAAAAACAAAATTGGCCATCTTATGTTTCGATTCAGCGGTGGAATAGGATTCAAGCGTGAAAAGGGGGTAAGTGTTATCCTGTGTTTCTGAATTACTCCAAGTCTCTGAATCATAGAGACATAAGGTATTTTCTGAAAGTTTGATCTCGGTGTCCTTCTGGCCAAAATAAAGGATATCTGCACCCTGGTCCCCGGCCACCCAAGTATCACTCATCAAGTCAAAGAGATAGCCCGCCTCCGTGAGGTAATTGTCCAGACCGCCCTCAGTTTGTGACAGGTCAGCAATAACAACTGGTACCTGATCACCGCCAATAATGGAAAGGGGTTGGGTCTTGCGACGTTGGTATTCAAACATATTGATGGGAAGTGTCTTAAGAGGCTCTATGGGAGCATGCTGTGCAATATTCTTGATGGAATTAACAATTGAAATAGCAACTGGGATTTCTGCCTCAGGTGGTTCTGTTAACGATACTCTTATAGTATCTCCAAGGCCATCTCTGAGGAGGGAGCCAATTCCCAGAGATGATTTGATCCTGGCGTCATCACCATCTCCAGCCTCAGTCACACCCAGGTGCAGCGGATAATTAAAGCCTTCCCGATTCATCTGATCCACCAACAGCCGATAAGCTTGAATCATGATGCGTGTGTTACTGGCTTTCATAGAAATGACCAGATCATGAAATTGGTTGGTAGCACATATGCGGACAAACTCCATGGCCGATTCAACCATACCCTGGGGGGTGTCGCCATAATGGCTAAGAATTCTATCAGATAGCGACCCATGATTCGAACCTATCCTCATGGCCGTACCTTCTTCGCGGCACAATTTTACCAGTGGTGTAAACCTCTGTTCAATACGGTCCAACTCTGCCTGATATTCTTGCTGGTTGTATTCAAATTCCTGGAATCTCTTACGATCCACATAATTTCCTGGATTTACGCGTACTTTTTCTACCAATTTGGCCGCCTCTTCAGCAGCTCTGGGGACAAAATGAATATCAGCAATGAGGGGCACAGTATATCCCCGCTTCTTCAATTCTGCTTTGATGACACCCAGATTTTGAGCTTCCTTCACACTGGGAGCCGTAATTCTCACATATTCGCAGCCTGCTTCCACCAGACGGATTGTTTGTGCAACAGTGCCAGCTGTATCCATGGTATCTGTATTGGTCATTGATTGGATCCGTATGGGATTATTTCCACCCAGGGGGATATCACCAATGTTTACCACACGACTTTCATACCGCTGATATCGAGTTAGCGTTTCAAGTGACTTAGAAAAATGCGTGTTCATTTATATGAATATTCCTCGATTCGTTCATTCAATTCTGTGCAATCTAAAGAGGAGCAGGGATGAAACCAATTGTAATACCAGAAAGGATAACCTGACTTGAGAAGATTGAATGATAATAATCCCTGAAGTTGTGCCTTGTGCGGACAGGGCACTCAATTTATTTTCATGGTCTTATATAAGGAGTAGTGAAATAATATGCCAAGCAGCAATGTATATAGCAAACGTAGACAAAATCTAATAAACCAAATGGGTAAAGGTGTTGCAATCCTCAAGGGAGCTCCTGAGCAAATTAGGACAAACGATACTGAATATCCCTACCGACAAGACTCTGATTTCTTTTACCTCACTGGATATACTGAGCCAGGAGCAGCCTGTATTATCAATCCCAATGACAAGGACAATCCATTTACCATGTTTGTGCTTCCCCAGGACCCCAAAAAGGAAGTCTGGACAGGTTGGAGATTGAGTTTTGAAGACACTGCTACTCATTTTGGCGCTGACCAGGCTCTGGATATTGGAGAATTTGAATCAAATGCACTGGAGGCAATGAAGATTTCTTCAAAAGTATATACAAACTTAAGCCATGATAAAGTTCATCAATATAAGATGCTTGATTTGGTAGGCGAAGTTCGCAAGGTAGTTCAACGTACAGGTGGAGGCCCAGAGGGCTTAGAGTCTGTGGGATCATTAACCCATGTGATGCGACTATTCAAGGACGAGCACGAATTGGGACTCATGCAAAAAGCTGCTGATATTTCAGCTGATGCCCATTCCAAAGCGATGCAGGCATGCAAACCTGACATGTATGAATATCAGCTGCAGGCCATTCTTGAGAGCCATTTTGTCCATGAAGGCGGTGCTGGCCCAGCTTACACTTCTATTGTAGGAGGTGGAGACAACGCCACTGTATTACACTATATAAAAAATCGTGACAAAATTAAAGACGGGGACATGGTCCTCATTGATGCTGCTGCTGAATACGATATGTATGCCGCTGACATTACCAGGACGTTTCCTGCAAATGGCAAATTCTCTGATGCGCAAAGAGCTATCTATGAAGTGGTTCTCAAAGCGCAGAAGGCGGTTATCGACGCTTCAAAACCTGGAGTTACCTTCAAGGAGCTTCATGATATGGATTTACGACTCCTCGTGGAAGGTATGATTGAAATCGGGCTCTTGAGTGGCACAGCAGATGAAATCATTGAAAATGAAAGTTATCAAGAGTACTTCATGCATAAGACTGGCCATTGGCTGGGTCTTGATGTCCACGATATGGGAAACTATATGGCTGACGGTGAATCTATTGTCATGAAACCGGGTATGGTGTTTACTGTTGAGCCTGGTATTTATGTCAATTCAAAATCCAAAGCACCAGAGAAGTATAGAGGTATTGGCATACGCATTGAAGATGATATCCTTATTACTGAGACCGGGAACAAAAATCTTACCGCTGCAGTTCCCAAAGAGATTGTTGATATTGAAGCATTAATGAATAGAGATTAAGTCAGGAACAAAAATGAAATTACTTTTAAAACAGAGCGGATTGATTCTCCTCCTCATTGTCCTGGTCGCTGTGGGCTGCAAAAGTGAAACTAAAAATCCAAGCTACAACCCCAATGAGTTCACGCTCATGGTTGCGGCCAGTAATGATGGGGAAGTAGGACCCTGCGGCTGACGATCTAATCCACTTGGCGGTCTTGCCAGGAAGCATACCATTATGAAAGAACTTGCTGAAACTGAAGCAACATACCTTGTTGATGCCGGCGATGCGTTATTTAAATATCCACATCTTGCCGACGATCAAGTTGACCATTTGAAAGAAGTTGCCACTGCTATTATTGGGGCCTACAACGTGATGGAGTGTCAAGTCATGAATATTGGTACCAATGATCTGGCTGCAGGATTGGACTTCATACTTGAAATGCAGAAAACTGCAAACTTCCCCTTTATATCAGCAAATACAAAACAGGCGAATACGGACAAACTCCTTTTTGATCCCTATGTGATTATTGAGACCCATGATCAGACCCTTGGATTTGTGGGTGTCACAAAAGGTGATAATCGAGTCAAAGAATTCGCTTTTTCTGATCCCATAGAAGCGGCTCAAAAATCCATTAACGAAATTAAAGACAAAGTTGACCTCATTTTCTTGATGGCCAATGGGGATGATAAATTTGAGAAGTCTATGGCTGCTGACGTTGAGGGAGTTGATTTTCTTATTCGGTCAAAATCTGGATCCCTTCAGCGAAATCCTCGACAGGAAGAGGGCACGACCATTATTCGTATTGGTAAACAAGGAAAATATGCTGGTATTTTGCGAATAAGAAATGTTGATAGTGTGAGTCAAATGAAGAATGTGAGCTCTCAATACACTCGCATCAAGTTTGCAGATAATCGACTTAAGGCAATGTCAAAAGGGCTTGAAGAAGGTGTGACCCTGGAAGAGCATTTCAAAGAGGATGAAAACAGACTCAAGCTTATCTCCCGATTGCGCGATGAGCGTAAAACTAACGTGGATCTCATCAAGAAGCTAAAAAATAGCTATTATCTGGAACCCATACCTCTAAATGAAAAAATCGAAGATACTCCAGAGGTTGCTGCCATCGTCAAGGATTATATGCCCGAAGAAAAGGATCAGGTTAAAAAGGTTCAGGTAAAGAACCAGTAAGCAACAATGAAAATTGAATAAAAAAAAGAGGCTGAATATATCAGCCTCTTTTTTTTGTGAGCGAGAGACCGGACTCGAACCGGCGACAACCACGTTGGCAACGTGGAGCTCTACCAACTGAGCTACTCTCGCATGAGCTGTCTGCCATCAGGGACGGCTTAAAAGCGGCGTGAATATAAATCTCGCCCATCGCGGGGCAAACTATTTTTCCTGCAAAATATCCAACTGAAGTAGACAATTGATCCCTAGGATTAATTTGGACCCTAAAATCGCTCATAACTATATCATATCGATATAGGTCTAGATCATATGATGATTCATATATAGGTCGCCAGTGAAGGTAAGAAATACTTTATGTGAATATAATACAACATGTTATATAGATTGTATTTACGTTGGCACATGGTTTGAGATAGATATACCTGTAATTATTGACGAGACTTTTACAAAAGGGGAGATAATCATGAAAACAACTAAACTAGCTTTAACCGCACTCGTACTTTTACTTGGAGCAGCGCAATTGATGGCTGATCGGAAATTGGACAAGAATTGTTGTCAACCCACTCCAGTCGGTGGATTTCAATCTTTGACCCGAAATGCCGTTTACCCAACCTTTGATCGCACTGTAAAAAATAATGGAGATGTTATTTTAAATTTTTTCGTCGATGAGAGCGGAAATGTTTCAAACATTCGGGTTGCACAAAGTGGTGGCGCCACCTTTGATAACTCAGCGATTCAGGCTGTTAAAAATACAAAATGGTTACCAGCGACACAAAATGGGTATCCCGTAGCATTGACATATGCCGTACCATTCAGGTATCGGTCCAGATAATTGATTGAATTATTGTTTATTGACAGAACGGTTAGCAAATATTTAACAGGCGGACTACTCTGATGGTTTGCCTGTTATTTTTTAAAGCGGCTTGATATTTATCTCCACATTGACCATGTTGTACTTGAGCGTTTTCAGGGCATCCAAAGCTGCATCAATGTCCAGGCTAAAAGTTTCCTCACTTCCATAATTGAGCAGATGAGCAACTGAGAGGTTATATGCTTTAGCGATTTTGTTTAAGGTTGAGAAGGTAGGATCAGCGAGTCCTCTCTCAAGTTTGCTGATATAGCTTTTATCCAACCCAGCGCTTGTGGCCAGATCTTTTTGTAGTATCTGATGTGATTCTCTGACTAATCTCAATTGTTTCCCAATATCCATGTCTAAAAAACCTCCCCATGCTTTATGGTGCTGACACACTAACATTCTGAACTTGGAAGTAGGGCGAAATATAATTGAACCTGGACCGGAAATTAATGTTTTTCGATAATTTAATGCTTGATAGGGGAAAAGGATTAAATTGATGCCAATGGGAAACTTAGAAATTGGAGACACTAAAGCTCTCCGCCAGGAAATGGTATCGGATCAGCTTGTGCGAAGAGGCATCAAACAATCTGCTATCTTGGAGGCTTTTAATGAGATACCCAGGCATCTATTTGTTCCTCATATCCTCCCTCATGAGGCTTACAGTGACCAACCGCTACCCATAAAATCAGGTCAGACGATTAGCCAGCCGTATGTTGTTTCACTTATGTTGAGCTATCTGGATTTGCACCCCGCCCATCATCTTCTTGAAATTGGCAGCGGCAGCGGGTACGCCACAGCAGTCATGTCAAAATTGTGTCATCACGTCACAGGTATTGAGGTTTATGAAGAATTGCTAAATGATTCAATCAACATCATAAAACAGCTTGGACTGTTAAACATTGAACTAAAGCATGCCAGTGCCTGGGAACATTTTAGTGAGGGAACGGTTTATGATCGTATCATTCTCTGGGCGAGCCCACCAAGGATCCCAGAACATATTTTTCACAACTTGAAAGAGGGGGGTATCCTGGTTGCGCCTGAAGGAAAGTCAGAACAATATGTATGGATTTGTACAAAAATTGATGGCGATATTATTAAGAAAAGAAAAGATCCAGTTAGATTTGTGCCCTTGGTGCAAGGATCAGTCAAAGAAATTGATAGAAACATGAGAAGAAAATGAGGATCAGATGAGTAGATTATATAAATCCAATAAAGATAAAGTTTTTGAAGGTGTCTGCGGTGGTATTGGAGAATATTTCAATATTGATCCTGTCATTATCCGCTTGATGTGGGTAGTTCTGGTAATATTTGGAGGGACAGGAATTGTGGCCTATCTCATTGCCATGTTAATTATTCCCAAGCAACCTGATTTGGGAGCTGAAGAAGTACAAGCTGAATCGGATATTGCTCCTGAGACGTACTCGAACAGGTTTTGGGGTCTCATAATGATCATTGCTGGAATCCTGCTATTGTTCGGCATTGTTGGTCCAATCGCAGCTGTATTTGCCGGAATAGCCATGGCCATGGGACACGTATTGTGGCCGGTCTTGTTCATCGGCCTGGGAATATATTTGTACCTAAACCATGGCGAGAGTGATGAAACCAAAGCTTCTCTCGATGGAATATTTCCCACCGGAAAAAAGCTCTACAAATCACGCTCAGATAGAAAAATTTCCGGTGTCTGCGGTGGAATTGGCCAGTATTTTGATTTTGATTCCAATATCATTCGCATTCTCTGGGCTGTAGCCACCCTGGGCTCTTTCGGCCTTGGTGTTCTGGCATATGTAGCCCTGTCGATTTTTCTAACTGAATCAGATTAGCAAAACCTTAAACAGTCACGCACTGACTTGCCCATCCACTGGAAATAATATGTCCTGTTTTCGAACTGTGTATCTCAAAACTTTACTAAGTTGTTTCCTCATAACTGGCATCTATGCCCAGCATGTTTATGAGAGGGGTACTTTTGTTAGTTATCCTGCAGGTAAGCATGTTAATCACAGCCACTATAGCACTTGGAATGTCTATTTTGCCGTAGAAGACGGTGTCATTGTTTATAATCACCATAAGGGAGAATGGCTAGACCCTATTACAGCGAGCAATGGGCTGAGTCAATATCCGGTTCTGAGGGTATGGCAAAATGCAAGTACACAGGATGTCTGGATGGTGACTCCGGATTTTGTTTTTGTGTATGATGAGCTTGCTGATTGGATGACAAAAATGCCCCTGCCTGCTGATCCCGATTTTTCAGGAACCTATGAAATAGGCATTTCAGACGCCTATGCTATTGTGTCAGCAACATCTCAGGAAGGTGATGCAAAATATTCTGCAATATTTTCAAAAACAGCTGGTGCATTTGAAGGCTGGGGCGCAAACACAGAATTAGATGTAGACTGGGACAATGTAGATTGGATTCACTCTGTCTCTGACGAACAGTTGGATATTTATGAATCCTTACCTGTACAAACTGTTAAGGAAGGATCATTTGATGCAGAAGGGAAACTGCATCTCGATGGACATCCTCGAAATTCTCTTGGGATAGTATCATCTCTCACTGGGGAGAGCACCACAGGTGAATCATTTTTGAGTACCTATGGGATGGGAATATTTTATCAAAATATTCTTGGTGGCGAATTCAGCAGCCTACCATACGGACTATTGTCGCCTGATGTCATGGCCCTGGAGATGTTCAACGGTAAACTAGTCATTGGTGGTAGAGCTGGGTTGACATTTATGGACAGCACTACCTTTGCATATGATGAAGCGATACGTGATATAGCCTGGGATTACTCCTTTATCTCTGATATCGATGCTTCTCAGGAGAACCTGCTCATCGCAGCAAGAGGGGGTGTATATCGTCAGGATAAGTCCCAAAATGGTTGGGAGAGAGTCCTTACAAAAAAGGACCTCACAAGCGATCGAATATACTCAGTTGCCACAGGGCGTGATGGGAATATTATGGTCGCCACAGAACGAAATGCCTATCTATTCCATGAGTCTGGTATGATTTTACATACCCTGTTCCCGAAGGGACTAAATTGGCCAGTTTTTGATGTCAATTACAAAGATGGCCAATTCTACCTCTCAACATTTTATGGTCTCTATATTTATGATGAAGAAGGACTCCAATTTAGTTCAAGGGTAAATTCATCCGGTGACATTTTACCAATTTCTGAAAATGCTGCTAGCGATCCAATCTATGAAAGCGTGGTAGCCGGAGATATTCTCTGGGCCACGACTCATAGGGGACTCATGAAGTTGAATCTGCTTACAAAAGAGGGAGAATTTCATCTATCACCAAGCTCTACATTTAAACCAAGAGGTTTGGCAGTCACACGCAAAAGTATATGGATTGGTACAGATATTGGTTTATATAGTTTTGATTCAAAATCATCATCGTGGCGTCACTACACGGTTAATGATGGTTTGATAAGTAGTTTTATCACTGATTTGATTGCCAGAGACGGCTATATTTGGGCAGGAACCAACTTAGGATTAACGAGGATAAAGTGGAAAAATCTATATTGAAAATATCATTATTGGCCCTGATCACTGTTGTGCTGTTTCTGGGTTGTGCCGAACAAAGCGTGAACCAGGAAAATGATCTCACACTCCCTGATTTTTCCTTTATTGGATTATCTGAGCCACTTGCTGATAAAGAAAACATTAAGGTCTCAGTTCATGTAAAAATCCCCTATACCGAACTTCAGTTTGTTCGATCTGGAGATTATTTCCTCGCCAGATACGAAGTTGCTGTCAATCTTGCAGATGCGGATAAAGAACGTTTGGTAGGTGCAATATGGAGTGATTCCTTGCGCCTGGCAGAATACAAGGATACCAGGAATAATTCGAATACTGTCACTTCAGTCAAGACGTTTAGGGTACCCGCTTCTCAATTGACAATAAACGTCCGAGTTACCGATCTTTATACCAAGAAATCTTCAATACTGAGTGATGGGGTAGACCAGTCCAAGATGTATGCCGGTGAATTATCCCTGGGCAACATAATCATTCTGGACAATGGATCTGAAGGCAACTCTAAGCTGCTTATGAATGAATCTTTTTATGAAATTATTGATACACTCAGTTTCAAGGCGCGTCTCCTTGGTGACAATTATCCCTTCAAGATCAACTATGAATTAAAAGTTAAGGATGAGACCAAGGCTACCAAAACCACCATGATAGATCACGTCGGAGCCATTGACTCCGTCCTCAGTTTTTCCGTGCCCCTCGTTGATATGCATTACTCAAATTATACCCTTTTCCTGACCGCTGAAGATGTGAAGGGGAATAGAGTAACCACCAAATCTAATTTCAGGGTAAGGATTAGAGGTGTCAATTTTGAGGTTGAGAATATGGATGAGGCTGTTAAACAGCTGGCCTATCTTACCAATGATCGTCAGATAAAAGAAATGATGACTGGCTCTGAACTTGACAAAACTGAAAAATTCAAAGCCTTTTGGGCTGCTCTAGACCCCACTCCTGGTACTGTGGAAAATGAGCTCATGGAGGAATATTATCGGCGTGTTGCTTTTTCAATGGAAGCTTTTACCGTTGTTCAAGAAGGCTGGAAGACTGATCGGGGAATGATTTATATTTTATTTGGACCTCCTGATGAAATTCAACGGGGTCCTTTTGAACTCGATAGAAAGCCATATCAAGTATGGGAATATTATCTCCTCGGTAAACAGTTTGTTTTCAGAGACGAAACTGGATTTGGAGACTTCAGGTTGGATCACAATTATCTGGACCAGGGAGACTGGCGTTTCCGGTATTAACTTCAACCCATCACCTTGTAATTAGATAGAAGCCTTGCTTTAGCTCCTTCGTTCTAAGCCCTTAAAATAAAGCGTTGATACACCATTTAATGAGTGCTATTGGCTCAAAAATTTCTAGATTTTGCATCGCCCTAAAAAAAGTGATTTTCGGGCAAGAGATAAAGTATTGTTTTCAAAGACCTGGGAGCACTTTTCAGGCACGAGAGGATAGATGGCTACGAAATTTTCAAATTTCCGCAACTGGATGGGTGTAGACATTGCAGTTGATCTTGGAACTGCAAATACGCTCATATACGTTCGCGGTCAGGGAATCGTTTTAAACGAGCCCTCAATTGTTGCAAAATCTAAATCTACTGGAAAAGTCATTGCAGTTGGAAATGAAGCCAAGCGTATGGTTGGTAAAGTCCATCAGGAGATTGAAACCATCCGTCCCTTGCGTGATGGCGTCATTGCTGACTTTGAAATGGCTGATAGTATGCTGCAGGGTTTTCTCAATAAGTTGCCCATATCAAAATTAGCTCGGCCTCGCATGATTATCTGCGTTCCCTCTGGTATTACTGAAGTAGAGAAGCGGGCAGTGAAGGAATCGGCAGAGCGGCGCAACGCTCGGGAAGTATTTCTTATTGAAGAGCCTGTGGCCGCTGCCATAGGTATTGGAATTGATATCAGTGAACCGGTTGGCAATATGATTGTGGACATTGGTGGTGGAACCACTGAGATCGCCATAATTGCTCTTAATGGTATTGTGACCAAAGAATCATTGAGAGTAGCCGGGGATGAAATGGATGAAGCTGTCATTCAACATTTCAAGCGTGATCACAATCTCCTCATTGGAGAGAGAACAGCCGAAAGTATAAAAATGAACGTCGGTTCTGCCCTTCAGGGCACCGATTACAAGCTCTCTGTTAAAGGTCGTAACATGATTGCTGGCATACCCAAGACTATCGAAGTGTCATCTTCGGAAATTAGGGATGCCCTTCGTGATACCATCGATCTCATTGTGGATGCAGTTAAAATGTGCCTTGAGCGCACCCCCCCAGAACTAAGCTCAGATCTATTGGATCGAGGCATTATCCTTACTGGTGGTGGGGCTCTCCTGCAGGGCTTTGACAAAAGAATGCGCCTGGAAGTAGACCTTCCAGTAAATGTGGCAGAATATCCACTTCTCTCAATTGTTCAAGGCACCGGTAAAGTATTGGATAGCATTGAACGATTTGAGGATGTCCTTTATTAAGCTTTTACCCGCACGATAGGTTAAATCTTGGCAACACAAGCACCATCGATCTCTCGATATACACCCCTAGTAAACGTGTTGGCAGCGATTGCTTTATCCCTTCTCATTATAGCATCAAATGGTACCTCAGTAATGGATCGAACACGCAGTCTGGTTCTAGATGGCTCAGCCTACTTGTATGTTCCGATCCAATGGGTTAAAACAATATTTACTATAGAAAAAGACTACAGAGAACTTCAGCAACGTCACATAAAAGCTCAGATAGAACTAAATAAATCCAGAACTATCTTGAAGGAGAATCAGCGACTGCGAAGCATGTTGGGGTTCAAAGGCGATAGAGAATTTAATGTCATCCCTGCCAATGTTCTTTCGGATGTTGGCAGTCATACGATGAATAGCATTACCGTTGATCAAGGCTCTCAAGACGGCGTTACGCTGCTTTCAGGCGTGGTAGATGCACAGGCACAGTTAGTTGGAAAGGTTGTGGCTATCGGGGCCAATACTGCACTGGTTCAACTCATGAGTGATAAAAATTTTCGCGTTTCTGTTAGAGAGATGCGATCTCGAGATGTAGGTATTCTCAGCTATACCCTGAAGAAGGGCTACGTCATTCAGGATGTACCCAAGAATGCTGAAGTAATTGCCGGTGACTCTGTAGTAACCTCTGGTTTTAGTGACATCTTTCCTGAGCATATTTTTGTGGGCTGGGTATCAACAATTTCGCCAGTTGTGGAAGACTATGTTAAATCTGTGCGAGTAGATCTTGCTGCAGACTTTAATCGAATTGAGGAAGTTTTTATCCTGAAATAGTATGTTTGGTATTATAAAAAATAGTATCCTGGGTCTCCTGGTTCTCATTTTCCAATGGATGTTGGGCGATGTTTTCAGTTTGTATGGTTTAACGCCAAGTTTTCTGGCAATCTTCATCATTTACATCGGCTTGACCAATAGTCAAATACAGGCAATATGGCTTGGGTTCTTTTTGGGGTTTATCATAGATGCCCTGGTGAGCACCGATATAATGGGTATTACTGCTCTCGCTCTTTCTACCTTGGGATATCTTGCTGGAATCTTTCATGGCAGAATTGTTAGGATACCGGTCATTGTTCAGTATCTCTTATACACTGGTTTCCTCCTTGTCTTTTTTATTCTCACTGTCATGATATCGTTTCAGGATTCGCAATTTTCTACGGGGAATATTGTATTTCTGGTGCTTCTGCCAAAGACACTCTATACGCTTGCCCTACTGAGCGGGAGCTTTATCGTACTTAAAGTCGGAGCAGAGTAATGCTCCAGGGCAGGAATATCGTAGAGGGCTGGAGGTCTCTTCTAGTCCACGGTCTTCTAGCACTACTTTTTACCTTACTTGTTGGTCGTTACTACTACCTGATGATCGTATTTCATGAGAAATATGCTGAAAAGGCGACAGCAAATCACATCCGTGCTGTTCCCGTTTTAGCATCCAGGGGTGTGATCTACGACCGGGATAGAAATCTCATTGTTGACAATGCCCCGAGTTATACGATCTCTGTAATACCGATTGAAGTAAAAGATAAATTTGAATCACTGGAACGCTTATCAAGCGTTATGGGCGTATCAGTGGAGGAAATCAATCGTCGTATTGCCAAAAATCGACGCGGTTCCTTTGCTCCTGCAAAAGTCTTTAGCCGAGTCCCTTTTGAGAAGATATCACATTTACAGGAACACCGCCTTGAACTGATAGGTGTTGCCTACAGTATCGAGCCCATCCGCAACTATGTTTCAGATTTAGACTTATCCCATGCTCTTGGATATACACGAGAAATCAACAGGGATGATTTAAACCGCTTTAGTAAGGATTCAGATTACCAGCCAGGAGATCAAGTAGGGTGGAAGGGTTTGGAAAAATATTATGAATCAGAGTTGCATGGTCGTAGGGGCTTTAGATATATAGAAGTGAATGCGCTTGGCCAGGAAATTGGTGAAGTCCAGGACCGGGCACCGATCAATCCCATTCCAGGTCATGATCTTATCCTGAGCATCGACTCCTACCTCCAGGCGGCTGTTGAAAAAGCGTTGGCAGATTCGTCAGGTTCAGTGGTTATTCTAAATCACAAAACAGGTGAGATTCTCGCCTATGCAAGTCGCCCTGGTTATGATCTCGATATGCTGTCGGGAAGAATTTCCTCAAAAGATTGGGAATCTTTGATGCAAGATCCACGTAAACCATTGTATGATAGGGGCATACAAGGATTATATCCCGCTGGGTCAACAATTAAGCCATTGGCTGCACTCTATTCACTTGAGAATCATTCTAATGCTCGTGAGAGAACTTATGTTTGCAGAGGAAGTTATCGCCTTGGAAATCGTTCATTCGGATGCTGGAAAAAAACAGGCCATGGAAAAATGAATTTACATGATGCGATTCAACAATCGTGTAATGTCTATTTCTGGAATCTCGTTCAGGATATAGGATTAGAAGACTGGGCGCATATTGCCCGAGAATTTGGATTTGGCCAGCGTGCAAATATTGATATCCCAGGTGAGAATAAGGGTCTTGTCCCAGATACAAAATATATGAATCGAAAATATGGTGCTGGCAAGTGGACCAGGGGAAACCTGCTGAATATTGTTGTTGGCCAGGGTGATGTTTTGGTCACTCCCATACAATTGGCTCAATTCGCAGGGATGCTCGCACAAAGAGGTACTCAATTTCAGCCTCATTTTGTAAACAAGATTGTTTCAAAAAATGGTGTTGTTATTGAAGAGATGATTTCACCTTCACATGACCGGGTGAGTGCTTCAAAAGATTCCTGGGATTTTATTCATCAAGCCATGTGGGATGTTGTAAATAGCAAAAATGGCACTGCCAAGGCTGCGCGACAAAAAGATTGGGATATCTATGGTAAAACCGGCACAGCCCAAAATCCCCATGGCGAGGATCACGCCTGGTTTATTGGCTTTAGTCTGGATGAGCGTTATCCTTATTCCTGGGCAGTTCTATTAGAAAATGGTGGCGGTGGCGGGGGTATAGCTGCACCCCTGATCGGCAAGGTATTTAGAACTATTGCGAAAAGACCTTCATGAATATTAGAAGCTATATCATCCTCAGACTAAAAGAACTTGAGTGGAGTACACTCACATTCGTATTGCTCCTTTCAGCAAGTGGATTACTGGCCATCTATAGTATTGAGGTGCAACATGAATCTGGATCTGAATACTTTTTCAGGCAAAGTATCTGGACAATAGTTGGGCTGGGTTTATTTTTTGCTGCCTTTTTCATGCCACGAAAATTAATTCACAATTTGACCTATCCTGCCTATGGTGTTGGAATACTACTTCTCCTCATCCCAATCCTAACCAAGAGCGGGAATGAAGTGAGCAGATGGATCGTCATTGGAAGTATAGGAATTCAACCATCTGAGTTCATGAAAATCTTTCTCCTGTTGGCGCTAGCTAAATACTTCGCAGATCATAAAAGGAAACTTTCAACAGTCAAGGAATTGATGACACCCGTAGCCATGGCCCTTGGGCCAACCATTTTGGTCCTGATCCAGCCAGATCTTGGCACTGCCCTGGTCTATTTTGGGCTGTTGATTGTGATCATATTTTGGGCTGGTATAAAACCACTCTATTTCTTTCTCCTGCTGGCGCCCATTGTCTCCATGTTAGCGGCATTCCAGACCTTATCCTTTTTCCTGTGGATGACTGTCCTCATAGTGGTACTTTACTTTAATGAGCTTCCCTTTTGGACGAAAATACTAAACTTCTTTATTAATGTTGGATTGGGTGGCATCACAAATTTACTCTGGGCACTTCTCAAACCCTATCAGCAGCAGCGGATTCTTTCTATGCTTGATTCTGATTCCGATCCATTAGGCGCTGGCTATCAAGTTTCTCAATCATTAACAGCGTTTGGTTCTGGCGGCCCATTTGGAAAAGGTCTGGGAGAAGGCACCCAAACCCACCTAAAGTTTTTACCAGAGCAACACACTGATTTTATCATGACGGTGATAGGAGAGGAGTTCGGATTTGTTGGAGTCATGGTGATAATCGCCTTGTTTTATTTACTTATTGGCAAACTTATAACCCAGGCTTATAACAGTAAATTCCGCTTCGATAGCGTTATCCTCATAGGAATCGCATCTATATATACTTTTCATGTATTTGTGAATCTCGGGATGATAGTAGGGATAATGCCAGTAACAGGGATTCCTTTGCCATTCATCAGCTATGGGGGATCATTTATGGTCACTTCAATGATTTTGGCTGGTCTTTCAGTGAACATGTCCCTTGTAAGACGAGCGGTTGGCTAGTGTCTCAAGCCCCCTAGAACCACTACATTTAGCGTTGCGAGTACCTGTGGTGAGGTTAAATTGACGCCCGTATGATTTCTTGTCTTAACTCCCAGCAGAAAGTGGCTTAAGCAATGTACAAAAGAACGTTCGCTCTTATTTTGATATTAGCACTAATCGTCGGTTGCGGTGGTTCCAAAGAACTAAAGCAAGAACTTAGTGAAGTAAAACAGGATACACAGGGTACAGATAGTACGCTTGTGGTTCTGGATGCCAGGTTAAAAGAGTTCTCCCAGGAAGTCAAGGCAATGCGTGAAACCTACAACGAGAATCACATCAGCCTTGAAAACTTATACAAACTTAATGCAGAATCTAAACGTTCAATCGATGAGCTCACATCAGAGGTCGATTCAAAATTGGCAAGCGAGCGAAGTCGTACAGATTCTGTGGCCAATGAAAGTAAGCAAGCCAGTGAAGAGCAGATCGCAGGATTGCAAGCAGAACAGGTGGGTATCAGAGAGGCTATCTCTGGCCTGGGGACGTCCATTCAAAACACACAATTTCAGGTAGATAGCATTTATGCAACCATGGATCCTGAAAAAATGGCTGTTCTAGAGGAAAACTTATTAAATATCGTTAGTCAATTTTCAGTGCTTGATTCATCCTTTTCAGAGTATCAACTCAATGTCGCTGACCATATGATGAGCTCTGAGGACCAATTGACAACACTAGAGTTAAATGCCAGGGTCCAGGATAGCTCGAATTATGATATTCTATCACAGCTGGTATTTCTAGAGAATAAAATAATCTCGCTTACAAACTCTTTTAACGAACTCATGGCCATGCCTTCAACAACTCCAAATATTGTTCGAAGACCCATTGCTCAAACACCTGTCCAGCAAACACCATCAGCAGCCAAGATGGATTATGAAACATACAAACAACACTATATTGATGCATTAAGCGCTTATCAAAATGGCGACTTCATGGGGGCTATCGATGCTTTCGAGATGCTGATTGCAAATGATTCGCAGAATGACTTTGCTGACAATGCTCAATACTGGATAGGAGAGTCTTATTACGCTTTAGATGAGTACTCAAAGGCTATCGAAGCTTTTAGAAAAGTGATTCAATATACTGATACCAATAAAGCCGATGCTGCACAATTCAAGATTGGATATTCCTACCTCAATAGCGGCGATAAAGCCCGCGGTTACGATGAATTAGAACGGCTTCTGGATATGTTCCCTGAGAGTTCCCTCCGGGAAAAAGTCAAGCAAATCCTCGCCTCCAGATAAATAGGTTATAAAAAAAAAGAATTATATGCCAACAAAAATTTACTATCTATCCT
>JABMOS010000079.1 GCA_013203185.1 Fidelibacterota bacterium | reverse complement strand
GGTTAAAAATGATTATATTGCTGAGGTGATTTTGAATGTACCAGGTGAAACATTAACGGCAAAAGAAACCTCAGATGATCTATCAAAATCAGTGGATTTTGTTGTGAAAAAGATGAGAAAGCAATTAACGAAGCATAAAAATAAATGGAAACGTCCTGTGGACCCCAATAAACAGTTTGTAGAATCCTTGGACGATGAGTAAATGAGACCAGAAAGCAATAAATAAGATGAGACCTGAGGAAAAAAGACAAGAAATAATTGTTGGTGTTGTTGTTCTGATAATCCTGACTGCTACAGTCATGGGAATCATGTGGGGGAATAAGGCAGACATCTTTTCCTCAAGGAGCTATTATACGGTTCGGGTCGCTCGCGCCAGTGGACTGGAAGAGGGCGACCCGGTAACCGTATCGGGTGTTCCAAAGGGCATTGTTGATGACTTTATTGTCAGAGAGGACTCTGTAGATATCATTATTGGGGTGGACAAGGATATTACTTTATATAGTGATGCCGCTGCCATTATTTCAAACCAGGAATTATTAGGATCAAAAAAAGTAGAAGTAAGCCCAGGAAGTTCTGGAATACACCTTGGCGAGCATGGTGTATTCAGGGGGACTTTTGCCGGTGGTCTTGAAGATATCTTCGAAACGACAGGTGCAATCTCAACTGATTTTCAAACGCTGCTGGGGAACTTCAATAAAACATTACTTCTACTCAATAAATCGATGGAGGAGGATGTCCAGGCTAGTCTCCACTCCATCCACAAAACATCAAAATTAATCGATTCTCTCATGGTAGCAGACATCAAGCCTGGATTATTAGCCATGAAGGGTGCTTTGCAACAAGCTGAAAATATGGTAGACACGAAGAGCGGCGATATTGATACGATTATAACTAACTTGAAAGACGTTTCATTCACTTTGAATAAGGTAGTGGATGACAATAAAAATAAGTTGAGTCGTTCCCTTTCCAGTCTGGATAAAATTGGGGAGGATTTAAACCGTCTGAGTGTGAGGCTCAAGGATCCCACTTCTAGCCTGGGGAGATTAACAACCTCTGATTCACTCTATCAGAGATTGGACAGCATCTCATATAACATCAATGAGATTGTGAAGGAGATTAAGGACAACCCTAAAAAGTATCTAGAACATGTTAACGTCAAGGTAGATATGTTTGGTGGAGGGAAATAATCAATGAGAGCAATAATACCTGCAGCAGGTGTTGGGAAAAGACTACGACCCCATACTTTAAATGTTCCTAAGGTAATGATCAACCTTGCAGGCAAACGCTTGATTGGTCATGTTCTGGATGCAGTTGAATCTGCAGGCGTGGATTCAGTTTCAATTATTGTCGGGTATAAGGGCGAGCAAGTAGAGGAGTATGTTAATCGATATTATTCACACTTGCGCCTGGATTTTCCCTATCAAATCGAGCGAAAAGGATTGGGACACGCAGTTTTAGAGGGGCTTGAAGATAAAGAGGAGAGTGTCCTCATTTTACTCGGGGATACAGTGTTTGATGTAGATTTTAAACAGTTTGTTGCAAGCAAATCAAACGCAATAGCTGTCGTTAAAGTAGATGATCCAAGAAGGTTTGGCGTTGCTGAAATAGATGCTAATCACCTAATAACTCAGCTTGTTGAGAAGCCAGAACATCCGAAATCTGATCTGGCTCTAGCGGGGATGTACTACATTCAGGACCAGCGCATCTTGAAGGCAGCAATTGAAAAACTCATTGCTGATGATATTAAAACCCGAGGAGAGTATCAATTAACCGATGCTTTACAGTTAATGATTGAAAGTGGAGAGCATATTGAAGCTGTGGAAATCAATGGCTGGTATGATTGCGGAACCAAGGAATCTCTGCTAGATTCTCACCGCTTTTTGCTTAACCATCATTTGTCGACTGAGCATAGTAGTGGATCCATTATTCACCCGCCAGTCTTTATACATGACGAAGCAAAAGTGAGTGACTGTGTGATTGGCCCAAATGTAACCATTGATAAAGGTGCTGAGGTAAGTGGGGCAATTTTGACTGATACAATTGTAGGTAAGGGAGCTATCATTAAGAATATGATCCTGAGCCATTCTCTCATTGGAGACCACGCGGTGACTGAGGGGCAAAAGAGAGTAGTGAACGTTGGAGACTACTCAGAATTGAAATTGAATTAATTTTTAATTGTTAAACCCGGATTGGGTTTAGAATAATTGGTAAAGTTGGAGCTAAACATGTCATATTTATTTTCATCAGAATCAGTAACAGAAGGTCATCCAGATAAAATTGCTGACCAGATATCAGATGCGATTCTTGATGCCATATTAGAAAAAGACCCCCAGGGCAGAGTTGCCTGTGAGACCTTTGTAACCACAGGTCTGGTTATGGTTGGTGGTGAGATTACTACATCAGCGTATGTTGATATCCAGCGTATTGCCCGGCGAACCATCAAACGTATCGGCTATACAGATTCCATGATGGGTTTTGATTATAAGACCTGCGCAGTCCTGGTGAGTATCGATAAACAGTCTGCTGATATCTCACAGGGTGTGGATGATCAGAACCACGAACAAGGCGCAGGTGACCAGGGTATGATGTTTGGCTATGCCACAGATGAAACTGACGCCTTTATGCCTATGCCCATTTACATCGCCCATGAATTGACCAAGAAGCTGGCTGAAGTGCGGAAGAATGGCAAAGTGCCTTATCTGCGTCCCGATGGTAAATCTCAAGTCACCGTTCAGTACAATTCAGAGACCCATCTACCTGAAGCCATCACAGCCGTTGTTATTTCTAATCAGCACAAGGATGGTGTGGATGTGAAGGGTGAGATGTATAATGATATCCTGGAGCATGTGATCAAGCCTGTCCTGCCGGCAAAACTGGTAGACTATAACACGCTTAAAACTTTTGTAAACCCTACTGGCCGTTTCGTGGTGGGTGGCCCTCAAGGAGATGCCGGCCTTACTGGTCGTAAGATTATTGTGGATACCTATGGCGGCTATGCTCCCCATGGTGGTGGCGCCTTCTCTGGTAAGGATCCCAGCAAAGTTGATCGCTCCGCAGCCTATATGGCCCGGTACATCGCCAAAAATATTGTGGCCGCCAAAGCAGCCCAACGCTGTACAGTACAGTTGGCCTATGCCATTGGTGTAGCAGAACCCATCTCTATTCTGGTAGACTCTCACGGGACATCAAAGCACAGCAATAGTGAGCTAGAGGTCATGGTACGGGAAGTGTTTCCACTTAAGCCGGCTGCCATTATTAGCCATCTTAATTTAAAACGTCCCCTGTATGAGAAGACTGCCTCATATGGCCACTTTGGTCGTGATGAGTTCCCCTGGGAAAAAACAAACTTGATAGCAGAAGTCACGGAAGCATTAAAATAGACAAACTTGTGAATGGGGTTTGTCGATAAATAATTAACTTTGCGTCTCAGCGTTCTCTGCGAGAGGATTTATTGAGACATTTAAAATAGGAAGGGATCCCTCAAAGGATTCCACATCAAAATTATATGGAAACACTAGATTACAAAATAGCAGATATCAACCTGGCCAAATATGGCCGTGACGAGATGTTTCTGGCAGAAAAAGAGATGCCAGGTCTCATGGAACTAAAGAAGCGCTATGCAGCGAGCAAGCCACTTGCCGGTGCACGCATCGCCGGTTGTATCCACATGACCATTCAAACAGCAGTCCTCATTGAGACACTGACGGCTCTGGGAGCTGAAGTACGCTGGTCCAGCTGTAATATTTATTCAACCCAGGATCATGCTGCTGCAGCGATGGCTGATTCCGGTGTCCCTGTTTTTGCCTGGAAGGGTGAGACAGAAGAAGAATACTGGTGGTGTATCGATCAGACGCTGGGGTTTGATGGCAAGGGTCCTAACCTGCTGCTTGATGATGGTGGTGATCTCACACAGGTTATCCTGGAGCAACACCCTGAATGGCATGCCCAGATCAAGGGTGTCTCTGAAGAAACCACTACAGGCGTTCATCGTCTGTATCAGCTGATGGAAGAGGGTGGATTACCCTTCCCTGCTATCAATGTGAATGACTCAGTGACCAAATCTAAATTTGATAACAAATACGGCTGTCGTGAATCTCTGGCTGATGGTATCAAACGGGGTACCGATATCATGCTGGCGGGTAAGAAGATTGTGGTTGCTGGCTATGGAGACGTAGGTAAGGGCTCAGCCCAGTCTATGGCTGGTTATGGTGCCCAGGTCTTCGTCACTGAAATTGATCCTATTTGTGCCTTACAGGCCGCCATGGAGGGCTACTCCGTTGTGACCATGGAAGAAGCTGCTGAATTTGGTGATATCTTTGTGACCACCACTGGCTGTAAAAGTGTGATTCGTGGTGAGCACATGGAAAAAATGAAAGACAATGCCATCCTGGCCAATATTGGTCATTTTGATCATGAGATTGATGTGGCCTGGTTGGAAAACAATGCTGGAATCACTGAAACCAATATCAAGCCACAGGTTGATCGTTTTGAGTTCCCTGATGGCAAATCAATCGTACTTCTTTCTAGAGGACGCCTGGTTAATCTGGGTAATGCCACAGGTCACTCATCCTTTGTGATGTCCACCTCCTTTACCAATCAGGTGCTGGCACAAATGGCACTTTACGAAGGGTCGGTTGCAGATGGTGTTCAGGTCCTTTCAAAGGAACTTGATGAAGAGGTGGCCAGACTGCACCTTGCTCATCTGGATGCCAAGCTGACCACATTATCTGATGATCAAGCTGAGTACCTCGGTCTCAAAAAAGAGGGTCCTTTTAAACCTGAGCATTACAGGTACTAGGACGAAGGGTCATCTAATCAAAATTCAAAAACTTAGAGGTCGGTCAGCAGGTATAGTCCTGGCTATATTGTGGGGCATCCTTGTCCTGCAATGTGATTTTGGGCTCCCCACAAAGGTGGTCTTACCGACCTGGCAAATGACGCTGACCATCCCTCTGGTTTCTGAAAATTATCCTTTCGATGGGTTACTAACCTCTGATACTACGGGAACCATTAAGGTGTATGGTGATTCTGTGGATACTGATGGTGATGGGATCATGGATATCTTACTCCCGGACACCCTGGCGGATTATCCAGGTGGTCTGTACATCACCCTTGAAAACGACTTACCCCCCATAACCCTTCCAGAGGATATGTTTGTCATTCCTGGCCAGGATCCAATGGCCCTTGGTGTGGGTCCAATAGATATTGGATCGCTGCTTCCTGCCACCCTTGATGAGGGTATCCATTTAGGCCCCGTTGATACGGTTCTAATTTTGACAGATATGATGGATGGTCTTCCGACTTACACGAATGACGAAATCCCGGCATCTACCTGTGATGATCCAACTGCAGTACGCTCGGAAACTATAAGGTTAACCTTTGGTGATGCTGACACAAACTTGAATGCAACTCAAGACGTATTGCTGCCAGGATATGAACATGAAATTCAAGTGAGCTTTATCAATCTGGAAGATCTTGGTGGGTGTACTCCCTGTGGTACATTTCCAGAAACTTTTACATGTGATAGCTCTCTTTTTGTACCCGTCCTTCCAGTTGGCGCTTTTATTACGGTTGAAGAGATGGCTTTACCGGGTGTTCGTGAGGCTTATGCATTACTTCCAGACCCATCCACCCTGCCTTCTGATGTGCCAATTGAAGGTTTTGAATCTGTAACTATTTCTACGGGGTCCATTTCTTCAATTATCAATAGTCAACTACCCCTAACATCATCTAATATTGGACTCCTTGTTTATACAAAAAGTGCTGATGGCAGGATAGACACGCTTCATGATCATTTGTTCGAGGATATTTCCGAGTATATGCTCAATAATGAAGATAGTGTAAAAACATCATCTCTGGATGGTGTGGCTCTCTATGATAGCCTTATTTTTGAATTTGGTGGTACAATTAATGGTAATGATGGCGATACCCTATTATTCCCCATGGGCGTGAATCCTTTCTTCCACTATAATTTCTCACTGGATATTGATGGTTTTGAAAGCTTCCAGCTCAATATGCGTGATACCACCATGTCCATATATCAGGATATGAATACGACTTCCCCGGATGATGCCTTTAGCGTCCAGATCGTGAAAGCCACATTTAAAGACAATGTGGATGACCCCGATACCAACCGGTTAAGTATCTCACTGGAAAATCAAATGGGTCTGGATATTGATGTTTTGCGGATCAAACTGAGAAACTTTTATCAAGATCAAGACAGCTTGGATGCTGGGAGCTACGAAGTATTAACCTTCTCCTTACCTGATGGACAAACAAGAGATACAGTTGTAGTCCTGGATGGTCATTTGCTTAGCAATCTTACAGGGGATGATACACCTTTAGATTCATTACTTATAGAGACAGAAATACAATTTAGCTCAGATGGGGGTCCGACGACTATCCCCTACCCACCACCAGATGAAATGGCCATCGGTGTCAATGTGTTGATGACATCACTGCGAATTCAGGACTTGGTTGGACTCTTTGATATCAATTTTGGATTGAGTAATCAAGAACAGCCATTGAGTTTACCAGGACTTGTTGGTGGCGTCACATTTGGGGAAGCTATTCTTGCCATTACCATGGAGAATGAGTTCGGTGTTTCGCCGGGATTAGGTCTTGAGGTGAAAGGTTTCAGAGATGGTGACAGTCTTGTGGTTGCCTTGGATCCAGATTCAGTAAGTTTTCAAGCAGGCTCTCCAGCTGCACCGGTTTCTACTGAAATCCGAATTAGTCGTGATTATGTTCGACGAACTGTTGACGGGGATGAGTCTATTGTCCAACACTTCCCAGCAGACAATAACATCGTCAATTTAATGGCCATGATGCCCAGCATTGTATCAGTTGGGGGAGATGCCAGTATTTCACCTGATGGACTGACATCAATCACAGCAGGTGCTAAAATATCAGGAACCTGGCGATTTGAAATCCCATTTTACCTGAGCATTGCCAGTGGTGGTGTGCAATTTCTCTCGCCAACTTTCACTCCCATGGATGCCTTGGATTCGACAACTATAAAACAGCTAGTGGGTGATAATGGTGTGCCAGATGATTCAGATATGTTGCTGAGCTCCAACATCAATACCACAATTTTTAGTGATATTGGACTGGAATTTGAAATGCGAATCCTGGTTTCTGATATTCCATATTTCCCCTTCTATAATTCAGTTGAAAATCAAGTCTTTGTCGCAGCTGACCGAGATCTAGATGGTGCCATAGATACTCTCGGACTTAATCTGGATACCCTGATTATTCATCCAGTTGTGCGAACACTGGAGTTGAAGGTGCCTGCAGCTATGACTGACCCAAATACTGGATTAGCCATCCCCGGACAGGAAGGATTTG
This sequence comes from Fidelibacterota bacterium, assembly GCA_013203185.1. Classification (GTDB taxonomy): domain Bacteria; phylum Fidelibacterota; class UBA8477; order UBA8477; family JABMPR01; genus JABMPR01. The sequence continues at coordinate 28,313 of JABMOS010000079.1, read as the reverse complement.
GTCGATTCTCAAATTCCTCAGATTTCAATTTGACTGAGGTAGACGAAGACTCAACTTACGGAACACTCAAGCATCATAAATACGCTATGCTAGATACTTTTATCATCGGCCGATCAGATAGTGGCTTTGCCAGTGTTGCATCGGCGATGGATATCGCAGGTCTGGCATTTCCTACTGTGGCAGACAGTTTATATAATTTGACATTGAGCGAAGACAATTCACAATTATTGCTCATGCTGGATGCCACACCCTATGGTGAATTAGGCTGGCTGATTGAGGATAAACCCCATTTTATTGCCATCAAATTCCTGATTTCAGAAACACCTAATCCCGCTCTGCTGCCATTTTCTGCTGGCATTGATGTCACTGCATATATGCAATTTCTTTTAAATTCAGGACCCATGTTTGGTTCTGGAGGGGAAACCTCCGAATGAGAAAGTCCTTTCTGATTGTCCTCTTAGTTGGTATGGGGCTGAATCCTGGTTTCGGCCAGGCTCACATAGATGCTCGAGGCCTTGGGCTTTGCAATGCATATACTGTGAGTTCAAGGGGGATATCTGCAATTGGCTATAACCCTGCTAATCTTGGATATACAGAAGACCTTACCTTTAGCGCAGATCTTTTTGATTTCAAAATTACTGCTTTTAATAATTTCATGTCACTCGCGCTCTTTAACCAATATTTCTCAGGTGATAAGGATGGTAATCCCTTTGATCTGGAAACGAAGATGCAGGGGAGTGATATAACACATAAAGAATTTTTGCTGTCTGAACTTTCAGAGGATGGGTTCGCATTTGGACTGGGTGTCAGTGTCCCAATTCCCATATTAAATGTATCCCTGGGAAACTATGCTTTTACCTCTGGTGTCGAGTATTACATGCAGAATTCGTTACCTCTAGGTCTCTTTGAGATGATGCTGGAAGGTAATCAGATTGGCAAGTCTCTGGATCTTTCTGTGCGGCAGGATGTACTCATGGTGACCAATTTTGGATTCTCCTTTGCTATCCCTTTTGAGAAATATAATGTGGGTGCAACCATTAAATATTTGGCTGGAATTGGCTTTGCAGGTGTGGATTCATCGGGAGGCGCATTTAATACGCGTGCAGCGGGTCTTCAATCTGATAGTTTTTATCGGTATACAAGGGCAATCGGTGGAAATGGGCTGGCAGTTGATTTGGGATTTAATACGAGAAAAATTAACAACTGGCAGTTTGGATTTGCCATTAACAATGTAATTGGATTCATCAACTGGGGTAAGGATGATAATTTTATTGCCAAAAACATCGGTATCATTGAAGCCCTTGTCCCTATCCGAGATATTTTACAGATATCTTCTGACAGCTCAGAATTTGCATCTAGCACCTTATATTCATTGGATCTTGATCGTGTAAACGTGACTGGAGCGCTCGCGAATTCTGATAGTTTATTCAAGTTTAAAGAAACAGATGTCCCTTTATCCGATAGCCTCCGTATGAATTACCCTGCGATGTTTCGGATTGGAGGTAGCTATCAATACCTGGAAGACTTTATTATCATGGCAGATCTCTCCGCGGGTTTGGATGATTACTATTTTGCTGATCGATCCTGGAGATTGGCTCTAGGAGCTGAGTGGATACGTTTTGGTATGGTTCCCATCAGGTCAGGTATGGCATTTGGTGGTCCATACGGGAAGGAAGCTTCTATTGGCGCGGGAGTGCACCTCATCTGGTTTGACGCTGATCTCGCCTTGAAATTCTTAGGCGGTATGTCTTTTGCAACTGCAGAGGGCATTGAATTTGGAATCAGTTTTCAGTTTAAAAGATAATTGACTACAGGTCAGCTTAACATAATTACCCTTTTAATATTTCAGCCTATTTTTTTGCAGTTTGATAGAATTGCCAGCCCCCGATAATAAATAGGACAACATTTCCAAACCACACAGCAAATGCAGGATGCATTGAGCTATTATACCCAATTTTCTGACCACCGATTAGCAGGATGTAATAAATAAAAAGCGCAATTACACTCTTTCCTACCCCAACGGCGAGGTTCTCCCTTGTGCCCTGCAGGGCAAAGCTTATACCCAGAAAAATCACGATAAAGCCAGTCATGACAAAAGCCAATTTGAAATGGAGGTCTACTACCCAACGGTGGGGATTGAGTCCCAGAATTTTCTTCTTCTGAATAAATTGCTCAAGTTGAAAAACATTCATTTCGTTGGGTCTGATTTGCTCCTTAACAATATCTGCAGGGGTGAGTGTGATAGGTAGCTCATCACTGAGACTCATCTCTGAAAACAATAATTTTCCTGCAGCATCAAAGCGACGATTCAATCCTTCAGATTTATCCCAGGCTTGCAAAGAATCAACCCACTGCAATTTGGCATAGTCCCATCTTTCTGTAATGCCAGAGTCCTGGTAGGCCAGAATTGAAACATCGGTGCAACTATTATCAGGGACATCATAAGACTTAATCACCATGATATTACCGTTTACGTCCTGGCGAACCACTTCCTTCATTTTTCGGGGACTTTTCTTGGGCTTCAATATGTTTCGGGTAATCTCTTTTTGCTGATGATTGAAAGGCATAACCACAAGATTTTGAAAGATAAACTGGAATATGGTAAAGATGAGCCCCAGCAGAAGGAGGGGACGAGCAATCCTGAGCATGCTGATTCCCGAAGCTCGCATGGCTGCAATTTCATAATTCTTGTTGAGGGTTCCCAGAGAGAAAACTGTGGCCAGGAGCATACTCATTGGCAGGGCCATATCAATAAAATTAGGCAAACTATAACCATAGTATACCAGCATTAAATTGGCGCCAGCACCAGCATCCACAAAATTGTCAATTTTTTCTACAAAGTCGGCGATTGTGAATATTCCCACCAGACCAATAAGCACCGTCCACATGGTAGAAAAAAAAGCTCTGATCAGATAGCGATCTATGAGAGAAAATAAACCCAAAAGTGATCGCTAATTAGCGCTCCTGAACAAATATGGTTTCGATACGGGTTGCAGTAGAAGAGGATATCACATAGCGGTGTGTTTCAGTAAGGAATTGCTCATTTTTTTGGGGGATATGACCAAGGCTCTCGATGAGAAAACCAGCCAGTGTTTCGTACTCACCTGGAGGAATAGCAAAATCATGGTGCTCATTCAGGAAGTCAATTTCAACATTTCCCTTGATTAGCAATCCCTTATCAAGCTCCTGAATGGCTGAATCTTCCACATCAAAGGCATCAGTAAATTCTCCAAAGAGTTCCTCAGACAAATCTTCCATGGTAACTAAACCAGCTGTTCCTCCGTATTCATCAATGACAATGGCTATGGACAAACTTTTAGTCTGCATTTCCCCTAGTAATTCATCCGCCGCCTTGGTTGCAGGGACAAAATAGGCATCCCTCATTACGTCGCGAAGCTCCGTGGCACCTCGAAAAATGTCATGCAGAAAAACGATGCCCTTAATATCATCTGCAGTCTCCTCATAAACAGGGAGTTTTGAATATCCCGACTCCATAAACGCTGATTCAACTTCGCCTATACTGCTATCAATGGAGATACAAGTCATATCAGGACGTGGTGTCATTACTTCGCTGATGGAAGTGTTTTTAAAGGTGAATATACGTGCAATAGTTTGGCGTTCATGTACATCCACACCACTCTCTTCCCTGGGGTCATTGAACAAGAGGTGGAGTTCCTCAGAATCGAGGTTGGTTTGACTTTCAACATCATCACTTCTCAGAATTTTTGTTCTATAAAGAGTAAGCAGTATTGTCAGGGGGTAAAGAATGAACTCAAAAATTTTTACAAAACGACCAAAGAACAACATGGAGGCATTGGGAAATTCGCGAAAAAGAGTTTTAGGTATAATCTCACCAAAAATAAGTACACTGACAGAAATGATAAGCAAGATGAGCCATTCATTGGGGATGATTCTGATGAGCATTACCGTAGCAAAGGAGGTGGTCAGGATATTAGCAATATTATTCCCCACCAATGTGGCCGTAAGGAATTTTTCTGGGTTTTGGCTGGCATTCAATGCAGACATGGCACCACGCACCTTCTGTCGTTGCCATACTTCAAGCTGAAGGCGGTTTGATGACAGCAATGCAATCTCTGCTCCAGCGAAAATAAAACTGAGGAGCAAGCCGATGACAGCGAGGAAAATCTCTATCATCGAGGGGATTTATTGTTTGAAGGGTTACTGCTCATTTTCACGTTCAACATACAAATAATATAATTCGATTCAAGCTTGAACCATAGGTTGCACTTGGGTGTTACTGAAAAGTTCAGCCACTTGAATATCTGATAAATCTAACCCCAAGTACCTGAGTTGCCATTTGGCAGAGATTCAGAATTCAAGTGTCATCATGCCCCAACCCGATTATCCTATAAGCCATGACATTCTCAAACAGATATGCTACTTGTGAATCTCAACTCTCTCAATCCTGGAGGGACCTCAAATCTTCTCATCAGAAAAAAATGTTTCTCCTGGGAATCATTGTGGCTGCTACAACACTGAATGATCAGGCTATGTTAAACGTCTGGATTTCTGAACGTTCTGACATTCTGGATGAGAAGGCCATAGAAGAGGCTATTCTACAAACCCTTCTGTTCGCTGGATTTCCCAAAACGATTGAGGCTCTCAAGCAATTGAGACAGCACTTCCCCATGAGGAATGGGTCCATTGGTGTAGATGATGAGAAGCAAGCAGGTGAAGAGACTAGTAAAATCATTTATGGGAAACACCATGCAAAATTGAAGGTAGTCATGGATAAGCTGCACCCTGAATTAACAAAATGGATGATTGAGGATGGTTATGGACGAGTTCTATCTCGCCCGGGACTTACCCTTCAGGAGAGGGAAATATCCGTTCTCTCATCACTCATGACATCAGGAATGATCAATCAATATAGAGCCCATATTCGAGGCGCTTTATTCGCAGGCGTTTCACAGGTTGATATCATTTGGTTTACAAACACCTTCCAATGTATAATTGCCGCCGACTTGAGAGCCGACTTCAATCAGGCAACCAGAGAGATGTTAAACTCATGATTGATTGTCAGCATAAGCATAGGCACGACTATTATGATCAATGTTATTTGGTGGGAGCAATAAGAAAATGACATCGAAATTAGGCAAACTTTTAACTGAACAGCGCAATCCAGAGAGTATGAATCTTGATTCATCGACGATTAGAGAAATCCTTGAAATCATAAATCGGCAAGACCAAATCATCGCTGGCAAAGTCGCCGAGCAAATGGATGATATTACAAAAGCCACAGAACTGGTGGATAAGGCTTTCCAGAAAGATGGACGGTTGATCTATGTGGGAGCAGGGACATCTGGTAGGCTCGGTGTCTTAGATGCTTCTGAAATTCCACCCACCTTTAATGCCAGCCCAGAGAGAGTTCAAGGGTTCATCGCCGGGGGTGACACAGCCCTGCGAACTGCTGTTGAAGGTGCGGAAGATTTTCCTGATGATGGTCGTAGACTCATTGATGAAATTGGAGTTACGGATAAGGATGTGGTTATGGGTATTGCCACAAGTGGGGTAACCCCATATGTGCTAGGTTCCCTTGAGCGCGGAAAAGAATTGGGTGCAGCAACAGTGTTTTTCACATGTGCTGACAGAAATCACATCGATATAAATGTTGATGTCCTGATCTCTGTGCCTGTGGGGCCAGAAGTGATTACGGGTTCTACTCGCATGAAATCTGGAACGGCTACAAAAATGGTTCTCAATATGATTACGACCACTGCCATGGTTAAACGTGGGAAGGTCTATGAAAACCTCATGGTAGATTTGAAGGCTACCAATATCAAGCTGGAAGATAGAGCCCGTCGTATTGTTTCAACCATCACCTCCTGTAGTTATGAAGAAGCAAGCGACCTGCTGGTTAAGTCAGATAACTATGTTAAGGTGGCTCTGGTTATGCAGAAAAGCCATGCCTCTGCAGAAGAAAGCCGACTATATTTGGATCGTTTTGATGGGGATGTTCGCCAGGCTGTAGATGAACTTGAAAAAAACACAGACCCAAACAAAAAGCGGTCTTAGGAGAATAGATACATGAATGTTAATGATTTCATTTTTAGAGAATATGATATCCGTGGTGAAGTGGCGGTAGATTTCCCAGAAGAAGTGGTTGTTGCCCTGGGACGCTCCTTTGCATCAATCGTAAAGCGTCGGGGTGGAAAGAAGATTACACTCTCTGGAGATGTGAGACTCACAACACCTCAACTAAAAGAATATTTTAAGGCAGGTGCGCTTTCCACTGGGATTGATGTTATGGATATAGGTATTCTGCCAACGCCTGGAAACTATTTCAGTGTTTTTCATTTTGATGATGTTGATGGAGCCTGTCAGATAACCGGCTCACATAATCCACCGGAGTTCAATGGGTTTAAATTGACCTTTAATCAACTCGCCTTCTTTGGCCAGGATATTCAGGATATGCTTGCCCTGATTAAAAATGATGATTTTGAAGTGGGCCAGGGCACCGCTTCAGAATATGACCTGTTGCCCGAGTATATGGATACAGTTGTCAAGGGTATTGACCTCAAGCGACCCATGCGCATCGTGGTTGATGCAGGAAATGCTGCTGGAGCCTTATGTGCCCCTGAAGTCTATGAAAGAATGGGTTGTGAAGTAACTGCCCTGTATTGTGATGTCGATGGAACTTTCCCCAATCACCATCCGGATCCAACTGTACCTGCCAATCTTAAGGATATTCAGGATGAGGTCAAGCGCGGTGGCTATGATGTGGGTATAGCCTTCGATGGAGATGCTGATCGTCTCGGTGTTATAGATGAAAAAGGACAAGTGGTCTGGGCAGATTATCAAATGATCCTGTTTGCACAAGACATCATTAAATCCAAAGATGATAAAATCATTTTTGATGTAAAGTGTTCCCAGGCGCTTGAGGAAAAAATCCTGGAATTTGGTGGAACACCTGTCATGTATAAAACAGGCCATTCCCATATTAAATCTCATATGAAAAAGCTTAACTCTCCCTTCTCTGGTGAGATGAGTGGTCACCTCTTCTTTGCCGACCGATATTTTGGTTTTGACGATGCCATCTACAATGGTGGTCGCATGCTGGAGCTGTTATCCAAAAGCAATCGTCCCCTTTCTGAAATGGTGGATGAGCTGCCCAAGTACTTTTCAACACCTGAGATCAGGTTGACTTGCAATTCAGACTCTGAAAAATTTGAAATCGCACAAAAGGCAGCCAAATTCTTCAAGGAGAATTATGATTGCATTGATGTGGATGGGGTACGCATTCGGTTTGGAGATGGATGGGGTCTGGTACGAGCATCCAATACCCAACCTGTCCTGGTCGTGCGATTCGAAGCCAAAACAGCAGAGCGAATGGAAGAGATTCAAACGCTGGTGATGAACAAAATCGGGGAGTTTGGCGAGGTCCGCCTTGACGAGGGACATTGAGCAACGAAAGCGAGATCATCTGAATCTTGCTCAGGAAAAGGCTTTAAACTTTTCAATCTCCGCAGGGTTTGATCGCTGGAGGTTCATCCATAATGCACTTCCCGAGATAAATCTCCATGAGATAGATACCCATACAACATTTCTTGGGAAGGAACTCCAGTTTCCACTCCTGATAAGCTCAATGAGTGGTGGTGTTGAGGAGAGCTTCAACCTCAATGCAAATCTGGCCACTGCAGCGGAGTCAGTAGGCTGCGCACTGGGTCTGGGAAGCATCCGAGCTGCTCTTGAAAATGAAAAGGTTCGCAACAGCTTTTTGGTGGCCAGAAAGAATGCGCCAACTGCAATCATCATGGCCAATCTGGGAATTGCTCAGATTATGGGATCTCAATCCATGGACAAAGTGTCTTCATTTTGCAGTGACCTGGAGGCGAATGCATTAATTATTCATTTGAATCCCTTACAGGAGGCATTCCAATCTGGAGGCGATACTCACTTTAAGGGAGCGTTGAATGCCATTAAAACCTGGGTACATGAATTTCCTCTACCCATCATCATCAAAGAGGTAGGACAGGGTCTTTCCCTTGATGTCGTTGCCAGGCTAGAGGGCATCGGAGTTGAAATAATAGATATTGCAGGTGCAGGGGGGAGTAACTGGATATCCATAGAGGGGGAACGACTGGCAGCTGATCAAAGGGTTCTGAAACAATCGGCACATGAGTTTGCAAACTGGGGCGAACCTACCGCTGAAATTCTTGAAAATCTTGAAACTGATCAGTTTGTCATCGCCAGTGGTGGTTTGAAACAACCCCTCGATTTAGCCAAGGCACTTGCCCTTGGTGCAAATATGGGTGGCATTGCCGGTCCCCTGCTGAGACACGCCATGACAGGTGATGTGAGTGGCACCATTGATCAATTGCTGGTTTGGAAGAAAACTCTGGAAATGGCGATGTTTGGTGTAGGCGCATGTACGATTAATGAATTAATTGGGAATCGTCTTTTGTTGCGTAAAATTGATTGATCATGCTTATGAGGAAATTATCGAGAAAGAAACCATGGATATTGATATAAACAATAGAATCGAAACTTGGCGTGTGGCCATTTCTAAACATTTGCAGAACCCACGTTTTGATACTGAACCTGTTTATCTCTCTGAACCTATGAGGTACGCGCTTAAGGCGGAAGGCAAGATGCTTCGTCCAGCACTTTGCCTGGCTGCCACAGAAGCTGTAGGGGGGGATTGGCATCAGGCCATTACCGTTGCGGCTGCCCTTGAAATATTTCATACCTTTACTCTGGTTCATGATGACATCATGGATGGCGATGAACTGAGAAGAGGCCTTCCAAGCCTCCATAAGGCTTTCGGTGACAATCGAGCCCTCCTGAGCGGTGACACATTGCTTATCTATGTATATCAACATCTGTCAGATATTGAGGAATCAAAATTCTTCCGCATTTTTCGTGCTTTCAATGAGGGCGCCATGGATGTGTGCAAGGGCCAGGGTTGGGACATGGAGTTTGAGGGGAGCGATCATATCGAACCCCAACAATATGAGATGATGATTGATCTCAAGACGGGCGCTTTAATCAGACTGGCCTGCCATCTCGGGGGGATTATGGGAGGTGGTAGTGAGGCGGCCATCGAAGCGCTTTCACGGTTTGGTATCCTCTTGGGAAGAGCTTTCCAGATGCAGGATGATCTTCTGGAAGTAACCTCATCATCAGCTGCCATGGGCAAAAGCCTGGGTAGCGATGTTCTCAATGAGAAAAATACATGGATCTGGATCGATTTGAAGAGTCGACTCACCAAAGATGAGCTAAGTGAATGGCAGATTATTCAAAATGGCGGCCAGTTGGCGGAACATCATCGCGGTCAGGTTAAACAATGGATGATTGATCACGGTACCATAGAACGTGCCCAAAGCTTGATTTCATCCTGGATAGAAGAGGCAGACACTTTGCTCAGCTCCTCTCTCTTCAAAAACACCCAAATGCTAAAAGCGTTGTCAGATTTGATTCTAAAACGACAAAATTGATTTTGTCAACAGCCTAATACCCACCGATTCCCCATAGGTGTTAAAGATCACAAGTTTACTACGAAGGACATAAAGCTGCTGTCAGTGTTTGACATTTGACCATGTTTGGCGCTATGTTTATCCTGGAAATAAAATGATTGAAGTAATTGTCAAAAATATCCTCTTCTTTGCCCAGGCTGCGGCCCCGGGTTACACCTTGTTCCTTCAAATGAAAGATGATGACGAACGCAGCCTGCCCATAGTGGTAGGACAGTTTGAAGCCCAGGCCATTGCACTGGCTCTAGAACAGATTAACCTGGATCGCCCCATGACCCACGATCTATTGTCTCAGGTGATTACGAATATGACAGACGGTCTGGAGAGTGTGGCAATCCAGAAGTTGAAAGAGGGGACATTCTATGCAGAGTTGAATGTAAGGAATGCACAGGGCATTGAGAAAATTGATGCCCGACCCAGTGATGCCATTGCCCTGGCTTTGAGGGCCAGAGTTCCTATCAAAGTTTCAAAAGAGGTCTTTGATGAGGCATCCATCGCCATGCCACTCAGCGCTGAGCTAACTGAAAAATCAGAACCCAGTCTGGCTGAAAATGTTAGCGAAATAACGCATAGAGCAGAATTACAATTTGATCTAGAGCGCGACCTTAGAGAAGCAATCTCCAAGGAAGATTACGAAAAGGCTGCTTTAATTAGGGATAGATTAAGCGCATTATCCATTTCTGGATTGCACAGTTAAGCCTAATCTTGATCTGAAAGTTCAGACTCGATTTTTTTCAGGGTTTCATCTGACAGCTGATTTTTTGGATCAAGGTCCGGCTTTTTAGCCTGAAATTTTTTCAACGCATATCCTAGAATTACCAATCCAACCAAACTAAAGACAACCACCATCCAATAAGAGACTTTTCCAACCGTCTCACTGGCCTTGGGTGCTGCCAGGATGCGATTCCCATAGGGTTGCTTGGTACGTGGGTCTATTGTATTCCTATAATAGTCCAGGATATCATCAGTACTTTTTCCCTCGATAAGCAATCTCCGAACGGTTACTTTTGTTTCTTCGGTCATCTGATTTTTACCGTGCATATACACAGGCCCACCGAAGCAACAGGTCGCCATGAGATTTTTCTCAAGGAAAATAGCTTGCTCATTTTGCTCATCAGTAAGTTTCTGATTGTAGAATTCATAGTCTTGAGCACTCAATATGCTCACCAGTACCGCCAACAGGATAATTGTCTTCATTTTCATGTGGAGAATCTAGACGAGAAAAGAGGGTTCTCAATGGAAATTCATTGTGGTGAGGGGGATTACATCGCAATTTGCACACCTGTTTATTCTGTCGGAAAATAAGGAAATATCATGTCACTCATCATTGTTGGATCATTAGCTCTAGATACAATTGAAGCCCCTGCTGGTTCAGTATCTGAAGTTCCAGGCGGATCCAGTAGCTATTGCTCCATTGCTGCCAGTTATTTTACCCATCCAAACATAGTAGGGGTCGTAGGAAATGATTTCCCTGAATCGGTTCTTGCCCTTTTCAGAGACCATCAGATTAATCTTGAAGGCTTGGTAATTGAAGAAGGCAAAACCTTTCGCTGGGGGGGACGCTATGCCGAGAATTTTGATGACAGAACCACTCTATTTACTGAGCTAAATGTTTTCGAAACGTTTAATCCAACTCTACCTGATACGTATAAGGATGCCACTCATGTTTTGTTGGCGAACATCCATCCAGGCTTGCAGCACCATGTCCTTGATCAATTGGAGACAGAATCTTTTGTTGTGCTTGATACCATGAATTTGTGGATTGATACTGCGCTTGATGAATTGCTTACCCTTATAAAAAGAGTTGATATGTTGGTTATCAATGATGAAGAGGCCAACATGCTCACCCAAGAGCGTAATTATGGCAAAGCAGCCAGGAAACTTCAAGCCATGGGACCAGATTGGGTGGTGATAAAAAAAGGTCAACACGGTGCCTTGCTTTTTCATGGAGAGGACGTGTTTAGTGTGCCTGGGTTGGTACTGGATGAAGTGAAAGACCCCACTGGCGCTGGTGATACATTTGTTGGTGCCCTCATTGGCTATCTTGATCAATCAAAGGAGCATTCTTTTGATAACATGAAACTGGCTGTAGTCTTTGGGTCTGTCCTTGCGTCTTTCTGTGTGCAAGATTTTTCAGTCGATGGGATCACTTATCTGGAAGAAGCAGATCTGGAAGAACGATATGATAAATTTGTAATTATGAGTCAATTTTAGGAGAAACCAATGAACTCTGAACAAACGATGAATCGACTCCCACGATTTTTTATTTTAAGCCTGATGCTATTCAGTCTTACCATGTATACCGGCTGTGAGACGGACGACGAGGACGGCTTGACATGTAACACAGTTGATGAAGCAGGTGAATTAGTTGATGCCACTTTTCAAATGGCACTCACACCCTCCCAGGTCGAGCCCTTTCTGAGTCAGATTGGAGTTCCCTTAACCTTTACATTGACCCACGGCGTTGAGGCATATACGATCCATTATAAGACCAGAGACAAGAATGGTGACCTGACCCTGGCCTCTGGCGTCATATTTATACCCCAGGGTGTCGAAACCATGGATATGGTAAGCGTGCAGCACGGGACAGCATTAAAGAGAGAAAATACGGGATCCTCAAATGCCCTCTATGCTGTAGATGGTATTATGTTCGGCATGAGTGGATTTATGGCAGTCGTACCTGATTATATTGGTTTAGGTATTTCAGAAGATATCCATCCCTATCTCCATGCTGAGCTCACAGCAAATGCAGTTGTTGACATGCTGCGAGCAGCCAGAATCTATGCTTGTGAGAATGGTCTTGATGTAAGTGATAACTTATTTTTGGCTGGCTATTCTGAGGGTGGATATGCCACCATGGCCGCGCATAAATTTATTGAAACAGACTATGCTGATGAATTTCAATTGACTGCAGTTGCCCCCATGTCTGGTCCCTATAACCTTATTGGATCGACTCGCAATCTCCTGAGCAGAAGTACTTATGAAATTCCGGCTTTTCTCGCCTACGTCGTAGTCGCATATGATGATATTTATGGGTGGAATCGTCTCGATGATATCTTTAATGAGCCCTATGCTTCCATGTTCCCAGGTTCTTTCGATGGTTCACAGGAGTTAGGCGATGTGAATGATCAGTTGCCAACGGCCATTGATTCGCTTTTCAAAACAGATTTTATAACGGCTTTTCTGGCAAATCAAGAAGGTGCTATTCAGCAAGCCCTGGAAGAAAACACGCTTTTAGATTGGGGTCCTGTTGCACCTATCAGGCTATATCATGGAACTGCTGACAGCACGGTTTCCATTGAAAATACTTTAAGCGCCTATACTTCATTGCAGGCTAATGGTGGAACAAGTGTTGAAATGGTGAGCCTGCTTGGAGCAGATCATGCTGGTGGATTTTTTCCTTCAATGGTCCTGGCAGAGGCCTGGTTTGACAGCATAAGAACAGCGAGTCAGTAACTTATAGCTTTGCTAGAACGCCGGCATTTATTTCGGAAACTTTTTCTTTTCCATAAAGGGCCTCTACCAATTTAAAGGAAAACTCCATGGCGCTGCCTGCAGCCTGCCCTGTAATGAGAAGGTCAGCAGTTTCCACTCGCGCTCCTGTGTGAACAGCCGTTGTCATGCGCTCAGCCCAGGCAGGATGAGAAGTAATTTTTTTATCAGTAGTGAGGCCGGCCTCTTGCAGAACTGCAGGGGCAGCACAAATGGCAGCCGAAGTCTTATTGGCCGCAGCCTGATCCTTTAAAAGCTTAATAATTCGAGCATCACCCATGAGATTTGGAGCACCAGGCACCCCTCCTGGCAGTACAACCATATCAAAGTTTTCATCCAGTACTTCATCTAGAACCGTATCGGCAACAACTTTAAGACCATGGGAGCCTTGAACATTTCGCTTTACCAGGGCGGCAATGATAACTTCAGCTCCGGCCCGTCGCAGAATGTCTATAATTGTGATAGCTTCAATTTCTTCAAATCCTTCGGCCAGGGGCACCAAAATTCTTTTCATTGTAAACCTCCTATAATCCAGGCGTTCTATATGTTTCTAAAATGCGGGGTTTTATATATTTTGAAGTTTTTATCAACTTCCCATTCTGGTTGTACACGTGAACCAACTTGGGCTGGTGTTTATCATTGTACTCATAAACAGTCTTTTGGATCAGCTCAAGATTTCGGTCCTTTTGCTCTTCTATGAGGAGATGACCATACTCATCATATTCGCGAGAAATAAATATACCATGATCTTCATCCAATATTTCTTCATGCTCGCGAAAACGCTTAACGGGGTGATAAGCATATCGATAGAAGGCGATGAGGGAATTGTCTGGGAGGTAGTGATCCTCGTTTACGATCTGGATTTCATTGTTATAAATGGTGAGCCAATAGTCCCGCAATTCTCCACTGGGAAGAAAGAAGTTCCGACGAGATTTGTCAAGCCGATGCTCATAGTCATAATGGTATTCGGTTGAACTTTCAATCTTACGACCCAACCCCCAGGTTTCTTCCAGATATGGCTTTTGATTCGCATCATAATAAATAGTCAGTTTTTTTTCAAGGGTATGAGAACGGGTAAACCACTGCTCTTCACGTTTAACGACGCGACCTTGCTCGTAGTGCCATTCCTTAGATATTCGTGGCGGTCCATTTTCAAAATACTCTGTTTGTTGGTGTCTAAGTATGTCACCATTGCGAGTATAGCTATAGGTGCTTTTTTCAACCAGGTTTTTCCCAGAAGAAAAATATTTTGCTGATGTGATCTGCCCCTTGTCATTGCGCTTCACTTCGAAATAATCACCTCGAAATGAGGATCGCTCACTGCCACGATTCAGAAACTGACGCGTGTGGAGATCACCTTTCTCGTAGTAAGAAATTTTGCCACCGCTACATCCGCTGATGAGCAGCGCGAGGACGATTATGCTGGAGTATTTAGTGATCACTGGGTGAACAGATAGAAATAGATGGCTGAACGACGGGCATCAACCAGTTCAACATTTTCTGAACGAACGATCTCATCAGCGATATCGTACAACTCGTAGCGGTCCTCTTTGTTTAAATCCTGATAGAAGACCAGGACCTGTTTGTGACTTAGCCTATCGATGGTTAACAGACGAGCTTGATCCATTGATTTGCCCTGGCGAACCAGCTTGACAGCTGATAAATCTATTGAGCGTACACTTACCACCCCGAGAACTTCTGTTGAATCAGGGGTTGCTTTGTGGGGCGCTGCTTTCTGGATAAGCTGGGGTTGTTGCATCTTTTTGGCTAGTGCATATCGCTTTCCTGGGTCTTCCAGCTGCTTGCTGATTTTTAATATATCCAAAGTGATTTGATCAATTCTTGCTCGGGATTCAGCCTGTTTTCTCTTCAAGCGTACCAGTCTAAGACTATCAACTTTGCTAAAGTCAGCATTGGGTGATTTAATCTTAGCTTCTAAGCTGTAGGATCTGACTTGTTCTGCCTTGAGCTTCGTTACCATGTCACTTAGTTTATCTATCTCCCGGTGAAGGGTTCTTACATCGGATTCCTTTGATTGGGAGTGTGCAAACGATGGTGAAAGGATGAGAACAATTAGTATAATTGATCTACGGATGCTGATTTTATTCATATTTAACATATCCCTACTCTCCTCAGTGCGATGCCTTTAAACTAACCCAACACTTAAAATTGAGAAAGTATGAAATAACTTTGTAACCAGGACCTATATCGAGGTAGATGGACTACAGAAGTTGTTTCTCGAACCAGTATTTTTTCTCACCACCCTCCACTGCTGTCTTCACTTTGACATAACCATTTTTCCTGCCCAGCAGTATCATTGCAGGGAATCGATCAAAACTTGTAAAATATAAGGTAGCAATTCCCATTTTTTTAACATGACGTTCCTGGGTTTCAAGGAGGGCCTGTGCAACGCCCTGCCGCCGATAATTTGGATCAACGCCACCCAACCAGGAAAAGAAAGTATGTCCATCGGCTAAGCCATACCCCAGTTTAAATCCAATTGGTCTCATACCATCATAGGCTATGAGCAATAGCGCGCCCTGCTGACGGATCTTCTCCACTCTAGATGCAGTAGCTCGGGAACTTCCAAATATGATCATCTCAAGGGACTTGATGATATTCAGCTCCAACGGAACGGAACGAATTTCAATGTTTGGTGAAATTTTGATTATCTCCATTAATAGTTGCTAATATGAAAAAAGACTTACCCTGTCCATATTTCCATCTAAATTTAGACTTTAGTTATGAGTAAGCAAAAGCCAAGAATACCGCAACATACGGAATGCCTAAATTGTGGCGCAGGCCTCAGTGCACAATTTTGTCCCCAGTGTGGGCAGAAAAACAAGGACTACATCCTTACCTTTAAGGATTTTTTCGCAGATTTTTTCGAAGAGCTATTGGATGTTGATTCTCGTGTATTGAGATCTTTAAAATTCCTTTTTACCAAGCCAGGATTCTTGACCTCTGAATATGTGAAGGGAAGAAGGGTCAGGTATGTACCGCCCGTTCGAATATATCTTGTGGCCAGTGTCGTCTTCTTTGTGATTCTCTCATTAAAAACGATTATTCCAGAATTCATAAATAATCAATTTTTGAAGGAATATCAAGCGACCGGTGGCATTGAGGAATCCATGAGGGAGGTCATTGGCAATCAGGCTACTGCCAATAATGACAGCCTTAGTTTCCTTAAGGATATGGGTATTGTTGCCACTGACCCCGACAGTACTGCATCCAATATGACAGTCACCGTTGGTAACCAACCTTTTGAGCTGCAGCAAGGGGACTTATTGAGTAATTTTAGCGATAATTTTGCTAAAATGATGTTTCTGCTCCTCCCAGTAGCTGCCCTCCAGCTAAAGACGCTCTACTGGCGCAGAAAAAAACTCTATATTGAGCACCTCGTTTTTAGCCTCCACCTTCACGCCTTTATTTTTAGTCTCCTTATCTTGACCATCATTTTGGATTTTAAATTGACCATGTGGTTTGTCATTATATCAAGTTTGATATATTTATACATTGCCATGAAGCAATTTTATGATCAATCCTATTCGAAGACTGCTACGAAAATGCTGTTGCTACTAGTCAGTTATGGAATAACAACCATATTGGTTATGGCACTCACCATGGTTGTCACAGCCGTCGGACTTGTCATTGGCAATTCTTGATATATCATGTTTGAATTCTTAACACAAACATTTAACGCTTCCCTCATTGCGGTTACCCAGTTGTTTCTATCATCTGTGGTAACTTCAAACCCCTGGTTCGAGGGGCTTGACTTACAATACTCCGGTGTTAAGCAGGAGATTGTCTGCAGTACGAAACTAGCGGATTCCTTTACCGAGACTCTGGATGATGTGCTACTCTCTGGCGAGAATATCACCCTTCATTTTCGCTTCGAACTCTTTGTGCCCGGCGCATCGAAACCTCTGCAGATGAAAGAAGTTGTAAATGGCTTCCGTTTTGACGAGGAAACAGAGAGCTATTATCTGGTGAATTCTGAGAGTGGTGAGTTGGAGCGCTTCTTTACAATTGAAGCGGCAAAGGATACCTATATTTCAGTCAGCAATCTTGTTATTGTGAATACCGAAGGTCTGCCAGAAGACCAAGATTATTTTGTACAGGTCACTGCTTTTCTTGATCCCATTAAACTGGATGATATGAGCGAGTCGGTAAATCTCATGTTGCGTTGGGCCAGTGTGAAACCCACAATAGTATCAGATAAATTCAGAGTTCAGGCGAAGGCCACTTAGCGACCTACTCTGGAATTTCAACCAGATATAGTTTCGAATCCACGCGAGCGGTTAATTGGAACTCATTCAGATTTGCAGGGGTGATAAATGAATGCCCCCTTTTAAATACACACGTACATGATTTATTCTGTCCCCCCCAGTGCAAACTGATCTCACCCTCCAATAGTATGAACATGGTCAGACTTCTTCGCGACGTGAAGGTTTCAGACTTGCCCTCTGGGAGTTCAATTGATTTTATTCGGAACTCCGAGACGGGTGTTTCATACTCAACTTGAGAGCCCTGTTTTAACTGGGGAACCCGAAAATCGGAATCAGTATCATATACAAGAATCTTCTGGAGAGCTGCTGCATCGCAAAATTTATTTGTCAATCCAAGTCGAACGACGTTGTCAGAGTTTGCCATGCACTCAATGATATTGCCCTTCAGGTAGGCGTGGGGGACACCAGGTGACAAAAAAACTGCTTCACCTGCCTGCAGATGAACTCGATTCAACAAGAAGAGAAATATGAGCCCAGCATCTTCAAGACCGTGCTTCTTAAATTGGGTCATAAACAGGACTTCTGTTTCATTCGGGTATTTATTTTGGCTAAGACGCTGATAAATCTGCCTGGTGGTATCCGTATAAAGTTCAGCCTTATTTTCTCGAATATGAAATAATGCTTGAACTCCTGTTTTAAGGTTTTCAACGGGATCAGAATAGTTATTCATTAATGATTGGATTTCTGGGTAAGTCTTTAAAAGGATAAAAAATTGTTGGTCGGAGATAAACCCAACCAGCGCATCCAGCTGATCAATTGATATGGCAATCTCTGGTTTGTGATTATCATCAGGATAGTGTTCGGGGTCAATTTCATGAAGCGCTTCAGCCTGGAATTTGTTTGGATGGGCTTGAATACTCAGGGCTTCACCAGCAGACAGGACCTTAAGGAGATAGGGTAGTGTGGAAATCTGTTTATCAGATGCCAGACGCTCCACTGGATCCCTAGAAATCCAATTGGAGAGACTTAGAGAACCTGTTTCCAGATCGATAATAGAAGAAGGTGCATTTGGGTGAACCCCCATCCATAGTTCAGCATATGTCTGTCCAGGATTTGGCTCAAACCCAAGGAGTTTTGGGATGAAGGCATCCTGGTCTTTTGTGCCCCAGGGATAGTTCTGTGTGGTATTCTCCAGACGATAGGGTCTTGCGTTTTTGCAGTCGGAATTATTCTCATTTGACATGATCAAAATTATTCAGTAGTCACACAGTCCACAATGACAATTAGCTCCAATGATAAAATTGGAATCCCACTTTATTTGGGAATAGATATACCAATAAATTAATATAATATTAAAAATTTAGTAAATAATGCTTGCATGACTGATTGTGAGTATTATTTTTGGTTAAATCACACAAACAGTTGAGTTATACAATTTGAACCCTTTTATAAACGCAAAAACATGGGAAAGCTTTATGATTCATACACAAAAATCCAGTGCCCGCTTATTTCTCACTTATTTAAAGGATAAAACTGAACTCTTCCTTTACGTGAAGCCACACGGAACCTCCCCTAGTGAGATGACATATAGGCGGGCACCTGGAGATGCAGCTATGAATGAACGGATTAAAGCCATACTAGATCATGCCCGGGTACATAATGCTGACACAGAAATTTGGATATTGCTTTATCCACCGGAAATTTATACGACGACACTGTATATTCCATCTCATGCCAGCCGGTCAGAAGTGAAAACTTTGATTCACGAGCAATTGTTCTCTACCCTGTCATATCCAATCAATTACGATTGGGATAACTATTCGTTAACGTCCCATGAAAATGGCCACGATGAAAATATGGTAACTGTGACGATTCTGGGTCGGGACGTACTCCCCAGGATTCAAGACTTACTTAGGGATAATTATAACAGGGTGACATTCATTGGTGATGGACTTCAATTTTTAAATATTGAGGGCATCTTCTACCCACAATTACACGGACAAACCTACGAGATGATCCTTCCCTATGACGAGATGTTTTACACAGCAGCATTTAGATCAGGATTCCATGTTGAGAGTTCCGTTCTCACCCATGCCTGCTCATCCTCTTTTGGAGAGTATAGATTAAATCATCAACAGGTTTATCTGGATATCCGTCAGAGAGAAAATATTCTTCATCAACCAAAAATTCAGCCAGTAGTTCTGACATCAGAATGGAGAAGTGCTTGTCTTACGCCAGCTGCTTTTCCAACTTGGTTTATTGCCAGAAATAGTATGCATCAACGAGAGACAGTAAATTTTGTCAAGCAGAACCCAGACAGTGAGGGCAAGACGAAAAAGAAACAGCAGGCTAAAAAGCTTGAGGCTCTGCACCTACTGGATTGAGGAAAGTCAGGATCGATGCTTCTCTATGAAGTCCTTGAGGGCGAAGGGGGAGTAGTACACGTAGAATGAAATTACGGCTACCACTTCCAGAGACAGGATGTACCAGGGCCAGGGGCCCAAGACATCAATGATGGACCCATTTACAGGTTTGTGGCAAATGAATAGATAATTCCCATTTGTTAGATAATTAAATCCTGCAATGAAAATCAAATAGATATTGGTGATTCCCATAACCTTCCAGATGGAACGGTGTGTGGGACGGAGTCCTCCAATCCAGGTCATGTAAAGGCTGGCAAAGATCAGGACTCCGTGTGAAAGAAAGAATTGAAAAAAGCGATAATGTGGATATCCATATACTCCAATATCAGGCGTTAGTAGAGCTTGAATAGCTCCACCAAGACCCCAAAAATACACAAGTTCATAGAGCAAATAGTTCCGGTTAACCAACAAAAAGGCAGCCAGGACAATTCCGACACCACACAGGTGTAAGGGTAGAGTGCTTCCAGCATTCCACGTTCCGATACTTATATGCCAGATATTCAGACTCAACTCCTGGCCGAGAAGCAGAATTGCCACGAACCAGCGGGTCCGGAGATCTATCTTCGGAGTAGAAAACCAATCACGGAGTAACCACAAAGCACCAAAAGTGCCCAAAAGAATTAACAGTGCTATCCAGTGAGGTGGTGAAAAAAAGACAAAGGTATGGCCTGGATATTCCAGGGAGAATGGACCAGTTGTTGATGTCATTTTGTTAGCGCCTGATCGATTGCCGCACGCCATCCCTCAAGCAGGGATTCCCTTTGATCCTTTTTCATTTTAGGGGTAAAAATAGTCTTCTGGGATGCAAATGAATTCAACATGACCTTATCCCAAATTCCAATTCCAAGTCCAGCCAAATAAGCAACCCCAAGAGCTGTTGTCTCTAAATAATGAACCCGTTGAACTTCAATTTGTAACATATCCGCCTGGAACTGCATGAGGAAATTATTCTCAGTTGCTCCACCGTCAACAGCCAGTGAAGTGATGTTGACGCCAGTCTCTTTTTCCATGGTCTGAATAACATCATATGTCTGGTAAGCCATGGCTTCCAGAGCGGCTCGTATGATATGATTTTTGTTGGATCCTCGGGTGAGTCCTGTAAGCAGTCCACGAGCCTCCATATCCCAGTGGGGAGCGCCTAATCCCGTAAACGCAGGAACCAGATACACACCATCATTGTGAGTCACGGATAGAGCTGCTCCTTCGCTCTCAGCTGCCGACTGAATAAGACCCAGCTCATCCCTGAGCCATTGAATGGCTGCACCAGCAATGAAAATTGAACCCTCGAGAGCATAACATGGCTTGCCATCAGGATCTGCTGCCAGCGTTGTGATTAACCCGTATTCTGAATGAATGGCTTCAGAACCTGTATTCATCATGATGAAGCAACCCGTTCCATAGGTGTTCTTGGTTTCACCTTTTTGAAAACATTGTTGCCCAAACAGCGAAGCCTGTTGGTCTCCAGCTACACCACGAATGGGAATGCCATTTATCTCAGAAAGTGCAATAACAATCCCGTAGTCATCAGATGAGTTTCTTACATCTGGAAGCATATCCATGGGTATTTCCAATAGGTCACAAAGTTCTGAGTCCCAGGTCTTATCATGAATATTGAAAAGCATGGTGCGAGAAGCATTGGAATAATCGGTTGCATGTACTTCCCCACCGGTGAGTTTCCAGATGAGCCAGGTATCTATGGTTCCAAATTTCAAATTCTGGTCTGGATTGATGGATGCATGATTCAATATCCACTGGGCTTTGGTCCCACTGAAATAGGCATCCAGAGGCAACCCCGTCTTTTCTTTTATGAGGGCCCTCTGGGGTTCCAGACTCTCACAAATGGAGGCTGTTCGGCGACACTGCCAGACTATGGCATTGTATACGGGCTTGCCAGTGTCCGCATCCCAGATGATGGTAGTTTCCCTCTGGTTGGTGATACCGATGCCTTCAATTACCTCTGAAGTGGATGAACAAATTTCCCCAACACATTCAACCACGGTTTCCCATATTTCTTCGGGATCGTGTTCAACCCAGCCACGTTGAGGGTAGAATTGTTGAAACTCATGATAGGTTTTAGCGAGAATCTGTCCTTCGGAACCTACCAGGATAACTGTGGTTCCCGTAGTGCCTTGGTCTATGGAAAGTATGGCCATCTATAAATGAGTATTTAACCAGTTGATGATATCTGCTTTCACCTGGTCTTGTTCTGGCTCATTCAAAATCTCGTGATACAAACCCTTGTATATTTTCAATGTTTTATCTGTTGAACTCACATTAGCATAGAGCATTTCACTGCCACTCACGTCTGAGAGCTTATCAGTGTCACCATGCATAATCAGGATGGGAAGATCAATAACCTGGGAACGGGCAGTAATTGTCTTGGTGGCCTTAAGCAGTTCAGAGCCGGTTCTGGCCAGGACACCTCCGCGGTAATTTAAAGGATCCTCATCGTAGGCATTTACCACCTCTGGATCTTTTGAAATATCTGAACTATCTAATTTCACCACAGGTAGCTTGGGGAGGATAGCACTTATCACACCAGATATTTTTTGAAGAAAGGGTGAAATATCATCACTAACCTTAACAGAGGGACCACTCAAGAGCACTCCCTTGACATCTGGATTCCTTTCGATGGTGAACAAGGTAACAATGCCACCACCCATGCTATGCCCAAACAGGAAAAGAGGTAGGTCTGGATGACTACTTCTGGTACGATTTAATACTTCTTGGAGATCATTTAGGTAGTCCTGGAAGGAGTTGATATAATTTCGTTTCCCTGAGGATTTCCCATGGCCACGTAAATCAAAGCCAACGGCAGTATAGCCTGCTTCAACCAAAGACTGTGCAACATGAGCATAGCGACCAGAGTGTTCTGCGATGCCATGGGTAATCAATACCACTCCTTTGGCATCCTTACAGGGCCAGGTTTGCTCAAAAATATCAAAATTATCTGCTGTGGTAAAAGTTGCCTCAGATGGAATCGCTAACACGGTCATAGTTTCCCCTTAATACCTCATGGTATTGGTTAAGCCGAATTTTTTTGTGCAATTAATTGGTACCGGAAAAAGTAAACGGACCAAGAGGAAAAAATCAATTAAAAATATCTTGGAGGCTATTCACCGTTAAATCATTGAGGGCCAATCTTCGTATGCCTCGAATGGCAGTTTTCGCACCAGAGAGGGTGGTGATGACTGGAATTTTATAGCGGATCGCCGCCCGGCCAATAGAATATTCATCCTCACGGGCTATGGCACCCATGGGCGTATTGATGACCAACTGGATATCTCCATTTTTAATATGGTCAGCTACATGGGGTCGGCCCTCATTGACCTTGTGAATGGCCTGAACGATCAAACCATTTTCCCTTAGAACTTCTGCAGTTCCATGAGTAGCCATGATTTGGAATCCCATCTCCTGAAAATCGCGAGCAATTTCTATGGTGTTTTGCTTGTCATGATCATTGACTGAAATAAAAACCGACCCCTTGATGGGTAAGTGATTTCCAGCACCAATCTCAGCTTTTGCAAAAGCTGCCCCCAATCTGGTATCAAGGCCAATGACCTCACCTGTGGACTTCATTTCTGGTGAAAGGAATACATTCTGACGAGGGAATTTATTAAAGGGGAATACTGGTTTCTTAACTGCTATGAGGGCATGTTTTTCCCGCTGCAGATTTAGATCACTGAGTTTCTTCCCTGCTGCCAATTGCGCGGCATACTTGGCCAGAGGTACATCTGTCACCTTACTCACGAAGGGGACGGTTCTGCTTGCTCTGGGATTAACTTCAAGAACATATACCACCCCATCCTTCATGGCGAACTGGATATTGATGAGTCCGATTGTTTTAAGAGAGAGGGCAAGTTTGCGTGTGTACTTTTCAATCCGCTTCCGGTGATTGGGAAGTAGCTCATAGGGTGGAATCACACAGGCTGAATCACCAGAATGGATACCAGCCTCTTCAATATGCTGAAGAATTCCACCGATGTACACGTCTTCACCATCGCAGATCGCATCAACGTCAAACTCAAAAGCATCTTCCAGAAAGGCATCAATCAAGACCGGATGGTCACCACTAACCAGAGCCGCTTGTGCCACATATTTTTTGAGGGACTCCTCAGTATATACAATTTCCATTCCTCGCCCACCAAGTACATAGGAGGGCCTCACCAGCACAGGGTAGCCGATTTCTGCAGCGACCACCGAAGCGTCCTCAATAGTGAATGCAGTTCCATACGCTGGAGCAGGAATTTTTAAATTGTCTAAGATGGCACCAAACTTTTTACGATCCTCTGCCAGGTCTATGGCTGATGGATTGGTGCCAATGATCTTTACGCCTGCTTCCTGAAGCCTATTGGCAATATTCAGAGGGGTTTGACCACCAAATTGCACCAGTACACCATCAGGTTTTTCTAAATCCACTATATTCATCACATTTTCAAAGGTCAAGGGTTCAAAATATAGTCGATCAGAGATATCGAAATCGGTGGAAACCGTCTCAGGATTACAATTTACCATGATGGTTTTATAGCCCATCTCATTCAAACCAAACACAGCTTGAACACAACAATAATCGAATTCCAAGCCCTGTCCGATACGGTTTGGACCGCCCCCCAGAATCATCACCTTTTTCCCAATGAGAGGTGTCACTTCATTTTCGGTCTCATAGGTTGAGTACACATAAGAAGTCCTGGCAGGAAATTCAGCTGCACAAGTATCAACTTCCTTAAATGTCGGTAGTATTCCCTCAGCCAATCTGAACGCTCTGATATCAGACTCTTTTTTATCCAGGCGCTGTGCTAATTGTACGTCTGAATAGCCACGTCGCTTATACTCCCGGATTGACTCACGATCAAAATTTGGAACAGGATCCAAGGCCAATTCTTGAATCTGATACAGAAACCATGGATCGATTTGAGTGATTTGTTGGAGGGTTTCAAGTTCTACACCATCCTGGAAAGCTTTCCAGATTTTAAGCAGACGAAAAGCAGTAGCAAACCGCATCTTCTTAAGATCCAGCTCCCTACCCACAACTTTTTTGGGCTCCATCCCCACCAAACCAACTTCCAGTGAACGGAAAGCTTTTTGCAGACTTTCCTTAAACGTTCGTCCAATGGCCATCACTTCACCCACAGACTGCATCTGCACACCAAGAATACCGTCAGCAGTGGGGAATTTTTCAAAATCGAAGCGCGGTACTTTTGTAACGATATAGTCGATACTGGGCTCAAAGGCCGCCAGGGTTTTGCCAGTAATCTCATTGGGAAGCTCATCAAGGAGATACCCAACAGCTAATTTTGCAGCAATTTTGGCAATTGGAAATCCCGTCGCTTTGGAAGCCAGGGCTGAGGATCGACTCACCCGGGGATTCATTTCGATGACAATCATCCGGCCAGATACAGGATCAACAGCAAACTGTACGTTTGATCCACCTGTCTCAACACCAATAGCCCGAAGACACTCTATGGACCAATTGCGCATCTTCTGATATTCTTTATCCGTAAGTGTCAAGGCTGGAGCGACAGTGACTGAATCTCCAGTATGCACACCCATGGGGTCAATGTTTTCTATAGAGCAAATAATGATGGCGTTGTCATTTTTGTCTCGCACAACCTCCATCTCAAACTCTTTCCAACCCAGGAGGGATTCTTCAATCAATACTTCCCCAATGGGGCTGGCAGATAAACCCTTATCAACCAACTCACGAAATTCTTCATTGTTGTAGGCCGTTGCTCCGCCAGTACCACCCATGGTAAAGGAGGGACGTATAATGGCAGGGAACCCGGTATTTTTAACCATTTCAAGAGCAGAATCGATACTCCTGGCAAAACCACCCCTGGCGGTGTCAATTCCAACACTTTCCATGACGGCCTTAAATTGCTCTCTGTCCTCGGCCTTGTTGATGGCTTCAACATCAGCACCAATGAGTTGAACGTTATACTTTTCTAAGACACCCCGTTTATCCAGTTTGATTGCCAGATCCAGGGCGGTTTGTCCACCAACAGTGGGCAGGATGGCATCGGGTCTCTCTTTTTCTATGATGGCGGTAACAATGCCTGGGGTCAGTGGCTCGAGGTAGGTTGCATCAGCCAATTCTCTGTCGGTCATGATGGTTGCTGGATTTGAATTCACCAGAATAATTCGGTAGCCCTCTTCCCGTAAGGCCCTACAAGCTTGAGTCCCTGAATAATCGAACTCACAGGCTTGTCCAATGACTATGGGGCCTGCACCCAGAATAAGGATGGATTTAATATCAGTTCTTTTTGGCATGTATATCCATCATTTCGATAAATTCTTTAAATAAATAGCGAGAATCGTGTGGTCCTGGACTGGCTTCAGGATGATACTGTACTGAAAATGCCGGAATGCTTTTGCATCGCATCCCTTCAAGGGTATTATCATTCAAATTTATATGCGTGACTTCTATGTGATCAGGAAGACTTGAGGGCTCAACGGCAAAACCATGATTCTGACTGGTGATTTCTACCTTGCCACTCCGCTGATTTCTCACAGGATGATTTCCCCCTCGGTGACCGAATTTCAATTTATACGTGCTAGCCCCCTGAGCCAGAGCCAGAATTTGGTGACCCAGACAAATTCCAAAAATTGGCTTTTTGTCCAGGAGTGATTTTACGGTATTAATGGCATAATCAACAGGTTCCGGATCCCCAGGACCGTTGGAGAGAAGAATACCATGGGGATTCAGAGCTAAGATCTCCTCAGCCAACGTTGTAGCAGGAACGATAATCACTTCGCAGTCATTTTCGACGAGCTGTCTGATAATATTGTGCTTGATGCCCAGGTCCAGTGCGACCACACGATACCTATGGTCAAGTTTTTGGCTGGGCCAGGTCCATGATTCTTGACAGGTCACTTCTTGAACCAAATCCTGACCAGTCATAGAGGGGACATGTGTCAGTTTTTTCGCCAGTGAAGTAAGGTTCAGATCATCACTGCTGATGATCCCATTCATGGCGCCTTCATCACGAATGATGCGTGTCAATTGGCGCGTATCGATTTCGGCAATGCCAACAACCCCAGACTCTGTCAAATAATCATCCAGGCTTTGGGTGGCGCGGTAATTGGAATGAATTGGACTGGCTTCACGAACAATAAACCCTCTAGCTTGAATTTTATGACTTTCAGTGTCGTCAGGATTGACACCATAATTACCTATGTGAGGGGAAGTCATGGTAATGATTTGACCACAGTATGAAGGATCCGTAAGAATCTCCTGATAACCAGTCATACTCGTATTAAAGCAAACTTCGCCACCGGAGGTACCGATAGCGCCCAAAGAAAATCCTTTAAAGTGGTGTCCGTTTTCCAGAAGGAGGATGGCGGGCTTTTTCATTAAAGCTTAATCTCACTTTTTATCTTCGATCTGCAACATCAAAAATGAGTAATTCAGACTATTTTGTTAAAAAATTAAAGAAGTATGTAGATGTGGCGATAATTTTGAAGGATTTGGCATTTGAAATCATCTAGGCAGGGGATAAACTTAAGTTAATATGAAGAGCAATATTTGGTGATAAAGGAACGGATGAAAGTATATCTCGAAACCCAACGACTGATCCTGAGAGAATTCACAGAATTGGATATTGAAAATCTGGTTGATTTGGATTCTGATCCCCAGGTTACCCTTTTTATCAATGGTGGCAAACCCACGGCTCGTGAACAGGTCACAGAGCAGATTTTACCCCGAATAATGAAATACTACAGAGATCTGGATAGACAGGGCCTTTGGGCTGCCATTGAAAAGTCGAGTGGTGCTTTTATGGGCTGGTTTCATCTCCGGCCAAATCGTACAAACGCTGCTGAAACAGAATTGGGTTATCGCCTGAAACAGAAATATTGGGGACAGGGCCTTGCCACAGAAGGTTCACTCGCTCTGGTTAAAAAGGGCTTTGAAGAATTGGGATTGGATGTGATTATGGCTATTGCTGACCCAGCCAATATTGCCTCAAGGCGAGTCATGGAAAAAGTTGGCCTAAAGTTTGAAAAGGAAATGATGGAACCAGACGGATTTGTCATCGTGAAATATGGAATCCATCGTGCCGATTACTTTAAGAAAAGAGATAGTTGAAAAATCATCATGTCCATATTTACCAATAGAATTGAAAGAGAAGCCAAAACCGTTGAGGCAATGATCCAGCTCTACTGCAGAAACCAGCATGGATTAATAGTGAAGGATTGCCCGAATTGCTCTGAACTCCAAAATTATGCCCTGGACAGACTCAATCGTTGCCCTTTTCATGAGGGCAAAACTTCCTGCAAGAACTGTCCCATTCATTGTTATAAGCCTGGGATCAAGGATGATATAAAACAGGTTATGAGATATTCTGGTCCTCGAATGATGCTAAGGCATCCCATTCTGACCCTCTTTCACTTTAGTGATAATCGTCGCAAACAACCCCTTAGTGTACTTACACAATCACAGAAGACCGAGCTCGAGGATAGTCAGGACTGCCAGGGACCAATAGGATAAATGGTGAATTTTGTGGACGGGAGGCTGGAAAAGCCACCCATCTACACCTACGACCACGATAGTCAAGCCCGACGAAAAACTCTCACCCAATTTTAAATATTAAATCATAAATGAGCCACCCAGGAGAGTCGAACTCCTGCCCTACGCATTACGAATGGGGATTCTGCAATTTACCTCTAGATACCCAGAT
>JABMOS010000078.1 GCA_013203185.1 Fidelibacterota bacterium | reverse complement strand
GTCCCCCTATAATACCAAGAGGTTTACGAACCATGCCAATGGCGGTACTATTCACCTCAGCTGAAAGCATGTCCTATTCGATGATCTCGAGCAAGGCGCGCTTGGTACCGGCCTTTGCTGAAATCGCAGCTAGCAGCGTACGGAAGGCTTTGGCTGTACGGCCTTGACGACCGATAACCTTGCCAATGTCCTCCTTGGCCACCCTTAGTTCGAAGATTGTCACCCGTTCGCTGTCAACTTGATTGACTTCAACATCATCTGGACTGTCCACCAGACTTTTTGCTACAAACTCTACGAACTCTTTCATGCTCATACCTCCGTCGGTTGTCGAATCGACCTGATCATCGGTAAGGAATTTCTTCAGCTTATTAAGAATCTTGCTTCTCCGTACCTTCAGCAGGTGCTTCGACAGGTTCTTCTTCTGCGGCTACTTCTTCAACTACCTCGGCAACTTCTTCAACTACCTCAGCAGCTTTTTCAGTCTCTTCAACTACTTCAGCAACTTCTTCAACTACTTCGGCTACTTCTTCAGTCTCTTCAACTTTTTCAGCGGCTGCTTCAGCTTCGGCGGCCTTTTTTGCGGCCTCTTCTGCTTCTTCAGCTTTTTGCGCAGCGTCTTCTTCAGCCTGTTTCGCAGCTTCAGCGGCGGCCAGTTTGGCTGACTCTACTGCTGCTGCCTTCTTACCACGATCATCTCGGGCAAGTTCCCATTTATGCATCTCTTTGCTAATGGTAGCTTCATCTGCATTGCGGCTTACCAACTCATACTTGAGTGTAAGTCCACGTCCGCGTAGTAAGCTAAACACTGTGTCACTGGGCTTCGCACCCTGATCCATCCAATGAAAAAGACGTTCTTCATCGATCACAAGATCTGCTGGATCTGGAATAGGGTTATAATGTCCAATTTTTTCGATTGATCTTCCGTCGCGAGGGGCTCGTGAATCTGCAACAACTATTCTGTAAAAGGGTTGCTTCTTCTTTCCCATCCGCTTCAGTCTGATTTTAACAGCCAAAAGGTGTTCTCCTTAAAATCCCATAGGCAGATTTTTCATTAACTGCCTTTTATTCATTTTTCCAAATTTCTTCATCATCTTCCGCATTGACTGGAACTGCTTTATCAACTGGTTCACATCTTGAACCTTTGTCCCAGACCCTCTTGCTATTCTTTTTCGACGGCTTCCATCAAGTATCTGAGGGCGATGCCTTTCCACAAGGGTCATAGAGTTAATGATTGCTTCAATCCTAGTCAACCTTTTTTCATCAATATCAACATCTTTTATTCCTTTTACGCCAGGGATCATGGACATTAAATCGCCTATGGGCCCCATGGATTTCAGCTGCTTCAATTGCTGCTTAAAGTCCTCCAGATCGAAGGTGTTTTTAAGCATTTTTTCTTCAAGTTTTGCAGCTTCGTCGACATCAATATCTAGCTGTGCTTTTTCCACGAGGGAGACAATATCTCCCATCCCTAAAATGCGTCCAGCCATTCGGTCTGGGTGGAATATTTCCAGCTTATCCAGATGCTCACCCACACCAATATATTTGATGGGTTTTCCAGTGACTTCACGTACAGACAAAGCTGCACCACCACGGGCATCACCATCAAGCTTGGTGAGAATAACACCTGTAAGATCCACTGTCTCCGCAAAGGTACCAGCTGCATTCACAGCATCTTGTCCTGTCATGGCATCAGCCACGAACAGGGTCTCTGCAGGTTTCAGTGCTTGTTGAAGTCGTTTAACTTCATCCATCATGTCTGTATCGACATGTAATCGACCAGCAGTATCGACAATGACCACATTGGCTGGATAACGCACAGATTCCCTGATGGCAGCCTGAGCAATCTGAACGACGTCCTGATTACCTTCGTCTGCGAAAACAGGAATATCCAATTGTTTCCCAAGTACCTGGAGCTGGGTTATGGCTGCAGGACGGTAGACGTCGCAAGCCACCAGGAGTGGTTGTCGACCGCTTTTCCGTAAATTTCTTGCCAGTTTCGCCGCTGTGGTTGTTTTTCCTGAACCCTGGAGACCCACCAAGAGGATGATGGCTGGATTTCCTGATAGTTCAAGATCTACTGTTTTTTCTCCGAGGAGGATGATCAATTCTTCATGGATGATCTTCACGATTTGTTGGCCTGGCGTGATAGAGCGCAAGACTTCAGAACCGAGAGCTTTTTCCTTTACGGAGTCGATGAAAGTTTTAACGACTTTGTAGTTGACATCTGCTTCAAGCAGAGCCCGACGAACTTCCCGCATAGCATCTGAAATATTGGCTTCCGATAACTTCCCTTGACCGCGAAGTTTCTTGAAAATGCCTTCCAGATTTTGTGACAGTTGTTCTAGCATGACTCCATTTCCCTAGTTTGTCAACGACAGGCTAAATGTTTTCCCTTTAATATATATTACACTATATACAGTAAATGGAATTGACATAAAGCCGCGGAAGATAGACGACCGACTAGGGGTGGTCAATGAGTTTCATAAATTTTTGCAGAGAGGTAAATTTTCAAACCAGAAATGATTAATCATTGAATTTGTTGGGTGAATCAGATGCATTTTAATCCGGAGTAAAAAATATTCTAGGACGAACACTAATCCTTACGGATTGACAACTTAAAAACGGATCCTAAAATCAGCACTTCTCTTAAAATGGGTATTCTGGACATCCGAGATTCTCTCAATTTCCACCCATAGCGCAATTCATGAGAGGGTCGAATCAGATAATATTTCTCATTAGTAAGTGCGTAGTTTAGTTCTCTCAAGATTTTCTTATAATGCCTTAGCGTCATACGACACTCCCGAATCTCTTTTACATCGGCGCGAGCTTTGTCGGATTCCCCAAGCATTTTGAGCAGCATATCCAGGATTGGGCCTGGAATCCAGCCCAAATATGGCATCTTTTTCAGGAAAGATTTGAGAAAAGTTTGCTGATGCAAACCGAAAGGAGAATAGAAGGGTGGGAAAGTCATTAATATAATGCCCTGGGAAGATATAAATCCTTGTAAAGCAGCCATAAACTGATGCTTGTTATCCAGGCTTATGTGTTCGATGACGTCCCTGAGAATGATGATATCATAATCATTTCCCAGAATGGATTGGGCATCATCAGCCAGGATATCGTGCTGGATAAATCTCAAGTTCGCATGGGTTTTCTCCCATCCAAAATCTCGAATCTCAACACCTGTGCATGTAGCACCAGCATCAGCAAGAGCAGCAGTAAATCCACCATCTCCGCATCCCACATCTAAAACTTTCTTGCCGGCAAGGGGGACACCCCATTTGGCGAAAAGAGGGATGTAATAAAGTTCAGCCAGTTTTTTCTGATATGTCCAGTAATATTCTTTCCAGGATGGGTAGGATTCTGGTTTGAGATGAGTGATGGCCATGGATCAATATAGTCACCTTGAAAACAGAAGAAATGAGTAATTGGTTCGCCACTATTCAGATAAATCTGGCAATTCTTTTCTTTGGCACAATTGTCATTTGGCAGTCATTCTCAAATATATTGAATTCTTATGGCATATATTTTGTTAATATGTATAGGCTTAAATGAACACCTTGACAAGTGCTCTATGAAAATGTACATAAAACCGTTCGAAAATGGGTTCACTTCAGAGGGCTTGTATTCAGATGACAAGCCACCCTTAAAGTGAATAAAACCAATACGGAGACACATTCTAATGGGAGTGTTTAAACTTAAAAAGGGCTATGATATACCGCTGCAAGGTATTGCTGAGAGACGGTTAGAAAAAGCCCCTAAAACCACATCGGTTGCAGTCCAGCCCATTGATTTTCGAGGTTTGAGACCTGCAATGAAGGTCGAAGCTGGAGATACAGTCAGCCGGGGTTCGATTCTATTTGTTGACAAACAAAACCCTGAAATTCTTTTCCGATCACCTGCAGCAGGAACTGTTCGTGAAGTGGTTCGAGGAGAGCGACGCGCTATCCAACGCGTTATTATTGATGTTTCTAGTGATTCTGCTGAAAGCTTTGATAAGTACACTGCAGAACAAGTCAAAGTGCTCGTGGCTAGCCAGGCAAAAGAAATTTTACTCAATAGTGGGCTCTGGCCTACCCTTCGCCAACGTCCATTTAGCAAGATTGCTGCACTTGACGCCTCTCCTAAGTCCATTTTCATTTCGGCTATGGATTCGGCTCCCTTGCAGGCAGAAACTGATATGCTTCTGGAAGGCCAGGAGAAGAGCTTCCAACTTGGTATTCACATGCTTTCAAAGCTAACAGAGGGAAAAATTAATCTCTCCGTCTCCGCTCGCACGAAAGCATTTTTCTCCACTATCTCTGGGGTAGAGTTACACGAGTTTTCAGGTCCTCATCCAGCCGGTAATGTTGGTGTTCAAATCCATCATATCGATCGTATTCAAGCTGGTGAAAAAGTATGGTACCTGTCTCCACGTCATGTTGCACAGATTGGTAATTTTTTAATGACTGGCGAATATCCTGGATCAAAGACATATGCTTTAACTGGATCAGAACTGGAAAAAAGACATTATGTTGCTGGCGTAGAAGGTGCTCTTGTACGTGATCTTGTAGATGCTGAACTGGACAAAAAAACCCAGCGAGTTATTTCTGGGAATGTCCTCACCGGCGCTAAAAGCTCATCTCTAGGGTATGTAGGCTTCTATGATGATATGATCACCATCGTGCCTGAACTTGAGGGTCGACGATTTTTTGGGTGGTTAAGACTGGGATTAAATGCCAACAGTTTCTGGCCCATTTTCCTCTCAAAACTCACGCCTAAAAAGAAACTCGCTCCCACGACAGATATGAATGGTGAAGAACGAGCCTTTGTATCAACTGGTAAATACGAAAAAGTTGTGCCCATGGATGTGTTACCTGTTCATCTCTGCAAAGCCATTCTGGTTGAAGATATTGAACTTATGGAACAATTAGGCATCTATGAGGTTGGCCCGGAGGATCTTGCTTTGTGTAGTTACATCTGTCCCTCTAAGATTGAGTTTGGTGATATCATTCTAAAAGGCATTGAAACCATGGAAAAGGAGGGTTGATTGAAATGAAAGCTCTCCAAAAATTATTAGCGACGCTGGATGTGAAGATCAAGGAAGGTCCTTTCAAGATCGTGCATCCAATGTTTGGCGCTATCAACACCATGTTATTTACGCCAGGCCACGGCACTACAACGGGACCTCATATCAGAGATTCCATCGATATGAAACGCTTTATGGGTATTGTTATTTTTGCCCTGGTGCCAAGTATTCTGGTTGGCTCTTATAACGTGGGTGCCCAGGCCGGTATAGAGGGGTTATTTGCCGCCTTTATGTTTGGCTTTTTGAAATTGCTACCCATTATTGTGGTGACCTATGCTGTTGGCCTCGGTTGGGAGATGATTTTTGGCCACATCAATGGCCACGATATTCATGAGGGGTTCCTGGTAACGGGTATTCTATTGCCCCTGACCCTGCCTCCTACCATACCACTCTGGCAGGTAGCCGTGGCTGTTTCATTTGGGACTGTCATCGGCAAGGAGGTATTTGGCGGAACAGGTATGAATCTGCTAAACCCTGCCCTTACAGCACGGGCATTCCTATTCTTCACCTACCCTGGAAACATTAGTGGTGACAGTGTGTGGGTTGCCGTTGATGGATTTACAGGTGCCACTCCCCTGGCTGCTGCTGCAGCTTCAACAGGACCAGCTGTAGATGCATTAAACACTGCCGGCTTTACATTGAATAATATGTTTTTTGGATTTATCCCGGGTAGTATTGGTGAAACATCAACCATTGCTATCCTGATTGGTGCTGCCATTCTGCTCATAACTGGCGTTGGAAGTTGGCGAATTATGCTGGCCACAGTTGTGGGAGCGTATGGTATGGCATTGATTGTTCAGTTCTTTGGGGCTGATGTAGTTGGAGGTATGCGTAGCTTACCTGCACACTATCACCTGCTAATGGGTGGCTTTATGTTTGGTGCAGTATTTATGGCCACCGACCCTGTTTCTGCAGCTGGAACCAATGCAGGCAAATGGGTATACGGCATATTAATTGGTGTCATGGTGATCCTGATCCGCGTTTTCAACCCGGCTTATCCAGAGGGTATGATGCTAGCTATTCTATTTGGAAATGTATTCTCGCCTCTGATTGACCACTTTGTGGTTCAGGCAAATATTAAAAGGAGGCTGAATTATGGCAAGTAAGCCTCGTATTACCAAAGCATACACGCTTGGTTTTGCAGCTGCAATAACGAT
Source organism: Fidelibacterota bacterium (assembly GCA_013203185.1). GTDB lineage: Bacteria > Fidelibacterota > UBA8477 > UBA8477 > JABMPR01 > JABMPR01. The sequence goes on along the minus strand of JABMOS010000078.1, from coordinate 16,026 downwards.
GGTGTGTAGCATTTTACTGGCCTCGGCAGCGACCCTGCTCAAAGAGCGTCAGGATAAAAATATCCAACTGGATATCAAGTACAACATATTGACTGTGCTTGGTTTGGTCGAATCGGAGGATCATACACCCGAACATCTGTTTAAAATATATGATGACAAAGTAAAATCCTTCGTGGTTGACCTTAAAGGTGAGCTTGTCGAAGGTCGAAAGGCAGAGGGGGTGGATCCAAGGAAAGACCCTGAATTACTACCTGTCTATACCCGGCAGGAGAACGGTAGAGTCGTCGCCTATTGCTTTCCGACTCAGGGGAAAGCACTTTGGTCAACAGTAAAAGGATATATAGCACTCGAAGAGGATCTCAACACAGTGAAAGGAATCACTTTTTACAGCCATGGTGAGACACCTGGCCTGGGTGGTGAAATTGACAAGGAGTGGTTTACCTCAAGCTTTAAGGGTAAAACCATTCGAAATAGTGCCGGTGAAATTGTCTCTGTTGAAGTGGTTAAGGGTAAAATTCGAGATGGTACCAAAGATATAGAGCACAAGGTAGACGGGATCAGCGGGGCTACTCTCACAGGTAATGGATTGAATGAATTTATCAAAACCACATTGGAAAAATACGAGCCTTACTTCACCATCGTACGAGGAGGTTCATCATGAGTCTGTTAAGTAAGAAGAATATGGGTTTCGTCAAGGATCCACTCATGGATAACAACCCCATCGCCACACAGGTGTTGGGCATTTGTTCTGCTCTTGCCGTCACGGTGCAGATGCAAACAGCTATTGTCATGTCCATTGCTGTGATTGTTGTGGTCTCGTTTTCCAATGTGTTGATCTCATTGATCAGGAATAAAGTCCCTTCAAACATTAGAATTATCGTTGAGCTGGCCATTGTGGCCACACTTGTGATTCTAGTGGATCAGGTATTAAAGGCCTTCTTATATGATATCAGTAAACAGTTGAGTGTATTTGTTGGACTGATTATTACCAACTGTATCATACTTGGAAGAGCAGAAGCCTTTGCCCTCCAAAACAAACCCTGGCCGAGTTTTCTGGATGGGGTAGGCAATGGTCTGGGTTACAGTATGTTTTTAATCGCTGTGGCATTTGGCCGCGAAATATTGGGTTCTGGATCCCTGTTAGGCTTCCAGTTAATCCCTGACGCTGCCTACGCCGCAGGATATCAAAATATGGGTTTGATGGTGTTAGCTCCTGGAGCATTTATTTTGCTCGGCTTACTTATCTGGGTACAACGCACCATAACCGGCACTGTAGCGGACTAGGAGGCATATGATGGAAAATCTAATTAGTCTATTCGTTGAATCAGTATTCGTCAATAATATCCTCCTGGCATACTTCCTGGGAATGTGTTCATTTCTGGCCGTTTCAAAGCGTGTTGATACTGCTATTGGGCTTGGAGCTGCTGTCATCTTTGTAGAGGTCATCACGGTTCCAACGAACTGGGCCTTGCATCATTATCTTTTGGCGCCCGGAGCGCTTGCCTGGGCCGGTCTTCCAGATGTTGATTTAAGCTTTCTGGGCTTCATTTCCTATATCGCTGTAATTGCTGCCCTGGTTCAACTGGTGGAAATGATCATCGACAAGTACAGCCCCAGTCTTTATAGTGCGCTTGGTATCTTCCTGCCCCTAATAGCCGTAAACTGTGCCATTCTAGGTGCTTCCCTTTTTATGGTAGAAAGAGAATATACCTTTGTCGAATCAGCCGTATTTGGGCTTGGCTCAGGAACAGGTTTTGCGTTGGCAATCGCTGCCATGGCTGCCATTCGAGAGAAACTACGCTATTCGCATATTCCTGACGGCTTACGCGGATTGGGTATCACCATGTTAATCACGGGACTCATGGCCATGGCTTTCATGAGTTTTTCCGGCATTAGTCTGTAAAGGAGGAAAGATGAGCATGCTTGGTTTAATTCTGCTTAGTACCTTCGTTTTTACAGGTATTATATTGGTCCTGGTGGTGATTTTAAATTATGCCACATCCAAGTTGGTTGCCACCGGCGATGTGAAGATTCTTATTAATGGCGATGATGAAAAGTCTATTACCACCCCTGCTGGAGCAACCCTGCTTCAAACGCTGGCTGCAGAAAAGATATTCCTTCCGTCTGCCTGTGGTGGAGGTGGAACTTGTGGTCTGTGCACCTGTGTGGTTGAATCTGGTGGTGGTGAAGTATTACCAACAGAAAAACCCCATCTAACCCGCACTGAAATAAAAGAGAATGTTCGTCTGACCTGTCAGATTAAAGTCAAATCTGATATGGATATTCATATCCCAGAGGAGATTTTCAATATTCAGAAATGGGAGTGCGAGGTTGTTTCCAATAATAATGTGGCAACTTTCATCAAAGAATTTGTGGTTAGGCTACCTGAAGGTGAAAATCTTGATTTTCGCGCAGGTGGGTATATACAAATTGATATTCCACCTCACAAATTGGACTATTCTGAATTTGCAGTCGAGGATGAATATCGAGGTGATTGGGATAAATTTAATATGTGGCGCTATCACTCTGAGTTGGATGAAACCATCTTTAGAGCATACTCCATGGCTAACCATCCAGCTGAGGGAAATATCGTGATGCTCAATGTGCGTATCGCCAGTCCTCCCCCGGGAATGGATGTGCCTCCAGGACTGGCCTCATCATATATTTTTAACTTGAAGCCAGGGGACAAGGTCATGGTTAGTGGTCCTTATGGAGAATTTTTTGCCAAAGATACAGAACGTGAGATGCTGTATGTTGGTGGTGGAGCTGGCATGGCACCCATGCGCAGCCATATCTTTGATCTCCTCAAGACCAAGCGAACCAAGCGAAAAATTTCCTTCTGGTATGGAGCCCGTTCAAAACGTGAGATGTTCTACGATGATGAGTTCAAAGCATTGGAAAAGGAATTTCCCAATTTTAGCTACCATGTTGCTTTGTCAGACCCCCTGAAAGAAGACGCCTGGGAAGGTCCTGTTGGATTTATCCACCAGGTGGTTCAGGATAAGTATCTATGCAACCATGAAGCACCTGAGGATATTGAGTATTACATGTGTGGACCGCCAATGATGGTGGATGCTGTAGACAGTATGTTGTACAATATGGGTGTTGAAAAAGAGATGATCGATTACGATAGTTTCTAACGCCTGGCAGCTCAAAATAATACTTAAAAGGTTCGGGTTATCCGGACCTTTTTTGTTAGATTTTAGCCAATCAGGAGGCAGTGCCATGGAAACAAAGATTCATCTCATTTCTAAATTCATTTTTGTCGCAATTGTAGCATGTCTCCCCCTCTCCCTGCACAATTGCGGGGGGAATGCAGTCGAGTACTCAGAGTTTGCTTTTAATGGATCAACCATGGGAACGACATATCACATTATTGTCGTCGGAGACCCCATCGATGCAAAAGGGCGTAGCGCCATTGCAACCAGTGTAGATAGCGTTCTCCTCGATTTTAATCGCATTCTCTCTACCTATGAAGACCAGAGTGAAATTTCCCTTTTTAACCGAAATGAGAGCACCTATCCCATTCCCGTCTCCCAAAAACTGCTTCAAGTGGTAAAGGCCGGTCAATACTTTTGTGAATCTTCAGGTGGCGCTTTCGATATGACGATTATGCCCATCGTAAATTTCTTTGGGTTTGGATTTGAACCAGGAGAAAATCGCTTCCCAACTGTGGATGAAATTGACTCCTGGCTGCAATTGACAGGCTGTGATAAATTAGCTGTTGGAGATTCTACGCTGATAAAATCTGACCCCAGAATCACTATTGATCTGAGTGCCATCGCAAAGGGTGATGGAACTGATTATATTGCACAATTCCTTTTAGATAAGGGGCATGAGAATTTTTTTGTTGAAATTGGGGGCGAAATCGTTACTCATGGCTTCAACAAAAAGGGAGAATCCTGGAAAATTGGAATCGATAGACCCACTCTTGGTGGCGCACCTGGGGCAGATCTACAACATGTCATTCAATTGACAGACAAGGCTGTTGCATCCAGTGGAGACTACCGAAATTACCGTGAAGTTGAGGGCAAGCGCATTTCCCACACAATTGACGCTCGCACCAGCTCCCCCATTTCTCACAATCTTGCTTCTGTTTCAGTCATAGCAAATACTTGTCTTCTCGCTGATGGTATGGCGACTACCGTGATGGTCATGGGTCAAGAGGAAGGTTTAAATTGGCTTGAAGATTTGGCTGATGTTGAAGGATTACTCATCACCCGTGAAGCAGATGGATCTTTCAGGGAATTCATGACCAGCGGATTTGAAAAGTATATTTTTGACTAATCTATAACTGGTGTTGTTGGATCCAATTCAGTACAAATTTCTGAATATCTTCCCTATCATTCATTTGAATTCCATTGTCATTCAAATAGGATCCCAGCGCGCGTTTGAGAAGAAATAACTCCACACTAACTGGGTCATAATCGGCCTTTGAGTCCTTTAATTCCCGTGAGTCCAGGGCTTGGATAACTGTGACCAGATACTCCCCTATTTTGGCCATCTTGGTATAGTTTAAATGCTCTGGTAGATCACTATGTTGATGGTAGTGTTCCCATCTCCCGCAAGTAAAAAACAGATATGGTTTACCGTGTTTCCGGATGACATGATGGTCACTTAGATCTCCAACATATCGATTCAATGTGGCTATATTCTTAAGGCCATCTGGAAGATCTGCATTTATAAGGAGATCGGCCATCTCAGGATGACTCTCTGCACCAAAAATAAAGAGCAGTTCCTCAAATCCCTCCAGAGGTATATCGTGACCAACAAGGTCCAGGACCAGGCCAGCATGGATGGCGTGTTTAAGCTGTTTCTCATAGAAGTTGGTGGATCCCATATGTTCAGATAAAAAACGTGGAGGTTCTTCAGCATCTGGGAAAAGAAAAATAATATCTCTTTGCAGGTTGAGGCTTTGCAATGATTTCTGGACTTCAAACCATATTGCAATGGCTGCAGCATTGTCATCTGCTCCAGGTTGATCACCGCAGGTATCATAGTGAGCCACCAAAAGCGTGGGCTTTAAGGATCGATCTAATCCCGGTCTCACGCCAGCAAGATTAATGTACTTTGTGGATTCAATCTGGTATGCTAATTCATAGGAGTTTTCGTGATAGGGTTCAAAACCAGCAGCTTTCATCCGCTGCTTTAGATAGACTATGGCCTGGCCATGTCCAGAGCTCCCCACTTTGCGAGACCCTGGTGAGGCTAGATTTTCAACATCAACTTGTAGCTGTGATCGCATGTAGTTTCCTGTTTATGATATGGACACATCAGCTTAATTCTTTGGGTCGCAATGGCAATGGAAAATCCAGTTGATTAGAGATATTGAAGCAATTTTTCAATGGTTGCCGGTGCAGAGCCTTCATAGTGATTATTCACATTCAAATAGACATCCATACCAGATTGATCCACCATTTTTCTTACAAGACTGGCAATTCCCGGGATTTCCTCATCCTTGGGTGCAACAATCTTATCCCATTTTTTGCCCGTTACCTTCTCAATGCCCTGCCGATCAGGTCCCAGGAGTCTAATGATGGAGGTTCCACGGAGGAGATGACCATGTTTGGTGTGCAATTCACGTATATCAGGCATGTAATAGCCCTGGCAAAAAGTATGGCCAACCTTGCTTCCCGCCAACACCTTAAAATATTTCTCAGTGAGAAAGTTGGGGTTTCTTATTTCGATACAAAGGGGTATGGCTGTGTCAATTGTATTTACGAAATTCACAAATTGTTCGAAAAATGATTGCGGCGATGGCATTTTAAGTTTGTTGAGATATTCAAACTGAAGATTAATTGCACCAATCTGTGGATGAATGGTGCTCAATGAGTCAAGAAAGGTCGTATAGAGCTCTGGAGATAAAAAGTGGGGGTTTGCTACCAGATCGCCACCTGTATGACTCTTGTACAGATGTGTGAGACTCAGACTGTTAGGAGCCTTGATGACAAATCGGAAATCATCTGGAACTGAGCGAGCATATTCTTCTATCACGCCAGCCTTGGGTAAAACAACCTTATCAATTCCAAAAAGGGACCAAAACCATTGATCGATCTCTACAGACTTATAGTGCTTCGCATATTCTTGCAAAAAGTTATCAGGTTTGCTTGATTCATACACCAGACCTTCCCAGGATGGGTATTTCCAGCTGCATGTACCAATGTGTAATTGTCCAGCCATGAGAGAAGATAGATGGAATTCTGCTAAATTGAATAGAAGATCAAGCTATTAACGCCAGTTAAAAATATCCTCGGAGAATTTGGCGTGTACAGCAAAATACAGGTTGTGGTACTGGTAGTCCAGGAAGCTAAAATCAGCGTCTGAATAATTCTTCAGGATATAACCCACACCTAGTTGAATGTTTTGATAGACCAAATAGTCGACTTCTGCAGCGAGACCGAAAGCGCTTTCACTGGTTGGCGATGTATGGATAAATCGCGCATCAAGAATACCACTTATCTCGTTGGTGTATGCATATTCAGCTCTGGATTGGAAAAAATAGGTTTGAGTGCTGATACTTTCATCAAAAGTAGCATCATCATCAAGTACAAAACGGGTTGCAAAACGTGATGCCAGTCCAATTTTCTTTTCAATTTGCCAGTAGGAGTGTACTGAGAATATGTAACGATCCTGCCGTATGGGGATGGCAATTTGACTATTACGATCTGAGACATAGGCCATCTTGGCAAGGGCGTTTATTTTATCAGAATCCTGGGGTCTGTAAGCCACACCGGCCTGGTAGTTTTCACGGGTCTGAGACCCCATATTACCTACTTTGTATCTATTTTCCCAGTGATCTAACTTTGCTATTGCACCAAACCCGGCAAAAATGCGCATATCTCCACCCAGTGTAATTACCCGCTGAAGACTATTGGCATCGTCTCTAACTTCGTACTTTCCAATGGCTTTCCATGGCATTTCAGGGAGATATTCAAAGGATAGGGCCATGGCCTGATGACTTACTGTTGGAATCTCGAATGAATCAACAGTCGCTGTATTTTCCAGGGAGACATTCACGACGAGGTCCTCACGCAGGTACCATTTGTTTTTCAAGCCCAGCGAGGCCTTGTTTCGCTGATCTCCAGTAATACCACCGATCTCATATTTTCCTTCAATATCGGTATTTTCACCAACACTGGATCTAAATCCCAGGACACTTTGACGGTTTACCCCAGTACCTTGAATAAAGCGATACTTCCAAAAGACTTCTAGTTGTTCTGTAATGGGATACACCAGTCCAACACTGGAATTAGTGGGCTTGGTTCGATTGCCAAGTCCTAAATTTTGTTCATGCTCAAAAACGGCCTTAATATGATCCAAAAGGAGCACGTCATATTGGGCTTTTAGGAGATTGGAATAATCTTTATTCAACAGGCTGTCAGAGGCATCAAATTTTTCTCGGCGTGCATTTTCATAACCCAGTTTAAGCGTTGAATTTTCCTTGATCCGACGCTCAACATGCATATTGAAAACACGACTATCCAATGTATTGAGAGCACCCGATGAACCAGTCTGGTCAAAATACTCTGATGTAATCTTGCCATATTTTTTGGAGTTATATTTAGCATTCAACCCATACTTGAATGATCCTTTTTCAGTTCCGGAACCGACTTGAGAGGCATTTGTAAAATCATCACCCACGCTGCGGATGTAGCCCTTTACATTCAATCCCGGGTACATATTGTTCACTAGCACCTCTGTCCTGATTGCAGTCCCCACGGAGATGCTATCAACAAATTCGTTGGGATTGCGAGATTGACCTAATTCAGCTGAAACAGTGATTTTATCATTTACTGGAACAGAGGCATCCAATCCATATAGCATATAGTTGGCAGTGGCCCGCTCTTCAGTAATAAAAGTGGTACCCACATTAATTTTCCCGCCTGGTCCCAGTTTACTCTTATGACGAAAACCACCAATCCAGGATTTGGTATTTGCGCCTTGAAATTCATAGGCAACCACTATGAATATAGGATTCCCTGCTCCATCAAGTGAGGCAACGGGTTGTTTAAACATCAAGGTTCCATCGACATAGTTGATTTCATAATCAAAAAAGCGGGTGAGGTTTTTGGTTTCCAGTACAGTCTCTGGATGATACCTATCTTTGGTGACGATACGTATTTTTTCGGAGAAACGCGTCACGCTACCATGGTTAAGATAGTAGAAACCACTAATACCCTCACCCCTTATTTCTTCCTGCTCCATAGATCTATCAGTAGCAGTTGCAAAAACTTGAATCTCATGGTTTTCATAGAGATAAGAACCCAGCAAACCATTGAAGGTTCTGTTGTACGCTGTAAATTCGTTCTCTGTCATGTTGGTATTAAAATCACCAAGCAAGACAAAGGATTCGTTCTGCTCAAGTTTAGCAAAAAGTTTTGACCTGGATTGTGCATCGAAAGTGATGGTACTTGCATCACCAAATAAGGGATATTGTTCTTGTGGATCAACATCAACAAAGAGCTGATCGAGATACCCTCTATCTGTATCTAATGATGCTGTCAAGCGGAGACCAGGCTTAATACTCCCCTTGGCATAGAAGGCGGTTCGGCCACCTAGCAGCACATTGTCACCCAGTTGGGCGTTATTTCTATTGAGGATGCCAAAATGTGGCAGGTCACTTGGGTCCTGCCCTGTATTCAGGGTAGAGAGACTGCCATTGAATGCACCAACCACCAGTAATGGTTCTTCAGGAATTGTATAACTTACATTGAACTGCTGGCTATACCCTCCTGCCTGAATACCCAGGGTTGAACGCTCTGTGGGTTCATTTCCGGCCTGGATGCTTAATGATACATAACCTTCTATTGCCTGAACCTGCTGTCCCGTGCTATGCTCATCAAAATCCTTATCAATCAAAGTTCCCGAGGATAGATTTATGGTCACAACATTCACATCGTGAAGCTGATAGCCCCACTCGTCAGATAACTCAAATTTATATTTTCCAATACTTCTACCATCAGCAGGGAGGATGATATCTCCAGAAACATTCTTTATTTGTCCCAGAGATCCCAGGACATGAATTTTTTTCTCAGCGGTAAAGGTTCGATCTGAGGCACCCAATGCTTCAACACGGAGTGTAACGGGACCTGAAGGCACTCGAACACTTAGGAAATCCAACAATCCATCAATTCGAATGATCTCACTAGCTACTTCAACATCATTGACAAACAGTGTTGCAGGTGAGCCAGCTTTTCCAGCCACGGTTACTGCGATGCTGTTCAATTTACTTACAGCATTGTCCTTTGGCTCCAGTATGAGTATCTGGGAAAAAAGTGTGGTAGATAGGAGTAGACCAGCTAGTATTGAAAATAGTCTATTCATTGCCAGATTCCGATTCTTGTAAATTTACTCTCAATACTTTCTCAATATTGCTGGACAGTGCTTGTCCATCTTTGAACATTTGAACATTCATAAAGAGTTCTTTGACGCCTACAACGCCTTCAGGAGCATTAATATGCACAGGTGAGACCACTTCCATTCCACCGGCTTCAAGAGGCTGACCCCAAGTTTTGAAGGTACCTGCAACATCAACATACTCTAAATCAGTTGGAAGCGCTAGTGTAATAGAGATGGAATCTGCAGTAGCATAGGCTGGGTAGCTCATGTTCAGTAGAATTTTTGATGACTGGTTAGCTGGGAGGCTTAACGCAGAATCAGGGGACATACTTTCAAAGGCATCCACTGGAATCACAATTTTTTGCTTCAGTGATTCTTTAATTACATCAAGCTCTAGAAGGGCTGCTTCTCCCACTTCAGCATTCACCAATACTTCAACACGACGGTTGGTTGCGCGACCAATCCAGGTTTCATTGTCGCCAACTGGATAATGGGGACCCAGACCGTGAGTATGAATATTCTCAGGATTCAGGTTATAATTTTCAATTAGGAAATTCTTGACGCTGATGGCTCTCCAATCAGACAGCAACATATTGAATTCCAGACTACCACGATCATCAGTAAAACCTTCAATAACGATTTCAATATCTGGCTGCCATGAGAGGAAATCACCCAATTTACGGAGACTTGGTTCGGCAGATGGTTTGAGATCTGCGGATCCAACATCAAACTGTGTACCTTCAAGAACCATATTGAAAGATAGGGTTTCAACAAGAGTTGAGATGCGGGTTTCAAGTGTATCAGTTTTGATCAAGTTTCCGTCTTCATCCATGAGTTCGAGGTGAGCAGCAACCACACCAGTATTTTGAACGAGTTCATAATCATCTGGCTTCATTGCAACATCAAATTTAGTGTGTTTCTCAGCATCCCAGTCGCCAAAGCTCCACACATCGCGCTCTACGCCAGTGATGATGGGTTCAAGAGTAGCTGAATCAAGCATGGCTGTACCGGGCTTATAGATAAAACCTGGGGGTAATTCCTGGTGGAAACGTACAGTACGTACAGGTATTTCACCTGTGTAATTGATGTTGTACATGAACTCGAGTTGGTTGAATTCAGAGTCTTCTTCAGCGGCGTTGTAGAAAACCATTTCTACGCGACGGTTGAGTGATCGTCCTTCTGGAATACTACCATCAGCGATTGGCTCAGAAGCGCCCATACCAACTGCAGAAATGCGAGATTCACTGATGCCCATTGTTTGTATCAGATAGTTTCTGATGGCCATTGCTCTGGATTCGGAAAGTTCTTGATTGTCTCTAAAACCACTTCCAGGTGCTACTGGAAGATGATCCGTATGACCCTTGATATCGAGGTTGATCTGAGTCTGCCACTTCATCAGGTCGCCAATATTTCTGAGTTCATTAAAAATTTCACTTTGCAGTGTTGCTGATCCAGAAACAAAACCGATTCTGACCAGGAGGCTCCAGGGTTTATATACGAGGAGTCTAAATTCTTCTGTGAGCATCTCTGTCTTCATCTCCAGAGTTGACTCTTTACTAAGGACACTGAAAAGTTCAAGTTTCTCAAGTGGAATGTTGATATTAATACTATCACCTGAGTAGAGCGTTGCTCTCCACATATTTGCAGCCAAACCAAGAGAATCAAGAGTCGAATCAACTGAGAAGAGTCGTCCAAAGGATGGCAAGCTGCTTTCGTCAATACGCAAGGTTAAGTCACCCAGGCTAACTTTATTAAAAGTAAATCTACCAAGGCTATCAGTCATTGTGGCTTTTTCATTATTCAAGACCATGACCAGGTCAGATTGAATTTCTTCATCTGGATCCAGAATGCCATTGCGATTCACATCGTAAAAGGCCGTACCGGTAATCTTACCAGGCACTGAAATTTCTCTTAGAGCAAAATTTGATTTGGCGATACTTGCAGCAGCAACTCTTACCATCTTACTCTGAGTATCACCTAAGTAATCTGGTGAATCTAGTATAATCTGACTGAGGGTTGGGAGTGTGCGTTCGTTAACACGGATAACGTGCATACCAGCTTCCACATCAGGAACACTGTATTTTCCATATTCATCTGTGAGGATTCTGGCACCATTTTCCATAATGAGTTCAACATTTTTCACAGTCGCTTCATTCTCATCATGAATGCCGTTTGCGTTGGTGTCATAATACACTTTACCAATGATGAGACCACGGTCACTAAACAAACCTGGTTTCACAACCACATCTGCAGTTGCAAGATTTGAAATCACAGGAAACCCCAGAAGTGTGTGTGCTCTGGCCATGACTTCATTGGTATTGGTTCCCTCGCGGCTATTCATACCAGCAATAATGCGGTATTTCAGGGTAAAGGTTTCACCGGGTTGTAAGGTATCACCGAGTGTCCAGGCCATTGCAAGTCGTTTGCCGACTGCTTCCTGAATGGAGGGATCTGATATTTTTGAACCATCCAGATAAGAGGTATTCTTGCGGAATTTAAAACCATAGGGCAGCACATCTTCCACAACAAAATCATGGACAATATCATCAGCGCTGGTGTTGGTAATATTAACAGTATAAGTCACCACATCACCAATTTCAATGACTCGACGATTACTCTGTTTGGTAACCTTGAGGAATGGGAAGATGATCTTGGTCTTAGCCCGTGATTTAGTGTTTCTATGACTCCAAGTACTATCTTCAGTAGAAGCAATCAGAGCCTTATTCTCAATCCAACCAAGGCCGGTTTCCAGGGTGATTTTTGCAGCGAAATTAATATGGAGTGAATCACCAAAGGTGATACTCGTATCTCTGCTAAAATTCATCTCGTTTGTGAGGGCATCAAGTCCTTCATAAATCGTGAATTCATCAGTTTGGATGGTACTCTCAATCAATTCAAGGCCAGTAGGCAGGTAATCTGTAATAGATGTGGCTGCCGTGAATAAAATCCCGTCCTGCGTACCAAAATCTAGCGTGTAATGCAGGGTGTCACCGACGGCGGCTTCGACCTTATCAACTGTCTTAATCATATAGAAAGGTGAACTTCTCAGGATAACATTGGCGTTTACAACATAGTAACCAGGGTTGGTCAGATTAACCTGAATTGAACCATCACTATAAGAGCTAATCCCATTGTAAATCACTTCCAGGCTATAGTTTCCAGGTAAAAGATTGGTAAAGAAATATTTACCTGTAGAATCTGTATAGGTAGAGTCTGTCATATGATGATCAGAAGCTTTTGGCAATGTTGCTGTTGTGTCAGTAATTTCACCATTCACAATAACCAGGATACTATCTTCAGCAATAATCTCGTTTGAGAATTGATCATATAAGAATCCGGAAACAGAATTGAGATTGGTTACGGTTGAACCTTCACTTGGTGACTCAATGGCTATTTCCTGTACCGTTTCATAAGGAATTCCATTTTCTCCCATCAAGGTATAAACAATCAGATATAGATCATCTTGATAGATAGGAATGAGATAATAACCATTCTCATCAGTAACATCATGCCCCACATACTCACCCGTAGCTTGAAGTCTTAATTCAACGCTTATGTGGTGTTGGGGAAGACCCTGATAGTTAAAGATATGTCCTTCAAAAGCACCAATCATGAAAGTAACCTGGGTTGTATCATCAGCCCATTCGGTTGGTGCAAAGACGGCTCTGGCATAAGGAGTAGCGGTAACAGATTCAAAGGTAACTGTATCAGCAACCAATGTACTGTAAGCCACACCGTCAATAGTGGAGGTAATCTTAAGTGAGTCAGGAATGGTTCCCAAGTCAGTGTAGAAGTTCACATCAACACCATCTGGAACAGGATTGCCCAGAAAGGAATAAACATGAGCTGTCAGCATTGTTGTATCAGCACCATTTCCAAGAATCGTCCTACGATATGAATCAACTTCAATACTGAGAGGAAGAATATTGGTTGTGAGTGCTTCAGCTGGGATTGCGTCTGATTCGTTTGAAACCATCCAGGCGCGATTTCCGACTTGCTCACCGTGACCCAAGATGTCAACTACAGTTGTCGTAATATTAAAGCGTTCAGCTTGCTCCACGTTCAGTGGTCCGATATACCAGGATAGTGAATGGGAAGCTTCATCATAGATGTAGTTTCCTGTGGCACTCAGGAAGGTAACTCGTGAATCGAGTGTATCCAGAATGCTGACACCACTAGCATGATCGGTACCCCAGTTGGCCACATCAATTTGATAATTGATGGTATCTCCAGGGAATACTTCCAAATCTGCAGTTTTTGTAAATACAAATTCAGGAGAGGAGATGATATAGGCTAACCAGGCAGCTGTAGCTTGTAATTCACCATTCGCGTAGATATGTGCTGTGTTCAGCAATTCCATACCATTGGGTAGCGGGTAGATAGCCCGCACATCAATAGTGAATTCGTTTGCAGGTTCGCTTCTTCTCGAGACGCGAACTATTTCCTGCGAGGACTCACCGTTGAATTTTCCAGCGATACGTCCCGGTTGAATCGGTTCGAGATCACCAACAGTCCAGGTCACTGTGTGACTGGTGGAATCATAGACACCACCATTGGAAGCAACCAGGAAATCAACCTCTGCAGGTAGGGAATCTACAACGATTACATTAATTGCTGTAGTATCACCTCTGTTCTCAAACGAGAGATCATATGTGATAAATTCACCTGCTTGAATTTCTGAAGTATCACCAACGAGTAAAATGTCCATAATTGGCGCACGTACAATCACCGTATGTACATCAACACTTTGCGCACCTTGATCACAACTAAGCAAACCCGTAACAGGAATGACAGCTGTTCCAGCAAAATCCTCTGGAATCATGGCTATAATGTTAATGATACCATCATCACCAGGAGTCAAGTCTTCTAGATTCCAGGTAATAATTCCAGTTTCAGGATCGTAAGTGTTCTCGCGAGTTGAACTGATAAATACCAAATCTGTACCCAGTGTGTCAGTGAGGACAACACCAGAAGCAGTTTCAGTTCCTAAATTGCGATAATCAAGACTGAGGAAAAGGGTGTCACCTGCCAATACTGTTTTAGTTCCTCTAATATCCAGCAATAATCCTGGAGCAGAGAAAATTTCAGTAGTGCTTGTAGAATGGGACACACTTCCTTCAACACAAGATAGGTGTGCAGTATTTTCTAGCATGGTACCATCGACAACTGGATAGTCAACATATGTGACCAGTTTCAGTGAATCAGTGGCACCTGAGGCAATCTCACTCACATTCCATAGAATGCTGTGAGAAGCTTCATCATAAACAAAATCACCAGAGGTTGAACCAAAGGAAACATGTGCAGGAAGAGTATCAATCAAGGCTACATCATGAGCCATTGAGTTTCCAGTATTACTCATTATAAATGTGTAAACCAGTGAATCCCCGGCCTGGACAGTTGCAGATGATCGTTTCTCTAATGTCAATTCTGGGAAAGCTGCCAGTGACACAACATGGTCACTCCAGCTGGTTCCAGCATTGGCTGTAGAGATCCACGCTCTGTTTGTGATTTCAGGTCGGGCTTCCAGAAGGGAGCCCACTGTGGTAACAATGTTCAGGGTAATAGTATTCCCGGCATTCAGAGTTCCTAGCGTCCATACAACAGCACCGTTTTCAAAGGAGCCACCATTTGATGCAGATACAAACTCCAGAGGTTCTGGAAGTGTATCACGCACTGAGATGGCGTGCACAGGATCAGGTGAAGTATTATCGATAGTAATCGTAAACTCTACTGTATCACCAAAAGCATATTCCTCGTCAGCAGCCCATTTACTTATGGTCTGTATCCAGGGATTTGCAAATGAGTGAACTGAAGCTTCTTTAGAAACTCCCTGTGCATTCTCAACTGATGCAATGTTGGCTAAATCTGCATTGGCTGGCATGGTTGCATCAACTATTACATTGAGGGAGACATTAATTGAATCTCCCGGCATCATTTCGCCAACATTCCAGGACACAACGCCATCGACAAATGATCCCGAGTGGGATGCACTTATAAATGAAATGTGTTCTGGCAATTCGTCATTAATGATTGTTTCAGTTGATGGGATATTGCCAGTATTGTATACGTTAATAGTATAGTGAATTGTATCTCCAATAGCGGATACATCTTCAGCAACCATTTTGGTAATCAATAGGTCTGAGTGTGCACCGATGTTTACATCAGCTGATTCACTAGCTAGAAGAAAACCATCAGGAACGGCCAACCAGGCTATATTCGATACTAGCTCATCGGCCAACAGGTTTTCATCAATCAGAACTTCAATTTCATATACCAGTGTCTGGCCTCCAGCGATGCTGGGGACATTCCAAACTGCTATTTGATTTGATACGCTGGCTTCAGGCGTGCTTGAAACAATATCAAGACCTGAGCTCAGGGTGTCTGTGATGGTAAACGGTGCAGGGGATATATTTCCCGTATTTGTAACGGTGATTGTATAGGTCAAACTCTCGCCTGGTGCAATAACAGCTGCACTAGCGGTTTTGGAGATTGCCAGTTGATACCCTTCAGATACGATCGTTACGATCTCATTTGAAGAACCCACAAATGTCGTTCCGCTACCATCCTGATGGGATGATTGGGCAACATTTATGATCTCGGTACCAACTGTAACCTGACCAAAAACCACGACTCCCATGAGGGAGACTAAGTCGAGAAATCGTCTCATCTACCGCTCACGGGATTCGT
>JABMOS010000009.1 GCA_013203185.1 Fidelibacterota bacterium | reverse complement strand
GGGTTAGAGGATTTGAACCTCCGACCTCTTCGTCACGAATGAAGCTCGCTACCGGGCTGCGCTACACCCCGAAATGCCCTAAACGCTCGATAGTATATCATTGTCAATCACTGTTAGCAAAAGGATAATTATGGATTTCCTGCTGATGGGGACTAACCGAAGAGTTTTACACCAGTAGTCGTTATGATGGTGACAATCGTGGCACTCATGATGAGTCCTGCAAAAATAGCTAGAAAAGACTTTCTATATGATAACCCAAATAAAAATGCAGCCGCTGAACCGGTCCAGGCACCCGTGACTGGCAAAGGTATACCTACAAAAATGACCAAACCGAGAAACTCCCAGGTTTCTATCATCTTCCCCTTGCGGCGGGTTCTGGTAAATAACCAATTGAAAAACTTCTCACCCAGGGGCCATCGCATTAAAAATTTAGAAATTGGACCTAAAAGAAGGACTATTGGAACAGAAATCAAAAAATTTCCTGCTACAGCCCACAGATAAGCATCATACCACACCATATTCCCAAAAGTTATCCCCCAGGGTAAGGCTACCCTGAGTTCGCCGATGGGTGTCATAGCCAATAAAAACGTGATCCAACGCGGGTCTTGTATAAACTCTTGAAAGAAATGAAGAACTGATTCTACCACTTAAAACTCCTGAAAAAGGTTCTTATAAATCGTAATGTATCAATAAGAGGATTAATATGACTTTCCTCATTCCCATATATAACAGGAATTGCTTGCCAGGCTAAGGGGATTCTCAGCTTCGCTGCATTAAAAAAGACCACTGACTCAAACATGAATCCATCTTCAATAGAATCCCATAATCGACTATACTTCAATGGATAACAGCGATATCCCACCTGACTATCTCTCACTCTCTGTCCTATTCTTAAGGATAACATCAGGCTGGTGACATTGTTTGATAATTGGCGATGGAATGGCATATCCCTGTTAATCAAATTGCGCATTCCCACCACGAGAGAATCTGGATATTCCTTTGTCTGAGAAATAAAATTAGGTATTTCGTGTGGGTCATGCTGACCATCTGCATCCAGGGTAATCGCATAATCGAAACCTGCTCTTTGTGCAAGGTTCAGCCCTGTTTTCAAAGCAGCACCCTTGCCCCTGTTCTCAGAATGCTTCATATATGCAACGTCCACAAAATCTTCAGCTCTGATTCCATCTGATGATCCATCATCAATAACTATTATTGGACAATCGATGATAGTTCTTATTCCCTGAACAAGCCCTAAAACAGAATCCCGGTCGTTATAGACCGGGATTACGATGACTGTGTTCGATGTTTTCAAGAAGGATCTCACTCGTGATTTAGTGAGGCCTCAGATTTTGATGATTTTTTCTTGACTGACCTGGAAACTTTGAAGGTCAGGAGTCTATTTTTTACAGATACGGCAACTGTGGAGTCCGCTTTAACATGACCTTTCAGTGTCATTTCTGCAATCTTGTCCTCAATCAAATTCTGAATGATCCGTCTCAAGGGACGCGCACCATATGCAGTCTCCATCTCCTGATCAACAATCAAAGCCTTTGCGGCTGGACTCAGTTTGATTTTGACATTTTTCTCGTTGGCGTAATTGCTTACATCATCTAGGATGAGATCCACAATTTGGATTAAATCCTTACGTATCAATGAGTTGAATACAAATGAATCAGTGAGCCGATTGATAAATTCAGGTTTGAAAGTCTCTTTCATTTCCTTGTTTATCTTGGCACGCTGATCATCAAGAATGGCTTTGTGATCTTTACGATTGAAACCAATTCCTGGCTGGGTAAGATTCTTTACTCCCAGATTGGAAGTCATGATCAAAATGCAGTTCTTAAAATCAACTGTATGACCCAGGCTGTCTGTCAATTGTCCTTCGTCCATGATCTGAAGGAGCATATTATATACTTCAGGGTGGGCTTTTTCAATTTCATCAAAAAGAACCACACTATATGGATTACGGCGTACAGCCTCAGTAAGTGTACCGCCTTCTTCATACCCCACATATCCTGGAGGGGCACCAATCAGTCGACTCACATTAAAGCGCTCGGAATACTCTGACATATCCATTTTTATGAGTGCTTTCTCATTCTGATAGATATACTTGGCCAATACCTTTGCCATCTCTGTTTTGCCAACACCAGTGGGTCCTAGAAAAAGAAATGAACCAATAGGTTTACGTGGATCGCGAAATCCACTACGAGCACGTCTTAGCGCCTTGGCCATTGCCAATATCACGTGCTCCTGCCCCACCAGGTGCTTGGTCATCTCAGACTCAAGCTTCAAAAGCCTCTCAGCCTCACTCTCAGCCACATCCTGAATAGGAATACTGGTCATCAATGAAACCACAGCTGCAATATCCACAATTTGAACAGGTGGTGGATCAATCTTCATAGCCGTATTCCACTCTTCATTGGCTTCTTCTAATTTCTTAGTAAGATTTCTCTCATCATCTCGGAGAGATGCGGCCAACTCAAATTCCTGGTTGCGGACAACATCTTCTTTTCTGATACGAAGGTTGTCTAATTCAGCTTCAAGTTGCACAATATTATCAGGGATGTCCACATTGGCCAAATGCACTCTGGCTCCGGCTTCATCCATGACATCAATGGCTTTATCGGGGTGAAATTTATCCTGTATGTAGCGGCTTGAATAGGACACGGCAGCTTCCAGGGCCTCATCGCTGTACTGCACATTGTGGTGAGCCTCATAGCGATCTTTCAAACCATGTAAAATCTGTAAGGTTTCTTTTCTTGATGGAGGTTCTACCATGACTTTCTGGAAGCGTCGCTCCAGAGCGCCATCTTTTTCAACATATTTTCTAAACTCATCCAGGGTCGTAGCACCAATACACTGCAAGTCACCCCGGGCAAGGGCTGGCTTGAACATATTACTGGCATCCATGGATCCGCTGGCCGCACCTGCGCCAACAATGGTATGGAGTTCATCAATAAATAGAATGATATCGTCATTTTTTTCCAGCTCAGCAGTAACGGCCTTCATTCTCTCTTCAAACTGACCACGGTACTTGGTACCTGCGATCAAAGCAGCTAGATCAAGTGAGACCAATCGCTTACTTAAGAGTATGCGGGGAACTTTCTTTCCGATAATTCTCAAAGCCAAGCCTTCAGCTATTGCTGTTTTGCCTACACCAGGTTCGCCAATAAGCACTGGATTATTCTTTTTCCTGCGAGAAAGAATCTGGGCGACCCTCTCTATTTCTTTGTCTCTGCCTATAACAGGATCAAGTTTGCCACCCCTTGCTAAGGCAGTCATGTCTCGACCAAAATGATCCAGAGCAGGTGTTTTACTTTGAGGTTTCCCTTTGCCAGGTTCGGACTCACGCCCTCCTGCCTCAGGAGAAAACTCCATTTCATCGCGAACTATTTCATAGTCTATACTGAATTGCGCCAGCATATCAGCAGCAATGCCTTCTTGCTCACGAAGTATTGCCAGGAGTAAATGCTCAACATCCACGATGTCGGCATTAAGATCACGAGCTTCCTGGTAAGTATTCTTTAAAATTCGCTCGGCTCGCTTGGTAAAGGGAAGTGTGCCAAGAATCATGGTGCCACCTGATGTACGGATTTGCTCCTCAATGTGATTCTTAATTTCAGTAGGATCAATATTTAAGGACTGCAGGATATCTATGACCTTATTGTCACCCTGCCTGAAGATTCCCAACAATAGATGTTCAGAACCAATATATGCGTGCCCCAGCCTGATAGCCTCTTCTTTGGAGAGCTGAATCACAGCCTGGAGTTTTTTATGGAAATTTGCTTTCAATTTATAACCTCAAAATTATTCATGTTTCAACAGGTGCTAATATAGGGCATGAACCCCTCTGTGTAAATCAATGTGTGTGATTGAATTCGATTATGTCAGGGTGAAGACTCTATCACAAGCTGCAGACAGTGATCTACTGTGAGTTGCAATAAGAAAAGACTGTCCAAACTCGGTTCTTACGGAGTGAATCAAATCGATAAGGCGTTTGCCATTATCTGGATCAAGGTTCCCTGTGGGTTCATCAGCCAACACCAATTCAGGACGATTCATCAAAGCTCGGGCTACTGCCACACGCTGCCGCTCACCCCCAGATAACTGTGAAGGCTTATGATGACGCCTCTCATAGACGCCAACGGCTTCCAGGAGGCTTCTTGCGCGTTCCTGGGCCATTCCTTTTTCAAGGTCAATTATCTTCCCGGGAATCAATACGTTTTCTAATGCTGTAAATTCTGGAAGTAAATAGTGAAATTGAAATATGTACCCTAGATTCTCAGCACGAAAGGTGCTCAAAGCTTCGTCATTCATGTTCAAGGGCGTTTTGCCGGAAATAATCAATTCACCTGAATCTGCATTATCAAGCGTGCCGATAATGTTAAGCAGTGTGGTCTTCCCAATCCCTGAAGGACCATTGATGGCGACAATTTCACCTCTATCCATACTCAAATTGACGTTCTTCAGGACTTCAAGACTTTCGCCAGCTGCTGAGTAGCTCTTGTTAATATCGATAACTTGAAGGATTGTATTCATATCTGCTTCTCTATCTTTTATAATTGATTGCATCCAGAGGTAAAAGCTTTGCTGCTTTTTTGGATGGATATCGAACCGACAATTGAACGATGGCAAAGGCCACAATTCCCACCATGAACACTTCAGACCAGTATAATTCTACTGGTAGGACTGGTATCAAATAGATTTCATCTGGCAGCGTAATCCAGCTCCACTTTATCTGGCTTAGAACCAGCAGACTTCCCACCAGCACACCGAGGACGACACCAAGAAAGGCCACAATGAGACCCTGAAGATTAAAAATTTTCCTGATATCTGACGATTGTGCACCCATGACCCGCAGAATACCTATGTCACCAGTTTTTTCAAGAACCATCATCATCAACGAACTGACAATATTGAATACTGCTATCAAAATGATCAAATTCAGTCCAATAAAGCTCCCCCACTTTTCCATGCGCATGGCATCGAAGAGGGTTTTATGCTGATCATACCAGGATTGAATTTCCAAATCAGGAATTGCATTTATCAGCCGTGTCTTGATCTCTTTTGCATCATTGAAGTCATCGAGCTGCATGTGAATCACTTCCTTACCAGCTGATTTAAACATTCTGCGACCCTCAGCATACTCTATGATGGCCAGATTACGGTCAAAATCAAAAATATCAGAACGAAAGATTCCAGTCACAATAAAATGCCTTTGGGGAATACGAAACAAGCCTGATCGAATATCCAGAGGACTCTGAATATTTACTGTATCTCCCGTTGTGATAAAGTACTTATCAGCAATTCCAGCACCAATGACGATTCCAGGCAATTCAAATTCACTTCTTCTGAGTCGCCCTGAAATATTTTGATCATGGGGTGCATCAGTTAAGAAATATTCCCAATAATCCTGATCAATAGCATGAACATTCAACACCATCTTATCATCCAATACTTCAAGGACAGCCTTTCGTTCCGTACTTGCATAAATGGCTTTAGCCTCTGGAACCAAAGCTTGAAGCTCAGCAATATTGGCCTTAGAAGAGATGACAACATGAGGAATAAAATTTGCGATGCGGCGTGTCACTTCACCTTCAAAACCGTTTAGTATGGCCATGGTTATGATGAGGGCCATGACGCCCAGAGCAATACCGACAATCGATATCCCACCGACAAGACTGATAAATCGATTGCTCCTCTTGGCAAAGAAATATCGACGGGCCATATACCAGTTCAACTGGCTCATTCATCCCTCAAAGTGTCAGCAGGCTGGAGACGACTTGCCTGCATAGCAGGGATAAGTGAAGATAGGATAGCCAGCAAAATGACGCCTCCTGATATGCCAATAACATCCTTTAGCCCAATTAATATTGAGACCTTGTCCATGAAATAGACATCACTGGGGAGTGAAATGAGTCCAAATCTTGTCTGAAGCCAGGATAGTAAAACAGAGAACATGATCCCTGCGATGGTCCCAATGAGTCCCATCATCAGCCCCTCTAGTGCAAAAATTCGCCGGATCCGTTTTTTACTGGTACCCAGGGCCCGTAAGGTACCAATCTCCGTTCTTTTCTCCATAATTATCAAGATGAGTGTACTAGCAATATTGACCAGTGCCACAATCATTATCAGGCTAAAGATGATAAAAATTGGGAGTTGCTGTGTTTTCATCCAGTTGAACAAGGTTTGATGCCTGTCCCGCCAGGAAATAGACAAGTGGGAATAGGGAAGAATTTGGTCAATCTGGTTCATCACATCATTGGTGAGAGAAATATCAGTAAGAAAAATACCAAAATCATCTGTATCTGGACTATCAGGGAATAGCTCATCCATGGTTTGTGGTGAGCAATAGAGAAAACTCCGATCATAATCAATCATACCTGATTCATAGACAGCCTGAACTCGGCTCGAAGCAATAGTGGGGAGACCCATTTGATCAGTGAAGGATCCTAAATCATAGACGAGAATCTGGTCTGAGATGCCCACTTCAAGCTGGTCAGCCAAGGCTGCACCAATAATCAGACCCGATTGGTTGCTCTCCCCTTTTGTATAGTTTGAACTCACCGAGTATAGCTGACTCAATGCTGATTCAGGCATCACTTCAAGAAGAGCACCTTCGGTAATACTGTTGGCTTTAAGCATTACCTCTGCTTTTTTGATGCGGAATATTTGTTCAACGCCAGGGATCTCAGAAATTTGAGAAATTTTTTCAGCATCAAGATCAAAACCAGATTGAAATAGTTTTTCAATGCGAATATGCGTATCGAATCCGATTATTTTATTGGTGACTACTGACTCAAACCCGCGCATTACACCCAGAGCTAACAACAGGGTAGCCACGCCCAGGGCCATTCCAATCATGGTAGTGCGAGAAATAAACGCTATAAAGGGAACCTGGTGTTTACCGAAAAGATACCGTGTCGCGAGATAGCCAGTATAGGACACTTCTAGGC
Organism: Fidelibacterota bacterium; assembly: GCA_013203185.1. Taxonomy (GTDB): domain Bacteria; phylum Fidelibacterota; class UBA8477; order UBA8477; family JABMPR01; genus JABMPR01. The sequence continues at coordinate 47,241 of JABMOS010000009.1, read as the reverse complement.
TCTTTAACCTATCCTTTTACTTCAGGACGCATTTGTGGGAACAGCAATACATCCCTGATGGATCTATTCCCTGTTAGCATCATGATCAAACGATCAAGTCCAAGACCAACACCTCCTGTGGGAGGCATGCCATATTCCATGGCCTGAAGGAAATCCTCGTCCAAAGTCTGAGCTTCTTCATCCCCTGCTGCTCGAAGGGCAGACTGGGCTTCCAGTCTCTCCCGTTGGTCAATGGGATCATTTAACTCACTGAAAGCATTGGCAAATTCATACCCAGCAATAAATAATTCAAATCTCTCAACAAATGTCCCATCACTCTCACGCTTCTCTTTGGCAAGAGGCGAAATTGCTTTGGGATATTCTGTAACAAAAGTGGGGTGACTCAAATGTGGTTGTACTAATTCATCGAATAGGGCATCCAAAAGCTGGCCATAATTTGCATCACTTGCAGCATCAATCTTGTGTTCACGGCAAACTTTGAGAAGCTCAGCCGTATCAGCCGTTGATAGATCAATATTGGCATGCTTCTGAACCAGCTCTGCCATGGTCGCACGGTGAAAGGGTTGCGTAAGATCTATTTTATGATCATTAAACTCAAATGTACTCTGTCCCAGATCTGCGGCCAGATGCTTAAAGAGAGCTTCGACTTGATCCATGAGATAGAAATAATCAACATAGGCTTCGTACCACTCAATGGCCGTAAATTCAGGATTGTGGGTGCGATCCATACCCTCATTTCGAAAGTTACGAGAAAATTCAAATACCTTTTCAAAACCACCTATAATTAACCTTTTGAGATACAGTTCATCTGCGATACGCAAGTAGAGATCAATATCCAGGGCATTGTGGTGGGTTTTAAAGGGACGTGCTGATGCACCTCCGTAGAGGGGTTGAAGAATAGGTGTTTCCACCTCCAGGTAGCCTGAATCGTCAAAAAAGGCACGAATGCTCTTATAAATCTTTGCCCTTTTAACGAAGGTTTCCTTCACCTCAGGATTGACAATGAGATCTAGATAGCGTTTACGATAGCGCTGCTCTTTGTCCTCAAAGCCATCAAACGTCTGACCATCCTTCTCCTTTACGTTGGGAAGCGGGCGAACATTCTTACTCAGCAGAGTTAACTCATGAACTTTCAGGGTTTTTTCACCAGTTCGAGTTGTCATAAGTTCACCACTCACACCCACGAAATCGCCAATGTCCAGTTGCTTGAACATCATGTAAGTATCAACGCCGATATCATCACGACCGATGTAAAGTTGCACTTTCCCGCTACCATCCATGATGTTTGCAAAACTGGCTTTACCCATAACACGCCTGGACATGAGTCTACCAGCTAATCGAGTGCCTTTTTTCTCCTGGAGGTCGTCAAAAAGCTCCAACGCGTCAGTTATCAGGTGGGTACGTTCGTATTTATGTGGATATGGATTTATACCTTCAGCCAGCAGCGTTTTAATCTTTTCTTTACGCTGATCCATAATCTCATTTAAGGTGCGCTCACTCATTAGGATTCTTTTCCCATTTGATTCAATAAATATGCTTTGATAAAACCGTCAATCTCACCATTCATAACGGCTTGTATATTTCCTGTTTCATGTTTGGTACGATGGTCTTTGACCATGGTATACGGATGAAACACATAGGATCTGATTTGGTTGCCCCAACCAATTTCAGTTTTTGAGGAGGCCATTTGATCCATCTTGGCCTGCTCCTTTTCTTTCTCAAGTTGATGGAGTCTGGCCTTGAGCATTTTCATGGCCGTTTCTTTATTCTTATGCTGGGATCTCTCATTCTGGCACTGGACAACTATACCGGTAGGTCCATGCGTGAGCCGCACAGCTGAATCTGTTTTGTTGATATGCTGTCCACCTGCGCCACTGGCACGATAAGTATCTACTCTTACTTCACTCATATCTATGGTGATTTCAATTTCAGTATCGTAAAGTGGGTAAACATAAACAGAAGCAAAGGACGTATGTCGTCTGGAGTTTGAATCAAAGGGGCTTATCCTCACCAATCTATGAATCCCGTTCTCTGCCTTCAGATATCCGAAGGCAAAAGCACCTTTGACCTCGATGGTGGCATCCTTTAGCCCTGCCTCATCCCCAGGCAAATAATCAAGCGCTTTCCAGGCCCACCCCCGATTGTCAAACATCCTTGTGTACATACGATAAAGCATTTCAGCCCAATCCTGGGATTCTGTCCCACCTGCACCGGGATGAATGGTGACAATACAATTGAGTGCATCATCTTCATTGGAAAGCAATTGGCGTAGCTCATAGTCATCCAGGGTTTTGCGGAATTTCCGCAGAGATTTTGCTAACTCAGGAGTCAGACTCTCATCTTGATCCTCAAGGGCTAATTCAACGAGAATATCAAGATCTTCCTCATGACTGAGGACATTTTCCCAATCTGAGACTTGGGACTCTAACAAGTTAATTTTTTTGAGGGTTTCCTGAGCGGTGGTCTGGTCATTCCAGAAATCGTCTTTAACGGATAACTCTCTTAATTCTCCAAGTTCTTTTCGCACCTCAGAGAGGTCAAAGATGCCCCCTCAGCGTATCGAGACGCTGCTTAAGTCCACCCATTTCATCTCTGATTTCATCAAACATTTAGGTCGTCGTTCTTGTATAGAGATAATAGCCATTGATCAAAGTTACCATGAGATTTATATACGGTGTAGCTGTGCTCAATATTTTCCATATGGTTCCCTTGACGATAATCGTATCGTTGGGATAAATCTTTGGGATGTGTTTACTATCACCTGTCTCAAGAAATTTTTCCACATTGGCAATAACAACTCTGGGTTCACCGTCAGTTTCATTAAATCGAAGGATTCTGATATTATCAAGCTTTGCCTTATCTGTGGGACCACCGACATAACTGAGGATAGAGATAAGATCAGCATCACTGGGCACCAATTTGACACCAGGGACCTTCACCTCACCCCAAATACGAATTGACATACTTAATTTCCCGGTCTCAGGATCAATTATGTATCTTGGATCGGCTTGACTCTGATCTTTATTTTGAGCCCATGAAACTTGAATCATGAACAATATTGTTAATATTAATACAATTCTTTTTTGCACGCTTCGCCCCATATTTTTCTACACACCATTAGAAATGGTAATTAATTCCAATTTTTTGCATGTTTGCCAACTCATGCTGGCTAAACGAGTAATCAATAATAAACTTTTTTAAGCCAATGCCAAGACCTAAGGAAGGCGTGTATCCATCATGACCTCCCCGGAGGAAAAGCGTGTCTTTCACCTTGATCCCAACACCATATTGCCTAACACCTTCATATCTGGTCTGAGCTGAAGTCGAAAGGGTAATTTGAGATGCATATTTGGAGAAATTTTGGGTTATGGAGAAACCGCCCACCAGACTCCGCTTGATCGCATCCTGGTGTTCCGTGGTCCAGTACACGGGTGTATTTAACACATCACTAAGACATATACCAATCCCGAACTCCGTATTGCTTAGCACTGAGGTCATATCTGCAAGATTGAAGAAAAGTTGGCCCCCAAGATCTATTCCGAACCCTAATCCCCGATTGTCTACCAACACTTTATCGATGTATTTGGCTGAAGCACCCAGGGGTAACCGGCAGGGCACTTTAAAGAACTTCCACCCCAGGTTAAACTCAAATTCAAATTCTCGAGCCAAAGTGATAAATGCGCCATCCTCTCTATAATCAATGATATCAGAATTCGAGTTATCAAGAGTTAGCACTGAGTCCCGCCTATCTCCAGGCGCTAATCCAGATAAATCAGGTCTTGAGTATAATCCATCTACGGCACTATGAATCACAGTGAAGCCGATTAAATATGATTCTCCCAGAGGGTACTTCCCTTCCAGGGCAATATTATTAGATAGACCTGTGAATTGCTGATAAACCATGCTCACCAGCGATTGCTGACCATTGCCAGCCAGACCAGCTGGATTATTTAAAGCGTGACCAGCACCAACCCTTCCAGCAACAGTGCTATATCCCAGTGATTGGACTTGTGGGTGATGACTGGCCAGCAAAAATGCATCTCCATATTCACCAGAGTGAAGTGATTCAATAGTCACAGATAGAAGCAACAGGACTGTAAAAAGGATCCTCATCTGTTTTTCACCATCTTCCCTACAGGCCCAACAATTTCCTCATCATCCAGTTTGCCCTTTATGCGATAGAAGTACACGCCATTAGCTACAAAGTCATCTGAGCGATCACGTCCGTTCCATGGTACCTCGTGATATCCAATGGCCCCAAGGCCTATACTCACCCTGGCGCTGAATACATCGATGGTGTGGAGTTTATATCCAGATAGCGTGTAAATATCGATGACCACTTCATCCAGAGGTTGGGTTAGCTCATAAATAATGAGGGTTTCGCCTTGAAATGGATTTGGATAATTTCCATAATCATAAATTGCTGCAGCGCCTGCAACCACACCGGTTATTGATACCTCTTCTGACCAGTTCCCCAGTGCATCGCTCATTTGATACAAAATATTGTGCTCACCTACCTCGAGGTCCAGAGCTATGGTGGCACTAATGATCTGACCAGACTGAGTGGTATCACCAAATTGTGCTTCAGCAAGGCTTCCGTCTACTGTAACCCTTACACTAGATTGATTCCAGGAAAAACCATTTTCATCTTCAGCCAATAAATTGATATGGCTGGATTCCAATAAATAATCACCATCAAAGAATAACTGTCCTTCGATCATCATGGATACATCTGGACCAGAATAATCTTGCTTCACACCCATGGCGATAAAACCATAACCATTCAATAAATAGGTGTCTGCCTGAACCGCCTCAATGTATTCCCAGGCTGAGAGATTTAAATCTTTCTGAAATAGTTGCCGCTTCGAATGGACACGGAAAGTGAGATATTTTGAATAGGATTGGACCGAGTAGACTGTTGAATCCTGGTACAGAGTTACCCCTGGGAGCGCCGTAATAGCTTCAGCATGAGATCTGATTCTGACCCAGGAAGAATCTCCCTGCCCGCCTGAGATGCTTCCATTTGACCAAAGCTGAAGTGTATCTGATGTGAGTCCATTGAAAGTGATGCCCAATCCAGGTAGAATCTGAAAATATTCAGAACTTAATATTTTCGTAAGGGAATTGTCATCAGGTGTCTGATCGTCCAGGGTATTCAATGAAACATTTACTTCAACAGGTTCAACTCCAAATATCACAGGAAGAAAGACTGAATTATTCCCTTCAAATATGTCAACTGTTATATCTGTTATTTGAGTGCCATCGGCCAAGATTGCTTCAAAGTGCAAAACGGCAGTCGTCACACTCTGGCCTGTCAAGGAATAATCAACCAGAACACCACACAAATTGTCTTTAACTCCAACTCTTATATCATTGGTAGTCAGTGAGATATCCCGCGGAAGGTAGAGTGTGAATGTGTTCGAATTCTGTATATGAGATCCCTGAGAAAACGCCGAAAAGGAGTAGTAGGTAGCTGCATTTCCGGCACTCAAACGCGTCGTATCCGAGAGCTCCCACCACCCATCCTCTTTGATGAGTGAAATACGTCCTTGATTGGATCCTGAGAGTACAAGAATCATGCTATCTGCTTGAATGGCAGAACTGTGGAACTTGACACGAATTGGTATGGTTGGAGATTGGGACAATTCTTCTGCCGTAGGTGGCTGATGTTCAAACCAGTCTGCGGCTATAGAATATGCGGCATAACCCTGATATGCAGATTCATCACGACCCCGATCCAGAGTGTAGATTGTTCTTGCCATTCCTGAAGGGGTAGACTCCTCCTGCGCAAGGATATAGTTAGCGTTGGGTGTTCCTGGGAATGTCTGCGGTAAAGACCACCAGGGAACGTTCTCGGCGTTAATTGGTAATAGCTTGATATCCCCAGATTCACCCCCAACATAATTCAGATTGAGCTGATCAGTCACATCGTAGATGGATTGATCGGATTCTAAGGATGCATGTCTTTCTGGACGGAGCAACCGCGTTGTAGGGTCCCCCAGAAAATTGTATTGGAACAGCATGGAAGGTTTTAAGTAATCATAGCCGCTATTGGACAAGAAATACTCCATCCTGGCAATATTGATAATTTCCCCAACCGTCTTATCGTCTTCAAGTAATCTTCTTATGAGGGGCTGCACCATCAAATAATCATTGATTAACCAGCCTACACCTGATGAACCAAACCATCCAATGGCTCCTGTTGGTGATTCAGAGACGACCACCTCACCCAGGCCCCTGGTTTGGGCAAATGATGCAGTAAAGCAGGTCATACTGGTTACAAATGCTGGAGGAGTGGTCAGATTTAAATACCAAATATCATCTCTTACAAACAGTGATCTGTCTGCCCAGACAGCGCCACCACCATGGCCTAAAAAATTGATGAGAAGCTTCCCACGGTTCCAGTGTTCCACCAAAGAGTCTGTATCCCCCCAGAAGATTTGACCCTCCGAATCTCGATCGATGAATATACGAGAAGGCATATATGCAGGCGGTACTGAGTTTCTAAGGATTGATTGACTCTGGGTTTTGAAGGTTGCATCGAATCCAGCAATGGCAATGAGTTCATTTTGCCAGCTTCCGTAATTTGAGCCAGAACCATACTCAATCAGTTTTATAAGCGTGTTATTCAAATCTACAGTATTATTGCTGGGGATTCTGCCAATATTGATATCTGGTAGGTAATCATCACCGTTTATGAGACTGTACCAGTAATCTGCCTCAGCTGCTCCCCAGCCATAGGTTTGCATATAGAAGGTTGGAATATTCTCAATTCGTGTGTCACGTTTCGCCTGCTGAGGATTTGATGTGGCATCGCCAAAGAACACGGCATATTCTGGATGAGACACCCAATTGTTATTCGCATAACGCAAAAAAGATTTGATGGCCAGGGGTGAATGGATACCCCAATTAAACTCATCATATATATCCGCCACAGAGACGGCAATTGGATTCCAGCCCTCAGTTCGCTTGAATTCAAGATAGGGTTCCAGAGCATCCATATAATCAGGGATAGTTATGACAATCATATCTGCATCCTGTTCTCTAAGGAAGGCTACTGTATCTATTGTCACTTCTAATGGTTGTAATATCCCCTCAAGACTGGCAGCCCAATAATCTGGAGTTGATTCTGTAGAATGATCCTGAAATACCAGGCTGTATTCAGGTTCAATAGCATCCCAGTTCTCTCGAATGGTGAATCCAGTAATTTTTGATAGACCCTCTTTATACAGCACCAGCTCGTGGGATTGGAAGCCTTGTATTTCATATTCAAGATTGGTCGAAGGATTAATAAACGATTTTCTAAACCGAAGCTTGTCCTGGTGAGCTTTTAGGAGATGTTCATACCCTATTTCAATCCAATTCAATACGATCTTATCATAATTTCCAGGTTCGGTGCTAACCGGAGCAAAAATAGCCAGCGTGTTGTCTCCATTGGCTGCTAGAATATTGTGAGAAAGGTTCAGAGCCGATGGTGATGTGAGAATATACTCTTCCTGCTGGATCCAGCTACCTTCCCCAATAGAGTGATCATTCATGAATGCATAGAGAGTGTGATTTTTTACCTCACCAGCAGTTTCACTATAGGTAAGTCCGTGAAGACCAATAGATACTTCTAGATTTTCACTGGATCCACGGAATGGGTTGGGGAGAAAATAATTAACTTCCTTGGTCACACCTGAATTCACGGATTCCCAAAAGTAATGATCCCGTGTAATGCTGGGCATATCCGTATCAACCTGTCCCAGTCGCTCAAAGTCATTGTCTTCTTCAACATGAATCCTGTCCCAGAAAGTGGTAGGTCTAACGGGAGTTAAATCCACCAGAGCCCCTGATTCTTCGACAAACCGCAATCCATCAGCCCCACCCCAGTCCAGCCAATAGATATTAATGTCAGAAAAAGCATCGAAATATTGAGATTCACCGTCAAAATATTTCTGCTTTCCAATGAAGTCAAAATAATCTCCAGAGTTAAAAATATTATCGCCATGATCATTGACGTGAATGGCCTGCGCTTCGCCTCCCGCTTTTAGTATCAAGGATCTACTAGTAATTAGACCATCAGGGAGATCCACCATTTGTGAAAGTGAATCGTAGTAAATACGATAGATACCATCCTGAAGAATATGCAGTTTGAGCTTACCCTGACCAAAACCATTATTATTTGCTAGAAACGTCTGATTCGGTGATTCAGCAAAGTGATTAAGGTATAGATCATTATTATCTTGTTGAGTTGACATCAACATATCTGTCTCGATGCTCACCCTAATCTGCTCAGGAATTATCCATTCTCCAGCTGATTCATTGTATTTAGCACCCAGGACGTTCACTGACCACAACTGATATCCATCGCCACTTCTGATATGCTTAAAACTGACTATTTCACGATCCACTGCCAGCAATGGTAGTGTCTGTGTTTCAATACCTTTGCCTTGTTCCAGGGTAATAGGCTGGGCATAGGAAATGGAGATAGATTGTGTAATACCTAACTCAAAATCAATTTTGGGTGGGCTGGAATGTGTGTACACTAATTTTGATTTTACGGGGATACGAATGCCATTATCCAGTATGGTCTGATTCCATCCGAAATATTCTAGTCCATCTGAGTTCACACCAATAGCATTGATACCTGGGATCTCGATGGTCCAGATAATTTCGGATTGAAAGTTGGCATCCCCAATGGAGCTTAAACGCTCCACAGAGTCTGCTGAGAGAAAGGATCCAAGCAGAAGAATCCATATCAGCCGTTGTCGCATATTAGATTATCAGGTTATTTAGAACTTTGCGCAGTTGAATTTCATCAAGACCGCGTTTCATCACCCCATTGTAGACATGAGATAGCGTGCCCGTTTCTTCAGATACAACTAGAATATGAGCATCCGTCTCTTCGGAGAGTCCCAATGCAGCGAGATGTCGTGTTCCCAACTTCATCCTGGCACCCTGAGGCTCTTCTGACAGAGGAAGGATACACTTGGCTGATTCAATCACTTCGTGACTGATAATCACAGCTCCATCGTGGAGAGGAGATGTTGGATTAAATATTGAAACCAGAAGTTCGGCTGATACCCGGGCGTTGATTGACGCTGATTTTTCCTTGATATGCTTCAGCCCTACCTCACCTTCCATCACAATGAGCATGCCCCATTTACGCTCCTGGCAGATCAATATGGCATCAGATATCTCACCAACCATTGCCAGATTCTTCACTCTGAACAGATATCGGACAAAAGGGTTTTGCCCCAGATAAATCAATATTCTTCTAAGTTCTGGCTGAAAAAGAATAACAACAGCAATAACCCAGACGGTAGAAAGATTGGATAAGAGCCAGGACATTCCGTGGAGTTCTGACCAGCGGACAATAACTGAGAGTAATATCAAAATGAGGATACCTGATAGCAATTGTGCCGCTCGTGTCCCTTTAAATATTTTGTATAGCGAGTAAAGAACGAAGGAAACTGCAAGAATATCAACCACATCGTAGACCCGCACTGACAAGAAAGCGAGTGAGAATAGTTCATAACGCCAGAAATAAACGGTGACTGTTGTGACCAACAGTCCAAGGACTATAAAGAGAATATTTTTTCGTTCAGGCATTGTTCAATTTAATCCGAATGTTTTTGAATGGCACTGAAGATATCAAGAACTTGGGATGTTTCAGCAACATCATGAACTCTGAATATCCTCACACCTCTGAGAAAAGCTGAGATGACAGCTGCCAATGATCCACCGAGGCGCTGGTCAGCTGCTGAGTTGTCAATCATGCCGATAAATGATTTTCTTGAGGCACCTAGTAATAAGGGTCTGCCTCTGGGGTTAAATCTATGTAGATTTGCCATAAGCTTAAGATTGTCATCCAGAGATTTTCCAAAACCAATGCCAGGATCAACAATTATCCGCTCAAGATCAATCCCAGCCAAAAGCGCAGAATCTAATTTTTCAACAAGAAAACCAGCCACTTCATCCAGCACACTGTTATAGACGGGTGCTACCTGCATGGTTTCAGGCTTGCCTTGCATATGCATGAGGATATATCCTGCCCGGCTTCCACTAACAATCGTGAACATTTCTGAATCACTTTGTCCTGCAGAGATGTCGTTGACAATATGTGCGCCAGCTTTAATAGCGGCCTGAGCTACAGCTGCTTTTTGGGTATCGATTGAGATAAATACATCTGATTTTGCAGCCAGCGCTTTGATAACTGGAATCGTGCGAGAGACTTCCACTTTAACTGAGATGGGCAGTGAGCCAGGACGAGTAGACTCCCCTCCCACATCTATAATGGTGGCTCCCTGATCCACCATCTCCAAAGCTCGAGAAACCGCTTTTGAAGGATCAATAAACTGTCCACCGTCACTAAATGAATCAGGAGTCACATTTAGGATCCCCATTATAACTGGGATGTCTAGATGTAACTCCTGATCTTTAATCAACCATTTTTGCCCTATTTCAGATGAGACTCTGTCCACAGTCATAGGAAATGGTGAAATACTATTCTTTCGGTTCTTCTGGAGTCGGCTCTTTAGAACCCTCGCTCTCCGCTGTTTTCTTTGGCTTTGGAGGTCTCCTTCTCACAGGAGCTTTTTTCTTGACGGGAGCAGGTTTTTCAACCCCTTCATCCGCTTTATTTGGTTCAGTTTCAACAGGTGAGACCTTTGGACTGTCTGGAGCAGTTGCATCAACAGTAGGCACCTCAGGCTCTGAAGCTTGTTGGGTTGCGGCTTCAGGCTTTTGTGTGTTCTGTTCCTGCTTTTGACGTGGATTGTCAGAACGGAATCTGGGGTTATTGGATCTTCCCCGATTTCTCTGGGGATTATCTACCTTCTTGACCTGATTTTGATCAACGTACTTTAATCCTAAAATCCCATCAAGCTGCCGACCATCGATACTCTCTTTTTCAAGGAGAAGATTAGTAATCAATTCCAGCTTATCCTTGTTTTTGGATATGATGTCTTTGGCTTTCTTATATGCTGTGTCAATGATCTTTCTAACTTCAGCATCAATTTTTTTAGAAATGTCTTCACTGAAATCACGGTGCACTCCCAAATCACGGCCAATAAAGATTTCTTCTTTCTTCTGACCATAAGTCATGGGACCCATTTTTTCGCTCATGCCCCACTCAGTCACCATTTTTCTTGCGAGAGAGGTTGCACGTTCAATATCATTCCCAGCACCTGTGGTCATCTGGTTCAGGACCACTTCCTCAGCAACTCGACCACCCATCAGGATTGCCAGCATGCCTTCCATGTAATCTCTTGAAAAATTATAGCGATCATCAACGGGCAATTGAGCTGTAAGACCAAGCGCGCGGCCTCGTGGAATGATAGTTACTTTATGAACTGGATCCGTACCAGGAGTCAGTCGGGCCACCAATGCATGTCCGGCCTCGTGAACCGCTGTGGTTCTCTTCTCTTTTTCAGTGATAACCATGCTACGACGTTCAGAGCCCATCATGACCTTGTCTTTTGCATGCTCAATATCTACCATCTCAACACGTTGTTTTCTGTGTTTGGATGCCAGCAGGGCCGCTTCATTAATAAGGTTAGCCAGATCGGCTCCAGACATTCCTGGAGTTCCTTTGGCGATGATATCAAGGCGGACATTTTTGGCTAGAGGTATATTTTTGGAATGCACCTTGAGAATGGCTTCACGGCCACGGACATCAGGATTATCTACGGAAATCTGCCTATCAAAACGTCCTGGTCTCAATAAGGCTGAATCCAATACATCAGGTCGGTTGGTTGCGGCAATTAGAATGATATTGTCAGTGGCTTCAAATCCATCCATTTCCACAAGGAGGGCATTTAGCGTTTGCTCTCTCTCATCATGACCACCGCCTAGACCTGCGCCTCGTTGGCGACCTACAGCATCTAATTCATCTATAAAAATGATACAAGGTGCGCTTTTCTTGCTTTGCTCAAATAGATCACGAACGCGACTGGCGCCAACACCAACAAACATTTCAACGAAATCAGCACCGCTAAGACTAAAGAAAGGAACTCCAGCTTCACCGGCAACGGCTCTCGCCAATAATGTTTTTCCAGTTCCAGGAGGTCCAACCAAAAGAGCACCCTTGGGAATCTTACCGCCAAGTTTTTGGAAACGATTGGGATGCTTCAGATATTGAACAATTTCTCTAAGCTCTTCCTTGGCTTCCTCGCACCCGGCAACATCCCTGAACGTGGTCTGTGGTTTTTCCTGATCAATGATTTTTGCACGGCTCTTACCAAAGGAAAAGATCCCCTTAGTTCCACCACCGCCTGATTGCATGCGGCGCATGATAAAGAACCAGAAGAAAATGATGAGGAACCAGGGTAAAATCTGGAATAGATAGTCTACCCAATCTCGGGTCTCATCCTGGAATTCATAAACAATACCCATGGCATCCCACTCTGCAGTGACATCACTGTCAATAGTTGGAGACAACACAACCCAAAATTTCGTATAATCTTTGCTAATATCGTTTATGACAGTCGTTTCAGGGGCCTTAAGTGTTCCATGGAATTGATTTTTCTTCAATACAGCGCTTTCGATTTTGCCATCTAAAAGCAGTGCCCTATATTCTGTATAGCCCAATTTTTGGATATGCTCAGTATCCGTTTTTAAAACCTGCGCAAAAACAAATACTGACATGAGTATGGCAACCCATAAAAGAGTAGTTTTCAAACCTTTTTGCCAGTTGTTATTCCCCTCTGAGGGACGTGTAATCTTGATATTGGTAGATTTTTTTACCGGTTTTGATTCAGGACGGGGTGTATTCTTAGATCGAGAATCTCTTTTGTCCCGGTTGCCCTGCTTGTCTCTAGTATCTCGCTGATTGCGATTATCCGCTTTGGGATAGGGTTTTCTTGGTGGTCTGCGACGTTGATTAGGGTTTCGTTCGTTACGACGAGGAGAATTATCCTGGTTTTTAGGACCTCTCTCCTGATTTTTATTTGATTGATTGTCTGCGTTCATGATGTCCTTTTACAAATTCATATTTACAGGAAATGCCCAGATCGAGGGTAAGTTCCTGAACTTTTGGTCTAGATCCAAACCATAGCCTACTAAAAAGCGGTCTGCTACTTCAAAGCCGACGTACTCAGCTTCAAATTCCAGCTTGAGACATTCAGGTTTAAAAAGCAGTGAAGCGAAGGCAACTGATGCAGGCTGATTTTCTAGAATTCTGTGTTTCAAAAATCTGGCTGTTAACCCACTGTCAATGATATCTTCAACAATGATCACGTCACGATCTGTGATAATACAGCTAATATCTTTGAGGAGTCGAACCGTTCCTGAGGATTGGGTGCCTGAATGATATGAGGATACTTTTATAAAGTCCATCTCACAATCAATTTCAAGCCTTTTTGCCAGGTCTGCCAGGAAGAATACTGAGCCATTCAAGACACCAATTAAAATTGGCACCTTACCAGCATAGTCAGTGGATATTTGTTTGGCCAGCTCATCAATCCTTTTCTCGAGGACTTCACGAGAAAAGACTTCTTCTAAAATCTGTCCAGTGTATTTACCCATATTTTCCACGACTCGTGTCTTCATTCAAACGTTCCCTTTTGAAATTCTACCTTCATACAGTGCTTCGATCTATTTTCTCTGATTATTTCTTCAGAAATCATATGGGATGGTGCAGTGCGAATGCCCGGCACCCATATAACTTTACCTTGATGTTCAACAATTGGATAAAATTCTTTTAAATGAGGAGCAACGCGTGCTGATTGCATGATCTGGTACACAGGCAGGGCTCTACCGAATGTATCCACAATCATCTTATCCCCTGATTTAGCAACCCGGATTATGTAAGAGTCCAGTCCATCCAGGTCCCAGAAGTATGCCGGATCTTGAACATTATCTTCAAGAAAAGATGTGGTATATTCTACTTGAAAGAATGGGTATTTCACGCTACCTGAGTCTGGTAGCAATCCTGTAGACCATTGATAATCTGATCTCTTGAATAATGTTATTCCCCCTCTATCACGAAAAGCTGTTACTGAACCTGGAAGTTGCATTTCTTTACCAATTGAATTGTCACTAAATAATGATTTCAAAGCATCAAAATGCTTCGAAGAGATTCCTTGTGGCATCAAAGAAATTGATTGAAAAGCTCTGTCAAAAATCGCCTTTTGGATCGGCGAAAAATAGTCGGGGAGCCCTCTCAATCCTAATGCTATTTTCGGAGCATAATCTACTCTAAATCCTTTTATATCAATATCTTCTACACTTGTTTCGACCAATTGATTTAACGACTGACTCTCACGAAATATGCCCTCGATAGTGGATCGCAGACGCTCATCAATATTATTACCCAGGGTGGGAATAACATTTGCTCTGAAGTTATTTCGTAAAAATGATATATCCATATTGGATCCATCAGTACGATATCCCAGCTTGTGTTTCTCCGAATAGAGCAGGATTTCACGGCGTGTGTGGTTCAGTAAAGGTCTGATATAGTTTTGGGCACATTCACTAATACCTGTCAACCCCTGAAGACCAGTCCCCAGGTATATATTCATTAGGATAGTTTCAATTTGATCATCCATATGCTGACCTGAAGCGATGAAGTCATAGTCCAGATCTTCCATGAGTGTTTGGAAGGTAGTTCGACGCCTAAGGCTGCCAGCTTCCTCAAGGCTCAAACCGTTTGATTCTGCATATGCTTGGATATCCTCTGAGATCATATGTACCTGAACTCCGTGATTTGAGCCCAGTTCCTGAACAAATTCTGCATCTTTATCGCTCTCGGCACCACGAAGCTGATGATTAAAATGTACGATGCTTATTCCAAGATTGGGAATATCGCTTAAGAGATGTAGCAGAACGGTCGAGTCAATCCCACCCGAACAAGCGATGAGGACCTTCAGCTGTGGTTTATACCAGTCTGATGATAGAATATATTGACGAAATGAATATCGGGTTAACATAAAAGCGACCCTACAAGATCAATAGAGTCACTTCATATTTATTAATATTTTGCTGGATGATTACACCTCATCAAAGAACCAATCGCTCAAAGATTGAATCTTTTGTTCATAAGAATTCGGATACATAAACCAAGTAGCAGCGGAAATAGAGCTCAGCAATGAGTTCCCATCCTGTGGGGTGAAACAGAATCCCACCAATTCCTTCCCCCCATCGATAAGTTGGAGACTTGGTGCTGAAATAACTGTCTGGTTCAATATTCGACCATAGTGTCCATGGTCTCGTCCAAATGAGAATACTTGACTGGAGAGTTTCTTCTCTGTGATAGCAATTAGAGGATTATTTTCAAAAATATCCATGACCTGGGGCATGGTCAGGGGTGATCTCATCTTCATATTAAAGTGAACGATGTGCATGTATTGGGTATTCAATTTCATGGCAGACGAAAAAATATTTACATCATAACCCAAAGTTTTAAACAGATTGGCTGCATCCTTTGCGTGGTGTGTCCCGTAGCGCTCGGAGCTATGATGACCCACTTCAGGGGCAGGGATGAAATCATTGGCTTGACTCAAGTCGTTGGCCCTCCGAATCATCACAAACCGCCCATCCAGAAGATTCTCTGGATCACCATTATGCATACCAATGGTCTTTACCAGAGAGGAAAGATTGTGGGTATTACATGAAACAACCTGTAAAAAACGATCTTCACCATGGATCAAGGCTTCGTCATTAATACCGCGTGCATAGGGCTTGCCAAAGCCAGTTTCACTTCCCTGGGCAATGAATCCCAGGGTATTATGATCAAAATTATGGTAGTATTTAACTTTGTTTTTATGACCAACGCCTTTTGGCGTACAATCAATGACGACAGATGCTCGGTCAATAGCTTCGACGGTAGAAAATGCCGGTGACAATCCTATGTCCTCAAAGCCTTCAATTGCTTCTTGATCAGTTACCAGACGAGCGCCTCGTTTAAGAAGGCGTATGACCTTGGCGTGTTCACTTTTAAGAGGTGTCCGCTTGTGAAAGGTAATTTCATCAATTCCTAGGCTGGCTTTATAGTCAGATAACAATCCAATTAATGGCTCACCAATTGTGCCTGTACCTACAACGTGAACAATTTTTTTAGACATACAGAATAATCCCTATTTTTTTTGGTCGATAAGCTCTTTTAGGAGTGTCATTTCCTGGTTTAAAACATCTACTTTTTTATTCATATACCAGATAAATCCAAAGATTCCCAGCCAGATGAAACCATAGGCAAGAAACAAATATACAAAAGCGTCCATTTATAAAATCTCCATTTCTTTAAACTGCTTGTTCAGAGTGTCCTCAAGTGTCAACAACTGGTAGCGCTTGCGAATTAAATACACATACAGAAGTGTGAATGTTGCCAGAGAAAACATGAATGCGAAAAACATCGGTGCAGCTAAACTACCTTCGCTACTGGCCATAACTGCCTTGGGATGTTGGGTCTCCCACCAACGTATTGAATAATAGACTATTGGGACATCCATAAATCCAATGATCCCAACCACTGCTGAGAGGTTAGCCCGCTTACTTCCATCAGGTAGATAACGACGCAGCATGAGATATGCCACATAAATGAGCCAGAGAATAAGTGATGAAGTCAAACGTACATCCCAGGTCCACCAGATGCCCCAGACAGGTTTCGCCCAGATGGGTCCAGTAATTAAAACCAGTGTAATGAAGAGAACTCCAATTTCCGCTGAGGCCACAGAAATTAGCTCATATTTGCGGTTCCGGGTCATCAGGTAAGCCACACTGCCAGCGAATACCACAAAGAAGGCTAGAAAGCCTAGCCAGGCGCTAGGAACGTGAAAATAGAATATCCTTTGGGCTATCTGCTCTGCTGGGTTAGAAGCCTTAATTTGAGGGACCCATTGAAATATTAAGTAGATGCTCACCAGGAATGCAAAGAATAGAATTACGAGTAATATTTTATCAATAGTAGATCTCATGAATTGCCTTTAATAGATTGATTTGGTTGGTCCATTCTAATCTTCTAGAATGAAATCAAAGAGCATATAAGAAAGGGTGAAGAATATTACATCAAACGCTCCAACTCTCAAAAGAAGTGGATAAAATGCTTCAGTAACTTCACCACTTAATACCATACCACTGAGAGTAACTGACCAGATAATAATGGGTGAAACCAATGGCCAAAGTAAGAGGGATAATAGAATCTGCTGGTTCCTCGTATGGACAGCTACAGCAGAGAGTATGGTTCCCAGACTTGTAAATCCTATAGTCCCAGCCAGAATGACTGGAATAAGTTTGAACATACCCAGAGAAAGATGAAGATCATAAAAGATGATGAAAATGGGGAAGATTAATGCCTCAAACATAAGCATAATGATGGTGACACTTAAAAATTTTCCCACATAGATTTGTCCACCGTCAACAGGCATCAAGGCCATGGCTCGCAAATTTCCATTCTCTTTTTCCAGAGCAAATGACTGATTAAGGCCGAACATACCGGAGAAGACGAATGCTACCCATAGGAGCCCTGGAGCAATCTCAAGCATGACCAATCTGGATACTTCAAAAGTAAAATTAAAAATGACGAATATGAGCAAAGAGAATATCCACATGGCCAGAATACTCTCTTTGGATCTGAACTCCATACGGAGATCTTTTTTTAGAATTGATATGGCTGTCCGCATCATGACTGTATTCCCCCAGTTTCAGCACTGAAGAAATTTTCCCGAATCGTTTCTGGATTTGTGCCAGACATTAATCCATCTTTTACAATCTTGTGTTTGGATATCACCAGATAGCGATCCGATAGCTCTGCTGCAGTATGCAAATCATGGGTGGTTAAAACAATGGTTCTCCCCATCTCCTTTTGCATTTTGAGCAAGGCAATGAGCATTCCGATTGCGTGTTGGTCAAGTCCGGTAAAAGGTTCATCAAGGAGCAACAAAGAGGGCTCATGGAGCAACGCTCTGGCTATCGTTAGACGCTGGGTCATACCCCTGCTGTAGGTCGCCACCAAATCAAAACGACGATGGGTAAGCTCAACATCATTCAAGACGGCTTCAATGCGTTCTTTTGAATCAGGCACATTGTAAATGCGACTATAGTATTGAAGATTTTCCAAAGCAGTCAAATTGCCGTATAGAAACATCTCGTGGGAGATAACCGCTAACTTGGCCTTGTTTTCACGGTCACTTGGATCGGTTCCAAATAGTTTGACTTCACCCTCACTGGGTCTGGAGACACCGCTCACAATATTTAGAAGTGTGGTTTTTCCAGCACCATTACGACCCAGGATACTTACAAACTCTCCAGATTGAACAGAGAACGAGACACCACGCAGCGCAATTATACGTCCAAAATCTTTGGATACTCCTAATACTTCAAGAGCAGGAACGCTCAAATTACTTGATCCGATCCAATGTTTTGTAGACTGAGACGAGACGATAAAGAAGTTTCTCCTTCTCATCAGCCTCGGAAGTTGTATCACCTAATTTGGCATACTGTTTTAAAAGATCAGATTTTTGCTTTTTCAACATTTCGATAGATTCTTGCTTCAAATCTTCACTCTGTTGCGTTACTGAAACAAACAATGAAATGAGAAGCGCCATGACCAGCACACCTGCCAGAATTAATTCAACACTAGAATCAATGCGGTTCTCAATAACAATTTTTCCCGTATTCTGTTCCTCTGAGTGATTGTGATCATCGCCACCGGTTTCCGACATGCCTTTCCCTGAAATCTGAAAATCCAAGAGGGTTCCAGCTTTGACACCCTCAATGGCATAGATAGCAAGTCCATTCTCATTATCTGTCCCTTCACGGGAGAGTCCAGGAGCAGAAATCGATAAATCCAGGGGCATAGTATAGACGTGAAAATGGTCGATATCATATCCCACTAATTCGGATAGTGAGGTTCCATTTGGATCATATGGGGTATAGTACGCCATATCAATCTCAGATAGACCAGGTTTGATGGGGTTGGGTAGTACCTGACCAACATCAGAATCAATGGGAGCAGTCCGAACGGGCATAGTGCCACTTTTAAAAGTTAGATTTTCCATCTCTATAATATTTTCAGGAACGTGTACTTTTGCCAGTCCAGGTATGGCAGAAAAGGTTACCGCAGGCGAAGACATATTCTCAAGAATAATCCGCTTCTGGATATACAATCTGTCTTCAAATCCATAAATAACAAAGAATGGAACTGATGCATTAACATCATGGATGGTTTCGCTTGACTCATACACCGTCAAGGAGGTTTCCCATGCAGTTACTCCAGGTGTTGGCACAAACATCGTGGAATAGTTGACTCCGCTTAGTGTGGCACGGACAAGATATTGACTCTGAGCATTGGTGCTAAGGTCACTGAACGTTGTTGATTTGATAACATTTGAAGCTGACGCGACTTCAGCCATCCCGGCTGTGAGATCAATCAGAGCAACACGATCAGCATTGCCAGATTCATTTTTTGTTCCATTGATAATATTAACTCTGAGGTCACCAGCGAGGCTTAATCCAATAAGAAGCTGGAGAACCAGAAATTGCTTAGCAAATCTTGAAATCATGACAGCCCCTTTCCGCATTTCATACAGAATTTTGCTGCAGCCAGATTCTCTGCTCCACACTCAATGCAAAAAACGGAGTCGCTATTTTTTGATTTCTTTTTAATTTTACCCTGCTTCTTACCTAGATGGGCAATGTCATTTTGAATTCGATCCATAAACGCTTTGGACTTTTGGCTTTCAAGTTTCTCCATAACTCGACCTGCCTCACTGAGGAAGGACTGACGAATATTCTTGAAATCCTTTTCACTCAAACGTCCCATGGCGAAATCAAATTCCAAATCGGCAATATTACCATAAACCCGCTGTTTTCTATCTGCGAGTTCCTCAACTTCCATATGGAGTGACACCCAGGTGCTGTCTTTTTTGAATAGAGGCATGACGATCCAGATGAGGAATGCCAGACCCGTTAGGTAAGCTAAATAGGTCATAATTCGGCTCCCCCCTTAGATTCTCGCAGATTGGGTAACATGGCAAACAGGGTTCCCAAAGCCAGGATAAATGACCCAATCCAAACCAAGCTTACAAATGGATTTCGATAAACCTGGACGATGACTTTTGTCCCATCATTACTCATTCCTGAGAGCACGGCATAAATATCTTCACGAAGAGTTGAATAGATGTCAACTTCTGTAGAAGGTTGCTCAGATGCAAAATAGAATCGCTTTTCCGGTGAGATGACATAGATAAGCCGATCTTCTTTGTACATTTCCATCTCAAGTGTTTGTGATGAGTAATTTTCGTTTTGAGATTCGATAATTTTCATGGCGTTAAATGTGTATGGACCCAATTGAAACGAGTCACCCTCTCCCACTTCAGCACGTGTCTCAGAGTTAAACGCATTACCAGTAAATCCCACAAACATGAGAACGATGGCAGCATGGATCAAATAGCCACCATATCTTCGAGTATTTTTACGCGAAAGCATATACATGGCAACCAGAAAATTCTCACCGGAATTCTTTTTGCGAATATTAGCACCCTTCACAAACTCTACAACAATGGTCCACATGACAAAAAAGGAGATTGCAAAAGAGCCTAGAGCCCAACCATCACGTATACCGAATGCCATTAGCACAGCAACCAGTATGGCGCTCCCTAATATAGGCCAGCCAAAGCTGCGTTTCAGGGTTTCAACAGAGGTGTGCCGCCAGGCCAATAGCGGTCCAACGCCAGTCAGCAGTAATAGCGCCAGGCCAATAGGAATCATAATATTATTGAACCAGGGAGGGCCTACAGTGATCTGATCCCCAGTAAACAACTCACTAATGACAGGGAACAAGGTTCCCCACAATACTGCAATAGTCGCTAGCAGGAATAGCAAATTGTTAAACAGGAATCCACTTTCTCTGGAAACAAGTGATTCCATCTCTTCATCTGGCTTTAGATCCTTGCGGCGATACAAGAGTAGCGTAACGCTAAAGATTATTCCCATACTTAAAAAGATGGCAAACGCTGGTCCCAATCCGGAATTGGCAAAAGCGTGAACCGAGCTCACAATACCACTACGAGTCAGAAAAGTACCAAATATTGAAAGTAAGTATGTGGCAATTACCAGTGCCATATTCCAGACTTTTAACATACCCTTGCGTTCTTGAATCATTACAGAGTGCAAGTAGGCTGTTGATGTCAACCATGGCAGCAGGGAAGCATTTTCAACTGGATCCCAGGCCCAGTAACCACCCCAGCCGAGCTCAACATATGCCCATTTTCCGCCTAGCACGATACCTACGGCAAGAAAGCCCCAGGTAGTAAGTGCCCAGCGTCGGGTGGTGTGAATCCAGCCTGCACCGAGCTTGCCTGTAATCAGGGCTGCAATTGCGAAGGCAAAGGGTACAACGGATCCCACATAGCCGATAAACAGAATGGGCGGGTGAATTATCATTGCAGGATGCTGAAGTAATGGATTCAGTCCATGTCCATCACGAGCAGTAAATTCCTGTAAAGTATTTCCGAATTCCTGGTAAAGTGTCTGGAACGGATTAGAAATAAAAACACTTAAAATGGAAAAGAAAACCATAGTGGAAGCCATAACAAAAAGGACATATGGCATGAGATCATTGTTCTTGTGACGGTGTTGGTAGGCAACAATGGCACTGAATATGGTTACAATCCATGTCCATAACAACAGGGAGCCGTTATGCCCAGCCCACAGTGCTACAATCTTGTAGAATAATGGTAAAGCATAATTGGTGTTGCTGGCTACATACTCAACTGAAAAGTCACTGGTTATTAATAAATATTCGAGAGCGAGGACTGCAAGCGTTGTCACACCAAAGGCAGCATATGCGCCTCGTCTGGCAGCTTCTAATAGCCCTCTGCGTTTTGTCACTCCTGCCGCTAATGCGGTGAGTGCGGTAAAGACACTTACCGGGAACAGAAAAAATAAAAGGATGTTTCCTAAATCAGCCATTTAACTAGATCCTAACTATATCGTTTTTTAAATCTCAGGGGAAGAATAATCAGCTTCATACTTTGAAGCACATTTCGCTTGAATACGTTCTGCATGGAAAACACCATCTTGTTGCAGTTTTCCTGAAACAATGACTTCAGCGTCCATATCATTGTTAAATGTATCTGGAATAGGGTCTTTACCTATATAGTGGATGCCCAATTCAGAGTCACCCTCCGTAATGATAAAATCCAGATCCAGGTTATTGCGAACAATACTCCCCTTTTTCAGGTCACCATTTACCTTGAGAGTCAACGCCTGAGCTCGTGAGCCAAGCATCATAACCTCGCTTACGCTTTTTGAGTAGGACATGGTTTTATCTTCTTTCATACCTTGAACTGCCAAGACAATGACTGCAGCAATAATGACAAGAGAGCCGATAACAAATTTGAGTTTTTTACTATTCAATGGATTTAACTCCTATTTATGATTTAAACATATTCAAAAGTTTATCTTTCATCGACATCGCCGCCGGTTCAAGATTTACGGGATAGACCTCAACGGGATCACCGCGAAGAATTTTTCCTGGATTTTCCTTTAGCAATAAATCTGCGTACTCAGCCCCGTATCTCTCTGATAACCAGTCATATCCAGGTTTTGAGTAAAGTGGTCTTGCTTCTAAATTATGACTATCACTTCCAACAAGATGCACTGCATCTCTGTCAAAAAGAAAATGTGCGAGTTTTTCCGTGTTTGGTCCTAGCGAACCAAGAAATGACCCGATATCCAATTGTGTCGGACAGCCCATATTAATCAACTCTTCCAGTCTTTTTGGGTCTTGTTGCCATGGTTTAATTCGCTCGGGATGAGCAATAATTGGTATAATTCCCTTGCGTGTGATTTCATAAATGATTCGCTCAAGATTATTTGGTACCGAATGGAATGAGAATTCAAGCAGAATGTATTTACCACCGATAAGGACTTCAAGTTCTTCAAGTATGATTGGCAACATATCCTGGTATCGAACTTCTGCAGCAACTGTGACTTCAACGGGAAGCTCATGGGCTTTAACAAGCTCCATAACCGTGTGTTTGCCTTTCTCAATCTTAGCCTTCCACTCTCCAGTCCCCTTGATTATGTCAGCTTCATACAGATGTGGTGTTAATACAAGATGTTCCACTCCCTGCTTCACGGCCTCTTTTAGCATAGATAGTGCCATATCATCATTTTTGGCACCATCATCTACTGCCGGAAGCATATGATTATGAATATCTATCATTTGGGGATCAATATCCTTTTAAAATACAGGGGTTTCAGTGTAGGTTCCGTAAACAGCCTTCATGGCATCCACCATTTCTCCAAGTGTGGCTGATTGTCGCACAGCCTCAAGTAAAGGTGGCATTACGTTAGCGCCAGATTCACAGGCCTGTGTTAGATCAGCCAATGCCTTCGCCGTATTATCCTGATTTCTGAGTGTCCTTAACGCTTTGACTTTAGAGACCTGTTTTTCTTCCACAGATTTATCAATTTTGAGAACGGGGATATCAATTGTCTCATTTTCACGAATAAAAGCATTCACCCCAACGATGACTCGCTTCTTCGCATCATATTTCTTGGCGACATCATAGGCAGCTTTGCCGATTTCTCTTTGAAAGTAGCCCACTTCAATAGCGGCCACTACTCCACCCAGTTCATCGATGGTTTCAAAATATTTTTCTGCTTCAGATTCCATCTTATCAGTCATTGCTTCTACATAATAAGAGCCACCAAGTGGATCAATGGTAGAACCAACTCCAGTCTCATATGCTATCACCTGTTGGGTCCTCAAGGCTATTTCCACACTTTTCTCTGTGGGCAACGCCAGCACTTCGTCCATTGAGTTGGTGTGGAGTGACTGTGTTCCTCCTAAAACGCCTGCAAGCGCCTCGTAGGCAGTTCTAACGATGTTATTTTCAGGTTGAGGTGCCGTGAGACTATGTCCAGCAGTCTGAGTATGGAACCGGAGCATCCAGGATCTTGGATCCTTAGCGCCATACTTTTCCTTCATGCGTTTTGCATAAATTCGTCTGGCGGCTCTAAATTTTCCAATTTCCTCAAAGAAGTCTATATGTGAGTTAAAAAAGAAACTCAGTCGACGGGCAAACTTGTCTACATCCAGTCCCCTTTCAATAGCCGCCTCAACGTAGGCAAATCCATCAGCCAGGGTAAATGCCAATTCTTGAGCTGCAGTTGATCCCGCTTCTCGAATATGATATCCAGATATTGAAATGGTGTTATAGGCAGGCATATAATCCGTACACCATTCAATCATATCTGTGATGATATGCATGGATGGTTCAGGCGGGAAAATAAATTCCTTCTGTGCGATGTATTCCTTAAGAATGTCGTTTTGTAGCGTGCCATGTAGCTTATCAGAGGAAATACCCTGCCGCTCTCCAACTACTACATACATGGCCAGGAGGATGATGGCAGGTCCATTGATAGTCATAGATGTTGAGACCTGGTCTAGTGGAATACCATCAAACAGGGTCATCATATCATCAATTGAATTAATTGAAACACCGCAATGACCTACTTCACCCAGGGAGAGCGCATGATCTGAATCGTAGCCCATGAGTGTGGGCATATCAAATGCGACACTCAGACCAGTCTGCCCCTGTCCCAGTAAGAATTTGAAACGTTTATTGGTATCCTCTGGAGTTCCAAACCCGGCAAATTGCCTCATGGTCCACAATCGACCTCGATACATATTTGGGTGGACCCCCCTGGTGAAAGGGTATTCTCCAGGGAATCCAATTTTTTCCATATATTGATCTAAATTTTCATTCTCTTCATCAGGCAGATATAATAATTCATTGGGTAAACCAGAGACCGTATCATAGTCATACTCTCGTTCCTTGGATTCAGCAATGTTCTGTTTCCAGCGATTCAGGCTCTCCTGGTAAGATTGATTTGGCATACCTACACCCATTTCCAATAATTATTTATTCAATTTAAGAATTGATGCAGCAATATCTTCAGAGGTCAGCTTAACCTCGGCCAGCAATTGTGCCCTTGATCCATGTGTCACAAATCTGTCTGGAAGTGTATGCGAGTGTATTCTGGCGCGCTTCTCCAGAGGCTCTGCAAATGCCTTTATGGTCTGAGAAAGACTACCAGGGTAATTGTTCTCTTCCACAACAACGACATGCTTATTTGAGTTCAGGAGAGACAAGAGCATCTCCTCATCAAAGGGCTTTATAAATTTGGCGTCGACATAACTGACTTTAACACCTTCAGCATCCAATATTTTAACTGCTTTCTCCACCACAGGGTTCATGGATCCCACTGCAATAATAGCTATATCTTCGCCTTCTGAAAGTGTCTCCCACTTGCCTATTTCAACTGCCTTACTCTTAACTGATTTTCTATTTTTTACCGCTGTGGCTTTGGGATAACGAATAAAGAAAGGACCATCCTCATGTGCCAGTGCTGTCTGCATCATATGACGCAGTTCCTCACCATTTCGGGGCGCTGCTACAACTACTCCAGGAATACTGGATAGATACGCAAGATCCAAAACCCCATGGTGTGTAGGCCCATCCTCGCCCACCAATCCAGCCCTATCAAGCATAAATATGACAGGTAATTTTTGGACAGCAATATCATGGACAAGCATGTCGTAGGCACGTTGCAGGAAGGTTGAATAAATAGCTACAACCGGCTTAAGACCACGAGATGCGAGTGCTGCTGCGAAAGTCACGGCATGTCCCTCGGCAATCCCAACATCGTAGAAACGATTGGGATATTCCTTGGCAAAACCAGTCAACCCTGTTCCCTCACGCATGGCAGCCGTAACTGCCACAATTCGTTTATCGTTTTTTGCCAGCGAAGTCAGCTCATCCCCAAAAACATTGAGAAATGGCGGAACGTCATTCTTTGTACTGGCCTGACCAGGCTTGGCTGCAGGACCAATCCCATGAAATTTTGTTGGATTTTCTTCTGCTTGGGCAAAGCCCAAACCCTTTTTAGTAATGATATGCAGTAATACAGGTGTATTAATATCTTTGATATTTTCCAAAGTAGAAATCAAAAGGGGTAAATCATTGCCATCTATGGGTCCGAAATAGCGAATGCCCATTTCGTCAAAAATGACTCCAGGTACCAATAAATTCTTGAGACTTTCCTCAATTTTTTTCATCCCGGTTCGAACAGTATTTTTCCCAATGGGAAGTTTCCCGGTCACATTCCAGAGCTCGTCCCTGACACGGTTATACAACGGATTGGTAGTAATTTTTGAAAGATATTTCGACATGGCACCCACGTTGGGTGAGATGGACATCTCATTGTCATTGAGGATGATCATCATCCGGGTTCTCAGGTGCCCAAGATTATTTAGACCTTCAAATGATAATCCTCCAGTCAATGCCCCATCGCCAATAACAGAGATAACCTGGTGCTTCTCACCCTTCAAATCTCGCGCTATCGCAAATCCAACGCCAGCAGATATAGACGTTGATGCGTGACCAGCACCATAAATATCATGGTCACTTTCCAGGGGCTTACAAAACCCGCTGATACCACCATACTGACGAATAGTCTTGAGCGCATCCCGTCTTCCAGTAAGGATTTTGTGAGCATAGGCCTGATGGCCCACATCCCAGATGATTTTGTCCTTAGGTGAGTCAAATACCTTATGAAGTGCCACTGATAGCTCAACTACTCCAAGGGTCGGCGCCAGGTGACCGCCGGTTTCAGACACAATTTCAATAGTGTAATCCCGCACTTCCTGGCACAACTGGAGCAAACTCTCCATGGATAGCGATTTCATATCAGCAGGAGAATCTATTGTATTTAACAACTTATATTTATCTGACATGAACAGATTACCTCGATTTTAAAACAATTTCATCCACAAAATATTTGTGAATGCCTGGATCTTCAGTCAGCTCAGGGTGAAAGGAGGCTACCAATATATTGTCCTGTCTCAATAGAACCGGGTCTGCACCAAATACTGCCAGTGACATGACGTTTGGTTGGATTTCCCTAAATTTAGGAGCACGTATGAAAATGGCATGAAAGTCGTGGTCTAAGATGGTAGGAATAATAAGAGATGTCTTGAAGGATTCAATTTGACGTCCAAATGCGTTTCGTTCTGCTTTGTAATCAATTTTCTCAAAACAGCGAACCCTGTCATCATCTATCTGTTGTCCTAGAAGTATAGCTCCGGCACAAGTCCCAAATACAGGCATTGTCCCCAATACCTCGTTCATAGGCTCCCACAAGCCTTCCTCCTCAAGGAGGAGTGACATGGTGGTTGATTCACCGCCGGGAAGAATCAGTGCATCGATAAGCTTTAAGTCCTCGGGTTCACGAACAGCTCGACTCTTGATACCAAGCTTGCCCATGCTGAAAGCATGTTTAGCAAAGCTGCCCTGTAAAGCAACTACACCAATCGTTAATTCTTCGTATTCAGGTCTAACTTCCAAAGTCTCTCCCTACCAACCTCTATCTTGCATTCTGTCTTCTGGATTAATTTCAATCATATCAAGGCCCTTCATGGCCTTGCCTAGACCTGCGGAAATCTCAGCTAGCTTCTCCGGTTTATCATAAAAAGTTGCAGCCTGAACGATGGCCTTAGCCATGGCCTCAGAGTCCTCAGATTTAAAAATTCCGGATCCCACAAAAATTGTCTCTGCGCCAAGCTGCATCATCAGTGAAGCATCTGCTGGGGTGGCAATACCGCCTGCTGAAAAATTTGGTACAGGGAGTTTACCCGTTTCCGCCACCTGGGCAACCAGATGGAAAGGAGCTCCCATGTTTTTTGCAGCAGCCATAAGTTCATCAGTTCTTAAAGTACTTAATTTTGCAATCTCTGTAGTGATGGTGCGCATATGACGGACTGCTTCAACAATGTTCCCAGTGCCAGGCTCACCCTTGGTTCGTATCAAGGCTGCACCCTCACCAATCCGGCGCAATGCTTCTGCCAAATTCGTGGCACCACAGACAAATGGAGTTTTAAAATCGTGCTTCCAGATATGATTGGCTTCATCAGCAGGCGTCAAGACCTCGCTCTCATCGATGTAATCTATCTCTAAAGCCTCAAGTATTTGAGCCTCGGCAAAATGACCGATCCGACATTTGGCCATGACAGGTATTGATACAGCTTGCTGAATTTCTTTAATCATTTTTGGATCTGAAGCCCTTGCAATGCCCCCATCCCTACGAATGTCTGCTGGAATTCTTTCCAGAGCCATTACGGCCACTGCACCTGCTTGTTCAGCAATTTTAGCCTGCTCAGGTGTCGTGACATCCATAATCACACCACCCTTTAGCATTTCAGCCAATCCCGTTTTTACTTCGAACAGCTCATTTGTCATTTCATAATCTCCAGAAACTTATAATGTCAGTATTTACACACGTGATTTCACGTGCAAGTTATTCAAATGTTCAACGACTTCTTCGATAAGATCATCTGGTGAAGACGCCCCTGCGGATATTCCCACGGATTCGGCCTTGTCAAACCAGCTCTCCTGTATATCAGAAGCATTTTCAACCATATAGGATCTTGGATTCAAAGAGAGTGATACTTCGTGCAATCTTTTGGTATTGGCGCTAGTATATGATCCGACAATGATCATCACATCAGCATTTGGAGCAATTTCTTTAATTTGGCTCTGATTTCTTCTGGTGGGGAAACAAACGGTGTTCACAAACCGCAAATCATAGATCTTCATGGAAAGGATGCCAATAATCTCCTGTACATTTTCGATCATTTGAGTTGATTGAGAAACGACACCGGCTTTTTTCATTCGCGGCAGGGCTTCAGCTTCTTTAATTGAAGCAATGATGATGGCTTGTGGCACCTGTGCCTGAATGGCAACCACCTCATCATGCCCATGGTCACCAATAATGATCAATTTTCTACCTTCAAGGTGAAGCTTTTTGATTTCATCGTGTATCTCATGGACCAAAGGGCAGGTAGCATCAACTATTTCCAATTCTTTTTTACCTGCTTCTGCCCAGATTTCAGGGATAGTCCCATGTGCTCTAAAAAGGACTGGAGCATCTTTCACCTGCTCTAGGGAATCAACCACGTTAACGTTTTCCTTGGCCAGATCCTTCACAACACGCTCATTATGAACGATATCCCCCAGCATATAAACCTTGCCATGCTCTCTGGCTACTTCTCTGGCCTTTTCTATGGCATCTCTCACCCCAAAGCAAAATCCTGCATCTTTCGCTACCATTATTTTTAGGACGCTAGACATTCTTATCCCAGGCTTCTATAGCTTCAACAGTTTTCTTCACTATTAATGCCGCGGCTTCCTCAAGGGTTCCATCAACATGACATCCCGCAGCAAAGGCATGCCCACCACCACCAAATGACTGGGCAACTGTGTTTATGGGAATCTTTCCCTTCGATCTGAAGCTCACATCAACTTTTTTACCTGCCATCTGTGTAATTGAAACTCCAACTTCAACACCTTTAATTGACCGAATAAAATCTGACAGAGAGTTCATGTCATCAGGAGCAGCGCCTAAGGGTCGAATATTTTCAAAATCGATGACGGACCAGGCTAATCTACCTTCACAGTCATATTTCAACTCACTCAAGAGCTTCTGAATAACTTGAAGTCTCCCTGGAGTATTTAAATCTTCATACAGATAAACGTATAGCTCATATGGCTTTACACCAGCTGATACCAAATGGGCGGCTGCCAATAAAGTTTCTGGATCTGTATTATTGAACCTGAAGTTCCCAGTATCACTCATCATGGCTGAGTAGATTGGAATGGCGATCTCAGTTCGAGAATTAGCCTGTTCATCCATGGAGTTAATAAGATCATAAATGAGTACACCTGTTGAACTCGCTGTGGGGAAATCACATGACATATCAAACTGAGATTTATCTCCGGGATGGTGATCAATACTCACCTTGGTAATGTCCATGGATTGAAGGTCTTTGCTCAAGTCCATCAAACGATCGAAGTGGCCAATATCAAAGGCGATAAATAAATCTGAATTTTCAACGAGTTTTGCGTGTTTACCAGTATCGTAAACGTGAATCTCATCGACATTGGGTAAAAACTCAAGATTAACGCGAAGAGGTGATGGATTGAGGATGTGAACTGTTTTACCCAGGGAGGTCAAAAACCTCGCTAAAGCAAGCTCAGAGCCAACTCCATCTGCATCTGGTTGTAAGTGAGTGGAGAACACGAATGTGTCATTTTCGACCAGCAAAGACCGTAAGGCTTCCCAGTTTCTCTGCTCCCCAGTTCTATCAGTACTCATTTATGTAAAAATACCTCAAAAAATATTTCTATTTTCGGTTCTTCGAATCACTTTCGAATCCGAAACATTGAATATATTCGTTAACCTATGAGATACAAACGATTCAGCAATCAGATCAATAAAAACCAAGCTTTTGTAAAGATGATATAATTAGGGATATTTAAATAGATTATAGCGAAAGTGATTTACATATTTATCAACTTTGGATGACTGGTGAGAGTCATTTTTATTGATGATAGTGGGACGAAAGTTGAAACCAAACCAAGACCATTTTTAGCCTATTGAATGCCGCTCTCGCCGGGGAGCTCTGCCCATCAACTCTTCAACAGCCACGTGAGGATCTTTTTCTTCAAACAGGACTTGAAATATTTGTTCTGAGATTGGCATTTCGACACCAGTTTTAGCAATGAGCTGATGTACCGACCTTGCTGTATTGATTCCCTCGGCTACCATTTTCATTTCCTCAAGGATATCGTTTAATTTTCGGCCCTTACCCAGCTCAAAACCTACATGTCTATTTCGACTGTGTGTACTAAGACAGGTCACTATGAGATCACCCATTCCACTCAATCCAGCGAAGGTCTGTTCCTTTGCCCCAAGAAACACACCAAGCCGAGTCATTTCAAAAAGACCTCGAGTCAGCAAAGCTGCCAACGTATTATCTCCATAGCCCATTCCAGCCAGGATACCTGCGGCAATGGCAATCACATTCTTCAATGAACCACCGTACTCAACTCCAAGAATGTCCACATTGGTATATACGCGAAACGTGTCAGACATAAAGGCTTTCTGTACAATCTTCGCTGATGCTTCATCTGAGCAAGCCGCCACAATAGTTGATGGCATTTCCTGAACAACTTCTTCAGCATGTGTTGGACCGTACAGTGTGGAAATATTGCTTATGGGGTGATCTGGGAGCGCATGTGAAATCACCTGGCTCATGGTTCTCAAAGTGTCATTCTCAATACCCTTGGCCACATTAACGATGATTGAGTCTGCAGCAATTGATTGGGATATTTTTGAAAGTGTGATACCAACAGTATGTGAAGGAATAGCCACCAGAATGATGTCTTTATTACGGACACAGGCTTCCATATCCATAGTAAAACCCAGCTCAGGAGGCAAGGCAATACCTGGTAGATAGTCTGGTAGTTCTCTGGTCTCCTGAGCTTGATGGAAATCCTTTTCCAGGTAAAACCAAACATCAACATCATGCCCATTTTTATGCAAATGTATTGCCAGGGTTAATCCCCAACTTCCAGATCCTATTACTGCAATTTTCATGGAATGAATCCTGTTCTAATATAAAGAGCCCCTGATTTGAATCAGGAGCTCTTCATCTTTT
Source organism: Fidelibacterota bacterium (assembly GCA_013203185.1). Lineage (GTDB taxonomy): Bacteria > Fidelibacterota > UBA8477 > UBA8477 > JABMPR01 > JABMPR01. The sequence continues at coordinate 15,752 of JABMOS010000009.1, read as the reverse complement.
ATAGCATTATCTTACTTATTCGTACAGGGCGTCTAGCTTGGCCTTATAGCGTTCTTCAACGACCCGTTTCTTAATTTTCAGCGTGGGCGTAAGTGTACCATCTTCAACACTAAACTCTCTGGGTACAACGATGATTTTTTTAACAGCCTCATAACTGCTGAAATTCTCCATGATACGCTCTACCTCAGCCAATAGCATATCGTACACTTTTTGGTTCTCGCTAAGCGCTTCTGGCGTCACGTCAGTGATATCATTGTCTGCAGCCCATTCACCAACCTCTGTGAAATTGGGGACGACAATGGCAGAAACGAATTTCCTGCGGTCACCATGAACCAAAGATTGCTCAAAAAACTTGCTCATGCAGATGGCACCTTCGATTGGCGCAGGGGCAATATTCTTCCCACCAGCAGTCACAATGATATTCTTTTTGCGATCGGTAATTCTAAGATAACCATCATCAATGATACCGATATCACCAGTATGGAACCACCCGTCGTCATTGATTGCTTCCCTCGTTCCGGCTTCATCTTTGTAATAACCATGCATGATATGTGGACCACGTGAAAGAATTTCACCATCATCAGCAATCTTGATCTCTACACCATCTATGGTAGGGCCCACAGTTCCAAAACGGAAATCATGGGGTGGATTGAGTGTGATAACTGGAGATGTTTCAGAAAGACCGTAACCTTCAAGAATCGTGATACCGGCTGCATCAAAGAATCGACCAATATCAGCTCCCAAAGGAGCACCGCCACTGGCAAATAATTTAAATTGCGTTCCCAAAAGGGCCTGAACTTTACCGAATACAAGTTTATCGGCTCGTTTTTTCTTTTTTGCCAGTTTTGGTGAAATAGTCCCAGAGTTGCGGGCATCAACATACTCAAAACCTGTTTTTACAGCCCAGGCTGCAATTTTGCGCTTGATAAATGAGCCACCAGCAAACTTGGCCTGAACACCAGCATACATTTTTTCATATAGCCTTGGTACTGACATGGCCACAGTAGGATTAACCTCTGACAAATTGGCAATAACCTGCTCCATAGATTCGGCATAGGTAATGTTTGCACCAACGTGAGTACCTACATAGTCTCCCAATCTTTCAAAACTATGGCTTAGCGGGAGAAAGGATAGAAACTTATCCTTATCACTAATGCCAAGACGGGCATTTGCAGACAGGATATTACTTACGAGGTTGCTATGTTTTAACATAACTCCCTTGGGGTTTCCTGTGGTACCACTGGTATAAATAAGGGTAAGTATATCATCTGGCTTCACGCTAAGTGCCTGAGTATCATAGTCATAGGCGCCATCAGATGAAGCATATGCTTTCCCCTTCTCCATTAATTCATTAAAGGAAATGATATCAGGATCGTCATAGGATAGGGATTCATCAAAATAGACTACAGACTTTAACTCAGGACAATCAGCCTTGATCTGAAGAACCTTCTCCATTTGACTTGCGTCCTGTGCAAATATCAGTTTTGAATCTGAGTGAGCTACAATGTACTGAACCTGACTGGCGATCAATGTTGGATAAACAGTCACGGAGGTAGCGCCTCGTGTGGCAATAGCATAGTCTGAATAAGCCCACCGTCTACAGTTTGTTGATAGAATGGCGACCATATCTTTCGCCTCTATGCCAAGGGATGCCATACCGTAGGATGCATTCTTGACCATTTCATATATATCTTTGCCCTTATCGCCAACCCATTCGCCATTTACTTTCTCAGTAAACAACTCAGCATCAGCATGGCTTTTTGTGACATTTAGAAACATTTCTGCAATCGTCTTGAATTCCACGACAGCTCCTCCTTTATTAGGGTTTTTATTAGTTTCGTCAATGATAAACATTTTCTTTTAAAAGCACAGCATTTTATTGACACATACCTTGACAGAATGTATCATGGCGCGCGCTTTTAGAAAGAGCCAGGGTGGCGGAATTGGTAGACGCAGTGGACTCAAAATCCACCGGTGGCAACACTGTGGGGGTTCGACTCCCCCCCCTGGTACTAGACTTCGCTCTAACGGAGAGAAGTCAACCGCGTCGAAGCTGAATAACATGAAGCGAAGACGGGTTTTACAAATCAAAAAAATAATTGAGCTACGTACCAGCAGGCATCTGGAGTGAATATGCATTATGTGTATATAATTCAGTCTATTCCACATCCTCATCGATTCTACACAGGAGCTACTAAGGATTTAAAGCGAAGGTTAGCTGAGCATAATCGTCATGATGGTGAATATTCATCTAGGTACAAACCATGGATAATTAAAACTTATCGCGCTTTTCAGTTCAAAGAGATGGCCATTGCCTTTGAGAGATATCTAAAAACTCCATCAGGGCCGGCTTTTGCAAAGAAGAGGCTGTAATAGTTCAACCGGGTATATGTCAAATTATAATTACTTCCTCACTTACTCTCAAAATGAGCATGGATGCTTCCTTACACCGATTACTTTATTAGAAACGCTAAGCATTCTAAGAGGCCCCCAATGAATAAGAAATTCATCCCGTATGCAAAACCCATGGATCTGACTGATGCGGAAATGTCTTCCCGTTCCGACCAATTTTATCAATTCATACGCTCCAGGCGAACCATAAGAGAATTTTCTGACCAAGATGTGCAACAAGACGTCATCGATAATTGTATACGGTCAGCTGGTACGGCGCCAAGCGGAGCCAATCAGCAGCCCTGGCATTTTGTTGTCATTCGAGATGCTTTCATCAAAAACCAAATCCGCATGGCAGCAGAGGAAGAGGAGCGAAATTTTTACGCAGGACGAGCTGGCGATACATGGTTGGAAACACTTGAACCCCTGGGTACCAATGCCCATAAGCCCTTCCTTGAGAAAGCGCCTGTCCTCATCGCCATTTTTGAGCAAAAGTATGCCCTTGATGAAACGGGAAATAAAACGAAGCATTACTATGCCAAAGAATCCGTCGGCATAGCGACTGGAGTACTTATCACAGCACTCCATAATGTGGGCCTTGCGACATTGACCCATACGCCCAGTCCAATGAATTTCCTGACAAAAATTTTAAACCGTCCTGATGGTGAGAAGCCGTTCCTCCTACTTGTAGTTGGTCACCCTGCAGAAAATGTTGAGGTACCAGATATTCACAAGAAGGAGCTCAAGGATATATCAAGTCATTTCTAGGTAACAGCATGATATCTAAATTGCTCTTTTTTGGGGATTCTATTACTGCAGGCAACCGAACTGCTATTCATCCTCTTGGGGATGGGTATGTATCCATTTTGAAAGATTTGTTTGCTATGGAACACTATTTGGAAGGTATCACTTTCGTTAATTCAGGCGTGAATGGACATATGGTTGGAGACCTACTCAACCGCTATCACACTGATGTTTTGGATCATCAACCTGATGCGGTGGTTATAAAAATCGGAATTAATGATGCCCATGACGATTTCATCTCTGGACTCGCGAATAGTGATTTGCACAAATATGAAACTGGTCTTAAGATGCTCATACAAAATCTTCGCACCGACTTACCTAGGGCTCAATTCTTCCTATTGACACCATATCTTATTTCGGATTTGAAAACTGAAGCATTTTATGTGGTCATGCAGGAGTACTGCAGTGTCGTAAAAGCTCTTGGGGAAAAATTTGAAATACCTGTGCTTGATATTCAAGAGGTATTTGATAGCGCAGTGAGCATAAAGCCAGCATCAGAATGGGCAGATGATCAGATACATCCTCACCGCGAGGGGCATGCCCTGATTGCCAATGCACTGTTTACACTTTTAGAGAACCACCTTCCCAAGATCTAGGCGTCGATTAAAACTTCTCTCCCCTTGACACTTTCATCGATTTCACCATCTTGGAAAACAATATGTCCATTCACAATAGTGGTCACTGGCCATCCCTGAGTCGTCCAGCCATCATAGGGACTCCAGTTAACCTTTGTCCAGAGTTTCCCATTTTCAATGGAGTGCTTTTTCCCCATGTCTACCAAGACAAGATCCGCATCATAGCCTGCTTTAATGTGGCCCTTGTTCTTGACCTTGTATAGTTCTACAGGTTTTTCGCACATCCACTTCACCACATCCTCTAATCGGCATAATCCACGATTTGCACGATCAAGCAGCATGGGTAATGATGTTTCCACCCCTGGCATTCCAGAGGGAGCTGAGCCAAAGGGGCTGGCCTTCTCTTCATGGGTATGTGGTGCGTGATCAGTAGCAATACAGTCTATGACACCATTCACCAGGCCCTCCCAGAGAGCTTCACCATGTTGCTTATCCCTGATGGGAGGATTCATTTGAGCATAAGCCCCTAATTTTTGATAAACATGGGGTGCACTTAATAGAAAATGTTGGGGACAAACTTCTGCGGAGATGGGAGCCTTCGATTTTTGAATTTCGAGATAGCGCACCTCATCCATGGTGGTCATATGTAAAATGTGGAGACGTCGTTGATACTTGATGGACAGCTCCACTGCCAGAGTCGTTGCTTTTAATGCAGCGTCAGCCGGTCTGACAAATTGATGGTGGTTAAAATCTGTAGAATTTTTATATATCTCTGTCGCTGCGTTAATGATTTCATCGTCTTCTGCATGGACAGCAATCAAGCGAGATCCATTGCCAAAGATATTGTCCAGGTCCTTTGAATCATTCACCAGTAAATCCCCAGTTGAAGAACCCATAAATATTTTTATGCCAGGCACATTCTCAACCCCATTAAGGACTTCCAGATTGGTATTGGTAGCTCCAATGAAAAAATTGTAGTTCACCACACATTTTTCGGAAGCAACTCTTTTTCGCTCAGACATGGCTTCAATGGTTATCGTAGATGGCTTGGTATTGGGCATGTCAAAGAAACTTGTGACTCCTCCAGAAGCAGCTGCCATGGATCCAGTTCTCAAATCTTCTTTGTGTGTCAACCCTGGATCCCGAAAATGAACTTGTGGATCCAGCGCTCCAGGCAACAGATAGAGATGGGTGCCATCAATCACCTTCTCTGCTGTAGACTCTTTTAATTGGCCTAACTGTGCAATTATTCCATCCTTTAGTAGAACATCCTGTTGAACGATACCGCTGGATGAGACACATCTGGCGTTTTTAATTAGTATTGGGGTCCACATCTGTTGCTCCATATAGTGAAAGTGTTGGCATTCAATATCGTACAATACCTACCATATCGAAACCGTTAATCAATTAATATTTATCTTTCCACTCATCTCGATACCATTTTTTTCCATCACTCCGATATATTTGGGCACCCTCTAGGTCGGTCCTGTGTATCTCAGACCCAAGCTGTTCATATTTGTCCAATGTTACTTTAGAAGGATGTCTGAATTTGTTCTTCAGCCCAAGACTAATGAGGCAAACCTGGGGCTTCACAAGATTGATATATTCCTGAGTTGAACTCGTTTTTGATCCATGGTGGGGTGCTTTTATAAGGTCACTTTTTAATAGTCCGCCCAGGTGAAGCTGATCATGCTCAATACGTTCTTCTCCATCTCCTGGGAGCAACACACTTGATTCGCCATAGAATAGTTGTATGACGATGGATGTATTGTTGATGTTTGAAGGTCGTGATTCATGATCATAACGCCTAGGTCCGGTAACCCTAAAATATATAGGTTTAAGAGTGGAATCTGTATAGCCTGCGAATACTGATGAAGAAGGGATTTTCTTTGTGTCAATGATGTCGCATAATTTCTCATAGCCATATGATTCATATTCGATCTCAGGCATAAGTACCTTCTTAACCTCAATGTTCTCTATTAGAAATTGGGCGCCACCTATATGGTCGTTATGGGGATGTGTCATTACCAGCAAATCTAACTTTGACCAATTACGATATTGCATATATGGTAGAATGACATCCTCCCCCATATCCTTTCCCCCAAATCTTAGGCCAGTATCGATGAGAATGGTGTTTCCATTGGGCGCATGGATGAGGATGGCATCACCCTGTCCCACATCCAGAACCACCATTTCGAGATGCGGGTCTTTTAGCAAGGATTGCCATGATTGGGCGCATAGCCAAAGCAACACCAGGATAAGCCAGAACTTGATGAGCTTTCCACCCTTTATTACTGTGATTGAAAAAATAGCTGTTAATAGAAGTATTAACTCATAAGGTTGAATTGATCTTACTGTGATGTAGGCCCAGTCAGCACCAGCGCAAAATTGAACGAACCAGAGCATAATGTCGATGGCACCTTCTAGAGTAGCTGCCCACAGTTGAGCCAGGATAGGGAAAAACGATCCCAGGATCAGAAAGCTCATGCCTGTGGCTACGATTACTCCTATCAGTGGAACCACTACAAGATTTGCGCCCAGGCTTATAATAGGAATCTTCTGGAAGTAAAAGATGGTTATAGCCAGGGTACCAAGTTGGGCGGCAAGTGAGACAAGGAAGAGATCAAGGAGTGGACTGATCAATTTTCCAAATCCACTTCTGGATATTTGAAGACCACTAACCATTCCTTTGAAGACAGGAAATAAAGTTACAATACTCAACACCGCTAAAAAAGAAAGCTGGAATCCAATATTATTTAATTGTTCTGGGGAAATGATTAATATGATAAAAGCGGCAGAAGCAAGAATATTGATTATATCTGGTTTACGTTCAAGCAAACCTCCCACAATCATGAGGGAAGCCATGATGGATGCCCGCATGACCGAAGGCGCTGAACCCGTAAGTCCGACATAAAAGAACAATCCCATGATTACACAGCCCATTTGTATTTGATGAGGCAACCGAGCTAAGCCAAAGATGGTGATGAGAATGAGCGACACATACCCAACGTGTAGTCCACTTACCGCCAGGACATGGATGACACCTGTGTTGGCAAAATCATTTCTAGTTGTTTCTTCAATCTCACTTTTCTCACCGAGGATTAAGGCAGATAGGATCCCTGCTGATCGAGGCGTCAAATATTCGTGGAAGTGTCTGGAAATCATACCTTGCACATCCTGCATGAAGAGGCGTACGGAAGTGTCACCCCTGGGATAAACGCTGACCTCCCCAGCATCCTCTAAAAATGCTTCATAATAAACATCCTTACCTGCCAGATACCTGGCATAATCAAATTCATGAGGGTTCCTTTTATCACGCGGCTTGTTCAGTTGCAAACGACCGAACAGCGTATCCCCGGGACTTACAGTCTGCTGAATATCTTTTGAGTAGAGGAGTATAGATCCACCTGAGATGTCCTTATTATCTATCGTCTCCGGTTGAATCATAAACTTTGGAGTGCCTTTTTGTGTCTCTCCCACCTCTAAGACAATTGCCTTTACAACAAAGATTGAATCAGCTTTAGCCTTAAACAGTGAGAGATGGGTCACAGGTAACATTTTTTCAAAAGCGACTCTGAAACATCCAGATAGCACAAGGAGAAGGAGCAATATCTCAGGCTTCCTGCTCATGGGAGCTAGAACAATACAAACAATGGTAATCAAAACGAGGATCCAAAGGGATACATTGAGATTCCATTGAATTACAATACCTAGAATAAATAGAAGTGATACCAATATCATTGGACGCGGTATCACAAAGCTCATGATACTTTTGTACATCTTACCTACGTGTTTGGGGGTTGCCCAAACATAGGAGATGAACGTGTATTCACCAAATAGAAATATGAGTTACAGGATTAGAATATCAGGTAGTTTTGTCATCGCTGACAAAGGTATAGCTCTGAAGGGCAAAGGTGATGGATGGACCTTCGAAACCTCGGCGTTGGAGCAGGCTCCACAATCGTTTTTTATCTTTGTAGGTTGGTTTTGCTATATTTTTTAATTTTCGCTCAGCTAAATCGTGGGCCATTTCATTGAAATCAAAGTATTCACAAATGGCTTCAATCTCAGACTCAATAATCTGTTTGGCTATTCGTTTTGCATTCAACTCGTGTCTTAATCTAATGGGACCCCAGCCCTGGATCTTCACGCGATCTTTTATGAATAATCTGGCAAATCGTTCGTCATTCAAATAGTTGCGATCCGTGAGGCGAGTAATTAATTCATCTGCCAAATCTGCATATTTCTTTTTGTACAGCCACTCCTTGACTTCATATTCACATCTCTCTCGAAAGGCAATAAAGTTGATCAAACCGATATAGGCAATTTCGATGCGATCATCGTTTTCGAGATATTGCTTGAGTTTCTCTGTATACTCATCCCCGACTTTGATATCGTACTTAACGATGAGTGAGCCGTCAACACCAAGCTCAAATTTTCCATCTACGAAAAGATTAAATCTCTCGCTGAGTTTCTTCTGTTGTGTGATTTTGGTAATTTTAGGCATTAACAACAAACCAATTATACTTAGTTAACCGCAAAATACGCATAGAGCGCTGAGTGTATCGACTACATGCTCTAAATTATAGTCCATTTACCACTCTCTTGATACCAGATTTTAAATACTTCACATTGAAATTCAGTATCAGGCCTAACTTCTTCTTGCATATTTTTAGATAGGTAAGAGTTTGAGCTAAATGAATATTTGAAATATGTTCTACCGCTTTTAGCTCGATGACCACTTTATCTTCCACCAATAAATCTATCCTGAACCCAATATCCAGACTTTGTCCTTTATAAACAGTTTGAACGGGCACCTGCTTCTGTACAAAAAGATCCATTGAGTTCAATTCAAAAAATAGTGCAGCTTCATATGCTGATTCTAGTAGCCCTGGCCAAGTTCCTTATGAACTTCAATCGCCGCACCGATAATCTTTTCAGAAAGTTCATTCTCGGAGAAATCATTCATAATTAAATAGTCTTTGCGAACTTTGTGGTCTTTGCGGTTGAATAAAAAAAATGGGCTCCCATTACTTATGGCAGCCCACTAATTCATTAATTTGTTACATGGGACTATTCAGCTTTTTCGTCTGCTGTATCCATTCCTAGGAAGAGACGAACTTCACCGACTATTTTGGCCATAAGATCTGGGTTCTCCATAAAGAAATTTTTAACATTCTCTTTTCCCTGACCCAAACGTTCTTCACCATAGCTAAACCATGATCCACTTTTCTGAACCAGATTTGCCTGTAAGGCTAGATCTAAAATATCACCCTCGAAAGAGAATCCCCTACCAAACATGATATCTAATTCTGTCTCGCGAAATGGTGGTGCCATCTTATTCTTCACCACTTTCACCCGAACACGATTACCGATATTGTCCTGACCATCTTTTAAGGACCCTATGCGGCGAATATCCATTCTAACTGAAGCATAAAATTTTAATGCTCGTCCACCTGTAGTTGTTTCAGGACTTCCGAACATAACACCAATTTTCTCACGGATTTGATTGATAAAGATGACAGAGGTGTTTGACTTTGAAACTGCGCCTGTCAATTTCCTGAGTGCCTGAGACATGAGACGGGCATGGAGACCCATATGGCTGTCTCCCATTTCACCTTCCAACTCAGCCCGTGGAACCAGCGCGGCTACAGAATCGATTACAATGACATCCAATGCATTACTTCGAACCAGGGTTTCTGTAATTTCCAATGCCTGTTCACCTGAATCAGGCTGTGAAATAAGTAGATTTTTGACATCTACACCAAGTTGACTGGCATATTTGGGGTCCAGTGCATGTTCAGCATCAATGAAAGCAGCATAGCCTCCGGTTTTCTGGGCATTGGCTACGATGTGGAGAGCCAGAGTGGTCTTACCAGACGATTCTGGGCCGTAGATTTCAATAATTCTCCCGCGGGGTACACCACCAACTCCCAGGGCAGCATCCAGGGACAGCGCTCCAGTAGAAATGGCCTCTACAGCCAGGTTCATCTGGTCTTCACCCATCCTCATAACAGCCCCTGCTCCAAATTGTCTTTCAATTTGGGAGACGGCTAATTCTATTGCTTTATCTTTATCTTTTGATTTCCCCTGAGTAGTACTCATCACTGACCTCCACTATTAAATTTAAATGATTTCAATTCTTCATATTCTGCACCACTTGGCGTCAAAGTACTTTTCATCCACAATACTGTATCCACTTCAAAATCAAATTCTCGAACTTCAGCAGTTAGAAATTTATGGATAAAGGAGCTTTTGCGTGAGATTGTTTTGACGCGAGCAAGCGTAATATGCGGTTGAAATTGACGTTTATCAAGTGTATAACCTAAATGGGCTAATTTTGTATCCAGTTTTTGCTTAAATGAGCTTAGCGTCAGATCATATGGTGAAGATCCAACCCACAACACTCTGGGCGCATTTGCATGAGGGTATATCCCAGTATCTGTAGTCCCCAGCCTGAATGGAGGAAACTCATGAACCACGGCCTCAATGTGTTTGGCATGTTCTTCAATATTATCTGAGTCCGTTTCACCAAGGTAATTTAGCGTGATATGAATATTCTCTCGTTTGACCCAATTAATTTTGTCCTGCTTATCAATGATGGGCACCAACATGTTTTTGAAGTAGCCCTTGATTTCCTTGGGAATAGGGAAGGCGAGAAAAGTTCTTATTTCACTCATGATTGTGCTTCCTCAAGCAGTAATCTCAACATATTAAGTGCAGAGAAGGCGCTCATTTCCTTGTTGAGGATACGGTTATTCCCGAATTGGAAGCGTTTAATCTGTTGATGTCCCCTACCAGCTACGCCAACATATACGGTTCCAACTGGTTTTTCTTCAGTTCCCCCCGTAGGTCCAGCCACACCTGATATGGCAATCGCATAATCGGCACCACTTCTATTCAAGGCCCCCTCAAGCATTTCCGAGACAGTAGCTTCGCTAACAGCACCATGCTCAAAGAGCGTCTCTTCTAGAACACCGAGCAGAGACATTTTAGTCTCATTAGCATAGGTCACAAAGCCAGTTTGAAAATAGTCACTGCTGCCACTGATATCTGTAATGAGGCTGGCAACTAGTCCCCCTGTACATGATTCCGCCGTAGTGACACTGGCTTGTTTTTCTTTGAGAAGTCTACCGATGAGGATAGGTAGTGATTCATCATCTCGACCATAAATATTTTTGGGCTTAAGATCCCGGATATTCAGGTATATCTCGTCAGCCAGTTTTTGGTCAGCCTCAGATGAGTTTGACGGAAAAGATACTCGTATCGTAACCATCCCCTGTTTGGGCAAATAAGCAACTTTAAGGTCAGAATACTCATCCAAAACAGGCTTGCTTAGCTCATATAGGGTAGATTCGGGCACGCCAATGGCGTGGATATCCACCTTGGAAATTGACCGCTGTGTCAATTTTGATAGAATGGGAATGATTTGGCCAGTGGTTACAATCTCCATCTCCCTGGGTACACCAGCCATGACAAACAAATGTTTCCCCTCATGACGAATGTGCATGCCCTGGGCCGTCCCCAATGGATTGTCCAGGATACTTGCATTTTCAGGATATTCAGCCTGAGAGGCATTTGACTCAGAAAATTTAAATCCCCTTCTTGCGAAGCGTTCTTTCAGGTTCTCCAATAAATCGGGGTATAACTTCAATCCAACTTCAAAATAGTCACACAGGACAGATTTGGTAATATCATCATGTGTTGGTCCCAGGCCACCTGTTAAAGTCACCACGTCAGCTTGAGCAAATGCCCAGTCTAGCGAATCCATTATATCCTGGGGAACATCTCCAATAATGATTTTCTTGATGACAGGAATTCCAATAAGATCCAATTGCTTAGAGATGAATGCGTTGTTGGAATCCAGGGTTTTGCCGGACAATAATTCATCACCAATTGAAATTGTAATTGCCGTTAATTGCTTCATAACAGTGCTGCAGCCCCTTGAATAATTGCCAGGGCTACTAATCCTGCCAACACATCATCCATCATAACGCCGATACCACCTGGCAAATGCTGAGATTTATCGATGAGCCATGGTTTCCAGATATCAAACACTCTAAAAAGAATAAATGCTCCCAGCCAAAACCCCCAATGTGCTGGAATGGCTAGCACAGCTATCCATTGTCCAACCAACTCATCAATAACAATTTCACCTGGATCTTCAACCCCCAGATGTGTTCCAACCTTATTTGAGGCAATGACACCCAGCAAGGTTAGAATGGCAATAAACCCCAATGTTATAAAAGGATTATCAGTAACCAGTGTGCTCCAATAATAGGCTATGGGAAGGGTCACCAGAGAGCCATATGTACCTGGCGCTCCGGGTATTAGACCTACATATCCAACTGAAGTAAAGCCGCGTAAAATTTGAATCATTTGCTTTTCGAAAAGAGGGATTGAAGGAAGGCCCTATTTATCCATAAATAATTGAAACCTGTCAAGGCAGTGACCAGGCCGGTAAGTGTAAAAATGGTCTCAGTGACAAACCATTCCTCTACCCAGGCCACAATTATGTCCAGAGACTCAAAATGCCCGAGGAGGATGAAGATTAATCCCACATACATGGAGATGTATTGAAAAACTGTTTTTAATTTGGCCATGCGGCTGGTATTCATTGAGACACCGTTTGCCAACATGCCCCATCGTAGTAAGGTAACCAGACCATCTCTGAGGATAATGACAGCAGTAATCCAGATGGGCATGACATCTAAAATATTAAGCGTAATGAAGGTACTATTTACCAAAATCTTGTCTGCGAGAGGATCCATAAATTTGCCAAACTCGCTTACCACCTGAAGTTTGCGAGCAATTATGCCATCAAATAAGTCGGTGAGTGAGGCGATGATAAATAATACGAGAGCCAGAGCATGGAGAACCAATCCATCAAAGCCGATGAGCAACCATACGATGAGTGGTGTAATTACGATTCGAAAAATAGTCAGAATATTTGGTAAATTGTGTATCATGTTAATTCATGCCTGTCGTCCAGAGCTCTCCCTAAGGTTACGCCATCAATATACTCAAGATCACCCCCGCTGGGAATTCCTCTTGCAAGACGGGTTACTTTTATATCTTTATCCTGAAGGAGCCGCGCTAAATACAACGAAGTTGTCTCCCCTTCCACACTGGGATTCATTGCGATGACTATTTCAGTGACATTCTCCAGGCGTCCGAGAAGGTTTCGAATATTCAACTGGTCAGGACCTATTCCTTCAAGAGGTGAAAGAACACCCCCTAGAATATGATACTTACCACTGAATCGACTTGTCTCTTCGATGGCAACCACATCCTTAGAATCTTCAACAACGCAGAGTATGGATTCATCTCTTCGTGTATCAAGACACACTGGGCACGGATCAGCTTCGGTGATCAGATTACAAATGGAGCACTTTCTCAGTTTTTCAGTGCTCTGAATGATAACCTCACCCAGCCGCTGAACATCCTCTGGATCCCACTCAATAAGCTGGAAGGCCATTCTTTGGGCAGTTTTCTTGCCAATTCCCGGGAAGCGTGAAAATTGCTCGGTGATTCGCTCAAGACTGTCAGGAAGTATTTTCATCCAAGTCCGGGAATATTGAGTCCACCCATTCCACCAATCATACCACCAGTTACTTGTGACATTCTTGAGTTGGCTGCATCCTGTGCATTTGTAAGGGCTTGGTTCACTGCAGCAAGCACAAGATCCTCAACCATATCCACATCATCTGCCAGAACATCTGGCTCTATTTTAATGGATAAGATCTGCATCTTGGCATTGGCTCTAACGTTGACCATTCCGCCGCCGGCGGAGCCTTCTACTTCAATGGCAATCAGCTCATTTTGAGCGATTTCCATTTCTTTTTGCATTTTCTGGGCTTGTTTTAAAAGGTTTCCCATTCCGCCTTTTGGCATCATTGGAGGTATCTCCTATACATGTTCAAATTCTACTCATCGATGATCTCACCATCAAATATATCTAGAAGATGCTGAGATGTTGGATGAGCAAGAATTTCATCTTCTTTGCGTTGTTTTGGTTTACGACCATTTTCTTCTAATAGCAGAATAGTCATTTTTGTTCCGAATACTTCTGAAGCGATCTTATGAATCTCTTCAGTATTCTTACTCAATGTTTGGATATGATATTTTTGCTCAGGGGCAAATGAGACGGTGAGACAATCTTTCTCAAAACTTGCAGGTGTCCCCTCACTCATAAATGCGCTTGTGGAGCGGCTAATTTTACTCAGGCTCTCAATAAATTTATCCCAATGCTTCAGGAGTTCTTCAATTTTCATCTCACTGGGTTTCTCAGATTCTGGCGGATTGCTTTCAGATACTAGTGCTTCTTCAGCTTCTGGAAGTGGCTCCGGACTTGGTTCAGTTATAATTTCTTTGGCGATCTCTGGCTCAGGCTGCGTATTGACCAATACTGGTGTTTCTTCAAGTTCTGCAGTGGGCTCAGCTGGGGGTTCAGGTATAGTCTCTTCAACAGATTCTGGTTCTACAGATGGTACCTGCTCGGTTGTCATGACTTCTTCAACAACTGCTGCAGGTTCAACCACTTCAGAAGTTTCAGGAATAATCTCAGGCTCTGGCTCAGGCTTAGGTGCCGGCGTGGTCTTCTTAGGAGGCAATTCACCTTGTTCTGCTGGAGAACTTAAATATGCTGGAACTGCTTTTGGTACGACAGGTGCTGGAGCACTTTTACCTGATAGAATCGCATCCAGGTCCAGAGCACGAGTACTTCTAGCAAGCTTCAGAAGCATAAGCTCAACAGAGACCAGTTGGTTGCTTACAAATCGCTGTTCACGGACCGTTTCAAGCACAATGTTCTGCATACGCAGTAGATCACGCTCTTCAAAATATTTAGTTTGTTCTTCCAGGGCCTTAGCATCAGTATCTGAAACATCCAGGTAATCGGTGATTCCAGCGACCTTAACGATGAGTAGATTTCGAATGTGTCCACTGAGACCATGTAAGAATTCAGATATACTGATCCCTCTTGAAAATAGCATATTGGCCTGATTCATCAGATTCTCAGGAGACTGACTGGCTACATTGTGCATTAATTCAAAATATATACTAGCATCAAGGACGCCCAGAACTCTTCTCACAAGATCAATTGAGGCTTCATCCTCTGAAAACGCAGAAACCTGATCCAGGAGACTCAAAGAATCTCGCAAACTTCCTGCTGCTTTTCGGGCAATAAGCGCGAGCCCTTCTTCTGAAATCGAAATGCCCTCTTTGTCACTGATCATTTTTAGACGTGCCACCATGGTCTCCGTGGAAATCATGCGAAAATCATAACGCTGGCAGCGTGAAAGGATAGTGAGAGGAACTTTCTGAGGTTCTGTAGTAGCAAATATGAACAGGACTTGCGGTGGAGGCTCTTCTAGCGTTTTTAAAAGTGCATTGAAGGCTTCTTTTGTGAGCATGTGAACTTCATCAATGATATAAACACGATAATTGGAGTTTGTAGGTGGATACTTTACAACCTCCCGCAATTCTCTGATAGCATCAATACCTCGTGTTGAAGCGCCGTCAACTTCCTGAACATCAAGACTCCGTCCAGCTGTAATTTCAACACAGTGGTTACACGAGTTGCACGGATTCCCATCGATGGGGTTCTCACAATTGATAGCCTTGGCCAGAATTCGGGCTGATGTGGTTTTACCAACGCCTCTGGGGCCTGTAAAGATATACCCATTTGCCAGTCTGTGTCTGATCAGTGCGTTTCTCAATGTTCTTGAAACATGATCCTGGCCAACCATGTCCTCAAACGTCTGGGGACGGTATTTCAGGGAGGATACTATATATGCAGGTTCTTGCTCAGACACGTTATGGGACTTTCCAATTAGGTGAAAAATAGCTGATCTCAAAGATGCGCGTGCCTCAGGCGAATCCGACACACGATTACAATGCTTACCACTGCTTCCTTCCGGATCTGACGGGGTTCGGCTCGCTCTCATTGCAGGACCTGAAAGCACAACGCATCTTCAAGAT